>DATJMI010000044.1:0-4377 GCA_035508775.1 Methylacidiphilales bacterium
CTACGGTCGGGACCCCGTCCTGGTTGTGTCAAAAATGGGGACAAGTCCAAACTGGCACGACGTCCTTAAACATTCTGCCATTACCGTCCAAGATCGCTTTGTTTCCTGTAAACTCTTCCCAGCGTCGTACCGCCGTGTCGACATACTTCGGATCGATTTCAATTAATCTGGCTCGCCGGCCTAATTCTTCGCACGCGATTAAGGTCGAGCCGGAACCGGCGAAGGCATCGAGAATCGCATCGCCCGATCGGCTACTGTTCCGAATCGCCCTCGAAATCAGCTCAACCGGCTTTTGCGTTGGGTGCAGATCGTTTGCCACCGGTTTGTTCACAAGCCATAGGTCGCCTTGATCCCGGGCGCCGCACCAGTAGCGCTTGGTACCTTCGCGCCAGCCGTAGAGAATCGGCTCGTATTGACGCTGATAATCCGAGCGCCCCAATGTGAACGCATTCTTTGCCCAGATCAGAAATGTGGACCAGTGCCCGCCCACCTGTTGAAATACCCGCTTGAGCGTGTCGATCTCCGAAGAGGACATTGAAATATAGACGGCGCCTTCCGTCCACTTTAGAAGATTGCGGCAGGCCTTCAAGAGAAATTGTTCAAACGCCAAGCCGAGATTATCATTAACGATTTTGCTTGCTCCACGGGCACGCTGCGTATAATTTACGTTGTAGGGCGGATCCGTAAACGCCATATCCGCCGGCTGATCCGCCAGAACGCGTTCAACGTCGCCCAGGCTCGTGGCATCGCCGCAGAGCAGGCGGTGTTCGCCCAAGATCCACAGGTCTCCACGTTTACTTACCGGGTGTTCGGGTAGCTCAGGAACCGCATCCGGATCGGTCAATCCTCGTCGGCCTTCCGCACGCCTCAGCAGACCATCGATCTCGCCGATTTCGAATCCGGTGAGATCCAGATCCACTCCCATGCCTTTTAAATCCAGCAACTCAAGCCCAAGCAGATCTTCATCCCAAAAGGTCTCTTCATGGCTGCGGTTATCCAGCAGACGAAACGCCCGCACCTGCGCCGGCGTCAGGTTGTCAGCAACGTGCACCGGCGCCTCGCGCAATCCCAGTTTAATCGCGGCCAGACGACGGACATGCCCTACAATAATGACGCCCTCCTTATCAACGACTATCGGTTGACGCCAGCCGAATTCGCGAATGGAGGCTGCAACCTTGTCGACCGCGCGCTCCGAAATTCGCCGCGCATTGCGGGCATACGGCAAAATTTGTTCTAACGGCCACATGGTCACTTTCATTTCATTTCTCCTTGCGTTCGAAACGTTGACTCGCGGGTCTAAATCAAATCCCAGCGGTTCGGCACCATCAGCGGACGTTGGGTTCCCCCAAATTGGTGACCACACTGATTGCAGTGCCACTCTCCGGGAATACGCCCAACCGCCTGGCATCCGCACTTTGGACATGAGACAACATTTTTCTGCTGCATCACACCGGTGGAACCACAGGACCAGCAGCGCCAGTATTGACCATGCGGAGCCAGCGAATTTTGACCGCACCGCGGACATTGACTCGGAACTTTTCGACTGGCGTTTGCCGCAGCGATTTTTTCGGCCTCCTGGCGATAAAACTCTAAAACGCCATACTTTGGACCGAGATCGCTAAATGCGAGAATGACCGCCTCAGCCCGATCCGGTGACTTTACACCTCGCTTGCGGGCCTCCTCCTTGGACTCAATGACGATCAGCCCGCGACTGGTGTGGGAGTAGCGAATGCCGCTCAACTGCGCAATAGTTCGTTCATCGCTCAAGTTGGCCAGATCGCCAGAGGCAGCCCGCAAGCGAAATTTCCAATAAAGTTCGGCTTTTCGATTGAAGTATTTTTCCTTATCTTGCGGCGCTTCGCCGACGTTGACTTCGGTAACAGGTAACTTGTGGTCTTGCAAGTGCTTTGCCATGTAATATCCGATGCCCACGCTATCCACGTTGACGGTCTTCAGCTGCGATTGGAACGGCAGGAGCGCCGACACCACCTCGCCACGGGGATCGTGGCTCGGCCAGGCCCGCAGCAGAATGATGCGCGGTCCGCGCCGAACGCATAGTACCGTTTCGTCTTCCCCCGGTCCCGCGACATCGAGACCGGCAGTGAGCTCACCGTCTCCTTCGGTGCGAAGTTTGGCCTGCTCTAGCCACGTCAGAGAGAGCAGCGCGTCGTCTGACTCGAGCGGGAAATTCCCCAGCACCCGCGATTCCCAGAGAGGGTGCCCTCGACCCCACGCCGCATACTTTTCTCGCACCCAGCGACGCGTGGTGAGGTAAGGCAATGGATTCTCATCCAGTTCTTTTTCGGACATGGCCAGAAGATTTTCGAGGCTCAGGCCTTGCAGATTGGGCGTATCAAAGGCGGAGATGGTGATCAGATTCCATCCTTCCCGGCTTGCTGAAAAAGCATCATAGAACGGCCCGCTTGCGATGACCGGATTGCCCAGGGCTAACACGCGCACGTTTCCGCCTGCACGGATGCCTTCGATCGCTTCATAGATCTCAGGCATAACGCCGGGCGCTTCATCGAGTACGATCAAAACATTTCCGTGAAATCCCTGGAAGCGCACACCTTCGTTGGTGGAAAGTCCCATCGCGTATCGTCCTGGACTTAACTGAAGGGAGGTCGCCGATGGTTTCGGGTACGGGATTCTGGCGTGATCGACCAGGCTGCGAATTTCGCCCCACAGCAGCCGCTCGACCTGCGTCCAGGTTGGTGCAGTCGTTACTGCTATGGCTTCCTGATGCGTGGTAATCCACCACAGGACCGCCGCGGCGGCAATGAAGGTCTTGCCGCTTGCATGACAGGCCTTAACCGCGGTGCGGTAGGAGTGGAGTATCGACGCGAGAATTTCCTGTTGCTTAAACCAAATCCTCTGGTTCAGCAAAAGCTCCGTAAATTGTATGGGGTTTTTGATCGCCTGGCGAAAGGCTTCAACTTTTTTTCTTTCCCGTAAGGATGGCATCAATCACCTCCAGCGAGATCTCAAGAGGGTTTCCTTGTGCGCCGCTCAGCTCGATGGGCGTGACATCACGCTGACCGAGCAATTGTTTACCGAGCCAAACGCCCATCGTGGCGTTACCGGCTTCTAGAAGTTTCATTTGCGCCCTGCGCACCGAGATCCGCCCTTTTGCGCGGCCGCGCGTCATAACTTCGGAAAATCCCGGTTTCTTAGAGTAAAGCTCGATGGTCCGGACCGAGCAGTTGAACCACGCTGCAAGTTCTTCGTTGGTGCATTGGAGCGAACACAATTTCTCGAGCTCGACCAGGTCGAATTCGACGGGTTTTCGACCCGCTCCAGGCCTTTGTCCGCCGCGCGTCGCCACGCCCCAGCGTATGCGACAATGGCCGCGAGGTCGATTAAGAATCTGTGGTTTTTTTTCGCCCCTAATTTTTAATGGCGCAGGAGCCGTTCGGAAACATTCAGCGTTATGAAGAAATCGTTCGCACCCACTTTTTCCGACGTGTTCTTTTCCCGTGCATCTCGATGCCGAGTCGGTCGACCCATTTCGGACACTCCTTACCGGCAGCATCGAAAGCCGCCGCAAAAAGAGTCTGCATCTCCGCGTAATGTGGTGCACCGGTACAGTTTTCGACCCAATAGATCAACGACAGCGCCCATCGAACCTGTGGATTGGGACTATCGGTGAGGGTCCGCTTCACCTTGCATTCGGCAGCAGATTTTAACACCTCGGCTGCGGCGCGCATCTCCTCACATACCTTCCACATCCGTGGAGTCTCGGGCTGCGCCTCTAAGACTTGATCGATCCGCCAATGCGCCTCTGGATTCACTTGTGCGGCCTCGATACGCTCGGTCAGTCGCGATAACGCACGCGCCAAGGACGTCAGTTGCTTGCGTGCGTTTGGGTCCTTTGGGTCACGAGACGGAAGCCGGTGGACCGTTTGCAAACCAAGCAACAACATGTACTGCAAGACCTTCTCAACCCAGGCCGGGGAAACTCGTTGGCGGGGAAGGCCCCACGTCTCTACGGATTCGCCAAGAACGCCTGGTCCAAGTTCATCGAGCAACGGGTGGGCAGTAGAGCTAAAGTCGGCGCCGTGCCACTCGATCGCCTTTTGAATGATTCCTCTAATCACCCCAGCGGTACCGGGAGATTGCAGAATCTTAGCAGACTCAGTCTCGGAAAAGACCAATTTGTAACATTTCCGCATCAACTCGATTACGTCCAAAAACTGATCTACAACCAGCCCGGTTTTTCTCAGCGAGTTTTCATTGGGCACTTTGTTCTGCTTACGCATGCGGATACGGACCTGTCAGAATGGGCCGGCGGGCAGAAAGGGGCCCCGGCGCGACTACCAGTCAAGCATATCTCAACAATAAGGCGGGTGTCCCCATCTTTGATTAATTCGTTCCTAC
>DATJMI010000045.1:0-18708 GCA_035508775.1 Methylacidiphilales bacterium
GATGGAGCGTGCCCTCATAGTCAATAAAGGCCCATTGGCAAATTTTAACTCCACAAATAAAAATGCTTGATTCAATTAATACAAAAATATAATATGAGAGATTATGCTCCTTCTCCCTCTCATTGCCACCTATTTGCCATCCAATTTTCAAAAAAGACGCAAATTTCTTCGATTTTCGTTGACGTTAAAAACCACTAGCAGTAGTAGTAGGCCCCGCGACGTGCTACCTTATACGGTAGAAATTGGATTGCCGGATAGCTCGTCGAGCCAAACCTCCCAGTCCAGCCTTTCCCCTCTCTATGAAAAACGCTACACTGTCCAAATCCCGTTCCCGCATCACCGAAATTCCATCTGAGACCCCCACGGGAAGTGTGAGTGACACCACTACCGCTGGTGTACATGCCGCCGCCGTTGTCGCTGGTGAAACCAGCAAGCCGATCTTCAAAAAGAACGGCCTAACCCTGCAACCTCTCTTTTCCAAGCCCGGTGTCCATCCCTTTGACGAAATCGAGTGGGACAAGCGCACAGCCGAAATCACGGATGACTCGGGCAAGGTGATCTTCAAGCAGGAAGACGTCGAGGTTCCCAAGAGCTGGAGTGTCCTTGCCACCAAGATCGCCGTCTCGAAATATTTTTACGGCGATATCGCCCACGGCGCCGATCCCGCCCAGGGAGGGCGCGAGACTTCCGTCAAGCAACTCGTCCACCGGGTTACCCGCACCATCGCCAACTGGGGCATTCAGGACGGCTACTTCAAGACCGCGCAGGACGCCGAGACTTTTTATAACGAACTGACCTGGCTTTGCGTCAACCAGCATGGCGCTTTCAACTCGCCCGTCTGGTTCAACGTCGGCCTCTACCACCAGTACGGCGTGGGCAAGGAGAGCGGCCGGGGCAACTACTTCTTCAATCGCGCCACCGGCCAGACGGAGCGCGCGCAGACGCAGTATGAATACCCGCAGGGGAGCGCCTGTTTCATTCAGTCGGTCGACGACAACATGGAATCGATCATGGATCTGGCCCGTTCCGAGGCGATGCTTTTCAAGTTCGGTTCCGGCACCGGTTCCGATCTCTCAACCATCCGCTCCACCCGCGAAAAAATGAGCGGCGGCGGACGTCCCAGTGGCCCCCTTTCGTTCCTCAAGGTCTACGACCAGATTGCCAACGTGGTCAAAAGCGGCGGCAAGACCCGCCGCGCGGCCAAGATGAATACGCTCAAGGACTGGCATCCCGACGTTGAGGAATTCATCGAAGCGAAACAAAAGGAGGAGAGGAAGGCGTGGGCTCTTATCGAACAGGGCTACGACGGCTCCTATAACGGCGACGCCTACGGTTCGATCATGTACCAGAATGAAAATCTTTCCGTCCGGGTCAGCGACGAGTTCATGGACGCCGCCATCCAGGACCGCGAATTCTGGACCCGCACCGTCCGCGAAGGCAAGCCGTGCGAGAAGAAGCGCGCCAAGGAACTTCTGCGCAAGATATCCGAAGGTACCTGGATTTGCGGCGACCCCGGTCTGCAATTCGACGATACGATTCACGGCTGGCATACCTGCAAGGGAACGGACCGGCAGCACTCGACCAACCCGTGCTCCGAGTATCTTTTCCTGAACAACACCGCCTGCAATCTCGCCTCGCTCAACCTGATGAAGTTCAAAAAGACGGACGGTTCCTTCGACACCGACCGGTTCAAGGCGGCCGTGCGCGTTTTCATCATCGCGCAGGAGATTGTCGTCGACAACGCCAGCTATCCCACGGACAAGATCGCGGAAAATTCCCACATCTTCCGCACGCTCGGTCTCGGTTACGCCAATCTCGGCTCGCTCATCATGAGCTATGGCAAGGGCTATGATTCCGACGAAGGCCGCGGTCTGGCCGGGGCGATCACCGCTCTCATGACCGGTCACGCCTACGAAGTCAGCGCCGAGATCGCCGCCGCCACCGGCCCTTTCCCGGGTTATCACGATTCCCGTTGCGCCGGGGTGGAGAAAACCGTCGCCCCCGATAATGTCGAGTCGATGCTTGAAGTCATCGAGCGCCACCTCAAAGCCTGCGCGGATATCGATTCCACCGCTCCCGCCCATCTTCGCCGCGCGGCCAGCGAAGCGTGGGAAGCGGCCCTCGCCAAAGGCCGCGAGCACGGCTATCGCAATGCCCAGGTTACCGTCCTGGCTCCGACTGGCACCATCGGCTTCCTGATGGATTGCGACACGACGGGGATCGAGCCCGACATCGCCCTGGTGAAGTACAAACTTCTGGCCGGCGGCGGCATGCTCAAAATCGTCAACCAGACCGTTCCCACCGCCCTCAAAGAACTTGGCTACAATGCCGGGCAGATTTCGGAAATCATCGACTATATCGACAAGAACGACACCATCGAAGGCGCGCCTCACCTCCAGGCCGGGCACACCGGAGTTTTCGATTGCGCCTTCAGGCCGGCCCAGGGGGAACGCTCCCTGCACTACCGCGCCCACATCAAGATGATGGCCGCGGCTCAGCCGTTCCTCTCCGGCGCGATCTCTAAAACTGTCAATCTGCCCAATTCGGCCACGGTGGAGGACATCATGCAGACCTACATCGAGGCGTGGAAACTCGGGCTGAAGGCGGTCGCCATTTACCGTGACGGTTCCAAGCGCTCCGCCCCGCTCAATGTCAAAAAGACCAAGGACATGGGCACTACGGAAAAGGCCGAAGCCGCCCCCGCCCCCGCTCCCGCGCCGGCCCGGCCCGTCCGCCGCCGGATGAGCGACACCCGTATTTCGATCACCCACAAGTTCGACATCGCTGGCCACGAGGGTTATCTCACGGTTGGCCTCTTCGACGATGACAAGCAACCCGGCGAGCTTTTCATCACCATGGCCAAGGAGGGCAGCACCATCGGCGGCCTGATGGACACCATCGGTACCCTCGTCTCGCTCGCTCTGCAGTATGGCGTGCCCATCGAGGCGATGGTCAAGAAATTTGCCCATACCCGCTTTGAACCGAGCGGCTTCACCAAGAACCCCGATATCCGCAACGCAAAATCGATCCCCGATTACATTTTCCGCTGGATGGGTAACCAGTTCATCCCCGGCTATCGCGAGGCCAACAATCCCAACGCGGGGCAACAAGAACTCCCGATTAAGGAAATCCAGGAGATCGAAAAAAAAACGCTCAATAAGCCGGTTCCCGACCTTCAGGTGAGCGAAGATTCCCCCAATATCACGCCACACCGGCTGAACCGGGCGACGATTGAGACCGATTCAAGCGAACTCGTGATCCGTTTCCGCGACGGCCTCACCTGCCCCGAATGCGGTTCCTCCAAGATCAAGCATACCGGCTCCTGCGCCACCTGCCTGAACTGCGGCGCCAGCTTGGGTTGCTCTTGATCCTGGATTTGTAACCCCAGGCGCTTTCTAAAAGCGGCGCATGGTTCCATCCCTGCGCCGTTTTCTTTTTGTTTCCCATCTACCTATTTATCAGAATTTAATTCGGAACTGAGAAGTAGGCCGATGACCAAAGTGCCCACAGAACCTTCCCAGCAGCCGAATCTCTTCGCGTCATCTTTGCTCCATGTATAGCTCAACACCATGCGGTGAAACTGCTTCTGCGGAATCGGATATCCGGTAGGCAGCACAAGACTTTCGCCGGGCGGGATCGTCGCCATGGAACGGATGATGTCCTCATCTCAAGGTCGATCGCTGGGAAAAAAGAATCGAGATCGACGCAGCTCCACTCCACACCGGGTGACGGCGCGAATAGGGAGTGTGGACGCTTTGCCATGATAAGAAGCACTTGGGGACGAGTGATGGTGGATCTGAATAGAGGAAATTTCTACAGAGCAGCGGCGCTTTCTTGCCGTTCATGGCATAATGAAAGAATGGCAACGGTGGAACTGAGCATGGGCCTTTTGGCCGAGATCGGCGGGTGGTCCGTGTTGAAGGAGGCGCGGGCTTTGGCCGAACGGGGCAAAGTTCTCGAAGCAATTCGCGAGGGACCGCTCCTTCGCGGGAGGATTCAGGGTGCGGAAAAAATCTACGAAGCCGGGATTACGCTGGCCGAAAGGGTCGCGGGAGTCGAAGTGCGCTGCAATTGCATCGAATCGCGCCGCAGCGGACGGGTCTGCGCCCACGCGCTGGCAGTTGGCGTTGCGTTGCTGCAACCGCCGAAAATATCCGGCAGCGTCAAGGTCGGAACGGCGGCCCCAGCCGCCAAAGCCGCCTCCACATCAATTCCAGAACCGGCGATTGAGGAAGGTTCAGCCGAAGTGACCCGGCCCATTTTTGAAGCGCGGCTGGAGGGCGCCTTGCAGGGTTTGACGCTGGAATTGCTCGCCCGTTACGGCGACCGGGAATTTTCGCTGGGCAAAGAAACCCCGCGGCCGGCACAGCGGCGTCATCTCGCTGCGGAAAAAGAGGCGTTGGCGCAAGCCGAAGCCGCCGGTTTCAAACCCGTGCGCCACGGATTCAGCCTTATCCAGGAGCAGCACGTGGCGAGATTCCTGGCCAACACGTTGCCGCGCTGGCGGCAGACCTGGATGGTCAGCTTTGGGCCGAGACTCGAACTCGCCCTGCGGGAAATCGATATTGCCGAACCCGAATTCTCGCTGCGCCCGGGATCGGGCGAGGATTGGCTGAATCTCGACCTGAAACTTTTCGTGCGCGGAAAACCGGTCGCGCTGGAAGCAGGCGAGATCGAGCGCTGGCTGCAAACCGGTCAAAGTCACAAGCGCACCGCCGGCAACCGGGTGCTGCTGGCGCCAACTGAAGCGTGGAGCGAAATGCGCGAGGTTCTGGCCGATTGCGCAGTCAGGCAGGCGCCGGGAAAAATCCAAGTCGCGAAGACCTTCGTGCCCTATCTGGCCGGGGCGCTGGTGGCGGAGGGCTTTCGCGCGGGAGAAAATCACGGGGCGGCTCCGCCCGCGCCGGAAGCGCTGGCCAAACTCGATCCGGCGCTCCGAGTCCAACTGCGGTCCTATCAGGCGCAGGGTGTCGAGTGGTTGGCCGGTTTGGCGCAGCGGAATTTTCACGGATTGCTGGCCGACGACATGGGTCTGGGCAAGACGCTCCAGGCGCTCGCCTTCTGCGTCTGGCTGCGCGCTTCCGCTCCGTCCGAACCAGCCTTGGTGGTGTGCCCGACCAGTCTCGTCGCCAACTGGCTGCGCGAAGCGGCACGGTTCGTGCCCCATTTGCGTATACTCGATCTGACCGGCGATGGCCGCGTGGATAAATTTGCCACCCGGAACCGATATGATTTGTTGGTTACCTCCTACGCCATTTTGCGGCGTGACGCGGAGCTTTATCAGGAAGCCGTTTTTTCGCTGGTGGTGCTCGACGAGGCGCAACATATCAAGAACCGGGGCAGCCAGAATGCGCAGAGCGCAAAGGCGCTACGGGCACGGCGTCGGCTGGTGCTGACCGGCACGCCGCTGGAAAATTCGGTGCTCGATCTTTGGTCGCTCTTCGATTTTCTTTTGCCCGGCTATCTTGGCACCGCCTCCGATTTCCGCGAGCGGTACGAAAAACCGCTCCTGTCCGGCGCGGAACCGCGTTTGTTGCGGCGGTTGCGGCAGCGGGTGCGTCCCTTCTTCCTGCGCCGCACCAAAGAGGAGGTGCTGACCGAATTGCCGCCGAAACTGGAGCATATCGCTCTCTGCGAATTGAGCGGCGAGCAACGGGAAGTTTACCGCGCCATTCTCGAGCAAGGCCGCCGCAAAGTGTTCGAGCTTTCCGGCAAAGCGGGCCGGGGCCGCGACCGGCTCGCGATCCTCACGGCGTTGCTGCGCTTGCGGCAAGTCTGCTGTCATCTCGCCCTGCTGCCTTCGGACGGCGCGCCGCGTGTCTGGCAGGAGCCGTCGGCGAAATTGGAGCGGACCTTCGAGCTGATCGATGAAGCGGTGGACGGCGGGCATCGCGTGCTTCTCTTCAGCCAGTTTGTGCAGGCGCTGCATCTATTGCGCGAGGAGGCGCGGCGGCGGGAACTCCGTTTCTGCTATCTTGACGGTCAGACTATCGAAAGACAGGGGGAGATCGACCGGTTTCAAAACGACGCGGACATCCCCATTTTCTTCATCAGCTTGAAGGCAGGTGGAACGGGACTCAACCTGACCGGCGCCGACACGGTGATCCATTTCGATCCGTGGTGGAATCCGGCGGTGGAGGAGCAGGCGACGGCGCGGGCGCACCGGATGGGCCAGGCGCGGCGGGTGCAGGCCTACAAATTGATCGCGGCGGGAACGGTGGAGGAAAAAATTCAGGCTTTGCAGGCGCGCAAGCGGGAACTGTTCGAAGCGAGCGTCGGCGGCGACGAGGCGTTCGTGGAAAAATTAACCGGCGAAGAGATCGAAGAATTGCTGGCGTAACCTCTTCTGATTCAAACTGATGGTGCTGATTCACGGCCCGCCGCTTGGATTACTTGGACGGGAAGGCGAAGAACCAGCCGGCCCCCCGCCGCGCTGGGCGTTCTGCGCCGAATCGATGGCGATTAATTGCACCGCCGGCAGATTGATCAAAGTACCGGCAGTTTTTCCAGACGGCTGGATAAATCCGCGTTGCACGTCGTCGTTATATTGTTGCTCCGCTTCGGCAATATACGGCCAGTTCGGCAACGGCTTGAATTCGGTGATCAGCGGAAACGTCCCGACAAACTTCGGCAGATCAAAGTTCAGAAGCTGCGGCGACATACCTGGCCGGACCAACAGTAATTGGGCCGATTTGATGGGAAACGATCGGCCATGGGCGAGGATGGTGGCGTGACCCTCAATCAACCCGAAAAGGCAAGCTTTGTTACGGTCCACCTGCACAAATCCGGTGGTTCCCGTAATTCCCGCAGTCAGCGCCTCTGTCTTGATGTGCAGCTCTTCCGGCGCGTCTTTACGTTTGCAAAAAAGAATTGTTCCTGCGGTAAGGTCTACTTGGTTGGCGGATTCGTTATAGTTGAAAATTGTATTCTCTCCGAGCCGCGCGATGCTTCGCGTCGGAAACGTCAGTTCCGCGCGGGAATGGTCCCCACCGGTCTCCACATACGCTCCGCTTTGCACCAGCGTTCCTTCCGGCGCCGGGTAGGTTTCGACCGATGCCTGTGACGGTCCATACGAAACATGGTTCACCGATTCGGTTACTTTCGCGTCCGTGGCGCTCGCCACGGCCTGCCCTGTGCCGGCCAAGAGTGCCATCGTCATCAACTGTGGAATTTTCATGTCATGCCTGGTGCTTACACTATGCCAATCGGCTCCTGGATTCGCAACTCATTACATTTGAACCTGTTGGATTTGAATAATTTACAGCTATTTCTGAGTATGGCTGGCAAAAATTCTGACATCCGTCGAAAACATATTTTCCGCTACCGCACAGACGGGCTACATTGGCGCCGATGAATATTCTCATCATTGATGATGACCTCAGCATCCGCGAAACGCTGGGAACTGCGTTGGAGACCATGGGGCATAAGATCGAAACTGCCGCTGGTGGGACGGCGGCGGAAAGAAAATTGCGGAATGGGAACTTTGAAGTCGCTTTTTTAGACATCAGGCTCGGATCGGAGAACGGGCTGGATCTGCTACCCGACCTTTTGCGGCTTTCTCCACGGCTCGCCGTTATTGTCATCACCGCCTATTCGTCGATCGAAACGGCGGTCCAAGCCATTCAACGCGGCGCATTTGATTACCTGCCCAAACCATTCAAGCCCGCGCAGATTGGCCAAGTCCTGGAGCGTGTCTTCCAGATTCGGCATCTGGAAACCCGCATCACCGATCTGGAAGGCCAGCTCGCCCGGCCCGGCGCCGAGATGGCCGCCACCTCCGATCCCCATATGCTGCGTCTGATGGAAATCGCGAAAAAAAGCGCCTCCAGCGACGCCACCATCCTGATGCTGGGAGAAAGCGGCACGGGAAAAAGCATGTTGGCGCGCCAGATTCATCATTGGAGCCCTCGCGTCCGGGAACCGTTCGTGACGGTGAATTGCCCGAGCCTTTCGCGCGATTTGCTGGAAAGCGAGCTGTTTGGCCATGTGAAGGGCGCGTTTACCGGCGCGGTGGCGGCGACCTGGGGCAAGGTAGCCGCGGCGGACCGGGGCACGCTCTTTCTCGACGAGATCGGCGAGCTTCCGCTGGAAATTCAGCCGAAGCTATTGCGGCTTTTGCAGGAACGCGAATATGAACGGGTGGGCGAGTCGAAGATACGCATGGCCAATGTACGCGTCATCGCCGCGACCAATCGCAATCTGAAGGAAGCCGTAGCGCGGGGCGCCTTTCGCGAAGATCTTCTCTATCGCCTCGATGTCATCTCGCTTCATCTCCCCCCGTTGCGGGAGCGTCCGGGCGACATCGGGTCCCTCGCGCAAAATCAGCTTCAGCAACTGGCCGGCCATTCCAGAAACCCGGTGAAAAGCTTTTCCGAGACGGCGGAGCGGATGATGGAACGCTATTCCTGGCCGGGCAATATCCGCGAACTGCGCAATGTGATCGAGCGCGCCACGATTCTCGCCACAGGCGAGCAAATTGATGTGGCGGATCTTCCATCCTGGCTCAGCGAGTCGGCGCCCACCAGCCCGGTCATCGGCGGCGCTTACTCGATTGAGGAAATCGAAGCGGAACATATCCGGCAAGTTCTGGCTCGGAGCAAAAATCTTCAGCAAGCGGCGGCGATCCTGAAGCTCGATCCGACCACTCTGCTGCGCAAACGCAAGAGTCTTAACCTTTGATGGACGATGGCGCCTCAAGACAAAACAAGCCCAAGCCAAAGCCGGAAATTGCCAAGGAATGCGTAGCGGCCCAAGGCGCGCTATTCCAAAGTATGGTGGATGCGTACTCTGATTTTAACGATGGCCGCCTTGGCCGGCCTGCTGATGATCTACGCGAAATCGGCCCCTGCGGCAGGGCCATCACAGAACGTGCTGGATACTGGATCGAGGCTTTATGGAGATAGTTGCGGTTCCTGTCACGGCGCCGATGGGGCCGGCGTTCCCGGCGACTCGCCCCCGATGCAAAACGACCCCCTCGTCACGGGCAACCCGGTGACACTCATCCGCGTGATGACCCAGGGCACAGCCAAGATCACCAGCCAGCAGGAAAAATCGCTTTATACCAACACCATGCCTGCCGATTATCACTTAAGCGACGACCAAATCGCCGCTCTCTTGACCTACATGCGGCATGATTTTGGAGGAAATGCTTCGCCAATTACCGCGGATCAAGTCACCCAGGTGCGCAAGCAATATGGCGGGTTTGACTCGAACCAGCCGTGAAAAGTTGATTCTGTCTGGGATAGATTCCGTGCGGCTATCATTCTGTTCATTCCGTAACGAAAATTTTAGTACCGCCCATAAACCGGCGCTACAATCGGAAGCAATTTCAAAATCATCGTTGCTCCGCGCGTTTCGCCCTTTATAAACGAACCCGGTGCGTTATTCTTTAACGCCCGCTGTATGCCCAAACGCACCGACCTCCATTCCATCCTTCTGATCGGTTCCGGCCCCATCGTCATCGGCCAAGCCTGCGAATTCGACTACTCGGGCGTCCAGGCGTGCAAAGCGCTCCGGGAGGAAGGTTACCGGGTAATTTTGATCAATTCCAACCCGGCGACGATCATGACTGATCCCGAGTTCGCCGACCGGACTTACATTGAACCGATCACGCCGGAGATCGTCGAAAAGATCATCGAACGGGAAAAGCCGTGCGCGCTCCTGCCGACGCTGGGCGGCCAGACCGCGCTCAACACCGCCATGGCGCTTTACAATTCCGGCGTGCTGGAAAAGCACGGCGTGAAGATGATCGGCGCCAATGCCGACGCGATCAAAAAAGGCGAGGACCGCCAGCTTTTCAAGGAAGCGAT
Source organism: Methylacidiphilales bacterium (assembly GCA_035508775.1). Lineage (GTDB taxonomy): Bacteria > Verrucomicrobiota > Verrucomicrobiia > Methylacidiphilales > UBA1321 > JABDGH01. The sequence goes on from DATJMI010000045.1 coordinate 9,810, forward strand.
GGAAAAAATCGGCCTCGACATGCCTCTTTCCGGCACGGCCCACACACTCGAAGAAGCCCGCGAAGTCGCCGCCCGGATCAACTCGTTTCCGCTCATTATCCGCCCCGCCTTCACCATGGGCGGCACCGGCGGCGGCATCGCCTACAACCGCGAGGAGTTCGAGGACATCGTCAAGCGCGGCCTCGATCTCTCGCCGGTCAGCGAGGTGCTCATCGAGGAATCGCTGCTCGGCTGGAAAGAATACGAGATGGAGGTGATGCGCGACCGGGCCGACAACTGCGTGATCATCTGCTCGATTGAAAATTTCGACCCGATGGGCGTTCACACCGGCGACTCGATCACCGTCGCGCCGGCGCAGACGCTCACCGACAAGGAATACCAGATCATGCGCGACGCCTCGTTTGCGGTCATCCGCGAAATCGGCGTCGAAACGGGCGGCTCGAACATCCAATTCGCGGTCGATCCGAAAACGGGCCGGATGATCGTGATCGAGATGAACCCGCGCGTCTCCCGTTCCTCCGCGCTCGCCTCGAAGGCGACCGGCTTCCCCATCGCCAAGATCGCGGCCAAGCTCGCGGTCGGCTACACGCTCGACGAGATCAAGAACGATATCACCCGCGAAACGCCGGCCAGTTTCGAGCCGACCATCGACTACGTGGTGACCAAGGTGCCCCGCTTCACTTTCGAAAAATTCCCGCAGACCGACCCGACGCTGACCACGCAGATGAAGAGTGTCGGCGAAGCGATGGCCATCGGACGCACCTTCAAGGAATCGCTGCAAAAGGCGCTCCGCTCGCTCGAAGTCGGCGCGTGGGGGTTTGGCGGAGGCAAAGCGGAGTACACACCCGCGCCCGGTTCCGTCATCCCGAGCTTGCCGGGGGATCAGTTCGGCCGCCCCGTTCCACCTCGTGATCTCATCCAGCAAAAACTCGTCATGCCGAACGCCGAACGGATTTTCTACATCCGCCACGCCATACGCGCCGGTTTTACCGACCAGGAAATCCACAATCTCACGAAGATCGATCCGTGGTTTTTAGCGCAGTTGAGAGAGTTGGTGGATGAGGAAGAGGCACTTTATAAAGTCGGTGCGGAACAACGCCTCCATTTGATCGAGGTGTTGGAACGCAAGATACACAATCTCAGTCAAAAGATATTTGTGGATGGCAAGGAAGTGCCTTCTACCGAGGAAATAAAGCCGATGCCACCCGAAGTTATCGCCGCTTTCAAGGCGGGAGCACCCATGGTCAGACATGGTCACGACACCTACTATCCAGCACTTGCGGATAGTGTTGTGCCCGCAATTACGCGGGCCAAGCAACTTGGTTTTTCCGATCGTCAGATCGCCTCGGCTCTGCTGATGGAGGAGGGAACAATTCGTGGACTTCGTGGTAGAAAAAACCTCTTCCCCTCCTACCGGCTCGTCGACACCTGCGCCGCCGAATTCGAGGCCTACACGCCCTACTACTACTCGACCTACGACAACCAACTCGACGAAGTCCGGCCCAGCACGAAGAAAAAGATCATGATCCTTGGCGGCGGCCCGAACCGGATCGGACAGGGCATCGAATTCGATTATTGTTGCGTTCACGCCGCCTTCGCCCTGCGCGAGATCGGCTACGAGACGCTGATGGTCAACTCCAATCCCGAAACCGTCTCGACCGACTACGACACCTCCGACAAACTCTTTTTCGAGCCGCTCACGCTCGAGGATGTCCTCAACATCTGCCACCGCGAAAAACCGGACGGCGTCATCGTCCAGTTCGGCGGGCAGACGCCGCTCAATCTCGCCGCCGGGTTGAAGGCGGCGGGCGTGCCGATCATCGGCACCTCGGTCGAATCGATTGAGCGGGCCGAGGACCGCAAACTTTTCCAGCAGATGCTCAACAAACTCGGCCTCAACCAACCGCCCAACGGCACCGCCACCAATGAAGACGAGGCCGTCGCCGCCGCCGCCGTGGTCGGCTATCCGGTGCTGGTGCGGCCCAGCTTCGTTTTGGGCGGGCGCGCCATGCAGATCGTCTATAGCGACGATGAGCTGCGGCACTACATGCGTTACGCCGTCGCGGCCTCGCCCGAACGGCCCGTGCTGATCGACCGTTTTCTCGATGACGCGACGGAGGTCGACGTCGATTGCATCGCCGACGGCGAGATCGCCGTCATCGGCGCGATCATGGAGCACATCGAGCAGGCCGGAGTTCACTCCGGCGATTCGGCCTGTGTCATTCCCGCGCCGACCCTCTCCGAAAAAGTGAAGAACGAGATTCGCGAGGCAACGATCCGGATGGCCAAGGCGCTCGACGTGCGGGGCCTGATGAACGTCCAGTTCGCGGTGAAGGACGAGACCGTCTACGTCCTCGAAGTGAACCCCCGCGCGTCGCGGACGGTTCCGTTTGTCAGCAAAGCCATCGGACGGCCTCTGGCGAAGCTCGCCGCCAAGGTGATGACCGGCCTCAAGCTGCGCGATCTCGGCTTCACCGAGGAGATCATCCCGACCCACTACTCGCTCAAGGAAGCGGTCTTCCCTTTCGCCAAGTTTCGCGGCACCGACATTCTGCTCGGGCCCGAGATGAAATCGACGGGCGAGGTGATGGGCATCGATGACGACTTCGGCCTGGCTTACGCCAAATCGCAGATGGCCGCGCAGCCGGCGCTGCCGCTGAAAGGCAACGTGTTCATCAGCGTGCGCGACGCCGACAAACCGGCCATCATCAATCTGGCGCGCGGGCTGCAGGAACTCGGCTTTTGGGTCTACAGCACTTCCGGCACCGCCGCCGCGCTGGAGACCTCCGGCACGCCGGTCGTTCGGCTTTTCAAATTAAGCGAAGGACGTCCCAACGTGCTCGATATGCTCAAGAACGGCGAGATTCATCTCATCATCAATACACCCGCCGGGCCGGTCGCGCGCCAGGACGAAGTGAGAATCCGCACCACAGCGCTCTACCAGCGCGTGCCGGTCATGACCACCCTCGCCGCCGCGCAAGCGACGCTGCGGGCGCTTCGCTCGCTCAAGAGCCTGCCGCTTGGAGTCAAATCGCTTCAGGAGTATCACGCGGGGTAACGGCGTTGGCCAGCCCTATTCCTTTTCCGCTTCATTCACCATCTCGCCGGTGGTGCGCGAAACGGTCACCCCAACGGAGAGATGCTGACGCTCCGCGCCCTTGAACACTCCGCGCAAGGGCGGCACATCGTGGTAATCGCGCCCGATGCCAATCTGCACATGGCGCTCGCCCTCGAGAATGTTGTTGGTCGGATCGATGCCGACCCAAAGGCCGCTCGGCAAATAGACTTCGACCCAGGCGTGGCTCGCCGTCGCCCCGGTCAGGTTTGGATCGCCGCTCGATTCGGTCTCGATATAACCGCTCACATACCGGGCCGGCAATCCGGCGCAGCGGATGAGGGCGATCATCAGGTGCGCGAAGTCCTGGCAGACACCGGCTTTTTTCCGCAGCACCTCTGCCAGTGGCGTGCGCACGTCGGTCACGCCCGGCATATAGGTGAAATTTTTATAAACAAAGGCGCAAAGTCCCAGCATCGATTCCGAAAAGGAAGCGCTGCTGGGTAATTGCTGTTTGGAGAGCGCTTCCAACTCGGGCGTGATCGGCGCGTGCATGGAAGGCATGAGAAAATCGAACAGCTCGCGCCGCTGCGGCCAATTCAGGCGCACCGCCTCGCTGACGGTCAGATCCAGCCCGCTCAGCGCGTCCTTGTGCGGCAGCGTTTCGACCGTGCTGCGCGAAGTGACCGTCAGGCAGCGGTGCCGGAATGGAACCGAGAGGCACTCCACCGTGTTCCCGTAATAATCGGTAAACTCCTCCAGCGCGGCGCGCGGCTCCACTTCCGTCACATGGGAATGGACGTTCTGCCGGTTGCTCTGCCGCGGACGCACCCGCAATTCAGTGAAGGATTCGATCGCCGGCGCCGAATATTCGTAGGCGGTGGTGTGGACAATATTGAAAATCATCGGGGACCCGCCAGTTCGAATAATTCCGGCTCGCGGAAGACCACCTGGTGGTCGAGATAATGGTCGGAGATGAGGACGTTGAAATCGAGAAGCAAGTCGATCAGTTCGGTTAGTTTCCCGGGAAAGCCGGGCGTTGGCATGTCGGCCAGGTCGTCGTCGTCCGTCAACCCCGCGCCAGTCTCGCCCTGGTGCGGGAAATAGGAGGCGATGTCGATAAAGTTCATCTCGGTGATGAGCAAGCCGCATTGCTTCAGCGGCGCGTCCGCTCCCCTGGCCGGGCGGTCGCCCAGCGTCGCAGTCAACGCCCGGCGCATGCCGAGGAGACAGAAAAACGCCGAGCGTGGAAATTCCTGGTCCTGCAGCAGCAGACGGGCCACCCGCGCCGCCGCGGGCCGCGCGTGATAGAGGCTGCGGTAGGCGTATTGTCCGGCCAGCATTTGCAAAAGGAGATCGAGATTTGTGCTGCTGACCGACTCGATCCGCGCCACGCCGCCGATTTCCGGCGTCAGCACCTGCTTGAGGCTGAGCAGCGTCATCAGGCTCCGCTCGGCATAGACGCCCATTTGCCAGAAATGCCAAGCGTCGTTGTGGAGCATGTGCTTTTCCAGCGCGCCGGTCAACTCGTCGAGCTGCGCGATCACACTCTGGTGCAGCGAGCGGTCCTCCAGCACCATCCGGACTCTCGGCGTGGAACTCTGGTCGGCGTGCAGGGCCACCTCGATGTAAAGATGATTGAGCACCGACCAGACTTCGGGCGGGAAATGTTCGCGGATGTTTTCGGCGTTTTGCCGGCACGAAAGCAAGCACGAGATGACCGATCCGGGATGCTTCCGGTCGAGCAGAAAGTAGTAGGGAACATCGGCGGCGTGAATTTCCCGCGGCCCCGGACTCAGGAAAAAATCGGCGGAGTGGCCCGTGATCGCGGCCACCGCCGCCCACAACGGTTGCCGCTGCCGCGCCGCGGCGGTGGCAGCCATTGGCCACGGCTGGGCTTGGACAATCCGCAGCGCCCGCGCCGTCATCTCCGCCCGCTCGGCGTAGCGGCCCATCCAGAAAAGCGATTCCGCCACCCGGCTGGTCAGGCGCAACCGTTTCGCTACTTCTTCGGCCTGCGCGCGGACCGTGATGGCCGGCGCCGATGGCGCGCGCAAAATCCAAACATCTTTTATCCGATCCACCGCCGGTGGCGCCGGGGTTGCCAGCGCCGGCACGGCGGTAGTCCAGGCCAAGGCGCAGGAAGAAATCCGGTCCTGCCCCAGGGCGAAGGCCCGCAGCGTCACCGGCAGGTTGCACGCTCCGCCCGATGTCCAGCAGGGAGAGGTAATCTGGGCCGGCGCTTGATGCGCCACATAATGGCTCGGCTCCGCTTCGATTTGCCGCCAGAGTTGATTCCATTCGTGCTCGGGCAGGTTTTTGAGAACCCACCTGTGAGACGGGCCCCGCTTCCAGGTATGGCGAATCAAATAGGAATCGCGGTGGTCGGCCACTTCCTCGCGCACGTCCAGATCCCGTAATTCGTAAACCTGGGGAGAGGGCAAAAGCGGCTTTTCTCCGGTATAGTATTCGATAATGGCGGGCAGATGGGCGGCCAGAGCGCGGTTGTTGGCCAGGTCCGACCCCAGGCCATTGGCCACCGCCAATGCCCCCTTGCGCACGCAGGAGAGAAGACCGGAGACGCCGCAACGGCTCGCCGGATCGAATGTCACCGGATCGATCAATGCGGTGGAAAGCCGGCGCAGCACGACATCGACCCGCTCGACTCCGGCAATGGTTTTGAGATAAAGCCGGCTGTCGAGCACGACGAGATCGTTGCCCTGCACAATCGGAACACCCATCTGCCGGGCCATGGCCGCGTGATCGGGATAATGAGGATCGCTGCTGCCCTGCGCCAGCAACACACTGCGCGGCAACCCCTCCTTGTCCCGTGCCAGTTCCTGCATGATATCGAGCACCTGCGCGGCAAAATCTTCGATGGGCAAGATCTCGGCGCCGTCGAAGAGCCGTGGCGCCACCTGGCGCAAAATCTGCCGCTTTTTCAGCGCGTAACTCGCGCCTTGCGCCACGGCGAGATGATCTTCCACCACCATCCATTGTCCGCGCGCGTCGGGCTGGAGATCGAAGGCGGTTAGTTGCAGGTAATTGGCCGTCACTCCCGGCAACCGGGCGCAGCCCCGGTAAAAATTCGGGTCGCTGTAAACGATCTCGTAAGGCACCACATCCGACTTTAAAATTTCCTGCCCGCTGTAGACATCGCGCAGGAAGAGATTCCATGCCCGCACGCGCTGAAGCAGACCGGCTTCGATCCGCGCCCACTCATTGCCGCCCATCACCAAGGGCATCAGGTCGAACGCGCCGCTCGCACGCCATTCCCGTCCGCCGGTTTCCCGTGAACTGGGATAGACCCCGTCCTGCTCGCTTAAGTCGTCCGCCAGCGAAAAAATCCGGTCGAGTTGCTCCGGCGAAAGCGCCGCCAGGGTCTTTTGGATTTGCGTTGCAACGGTCACCGGATCGAGAGAAAACCCCTGTGTCTGGGTTTGCGTCTGTCCGGTGGGCATGGATTCGCGGGAAAGCGCGTCCGGGGATGAAAACGGGGAGGCTGGCATGCGGAAAAGAAGTTGCCCCAGGCGGCATTCTCACGCAAGGCCGGAGAGTCTCTAGAAACAGGCACCCGTCGGCTTCGATCGCCCATGTATCACGCGGCAAACGTTTTTTCGGCGCGCTCGAACCGGCCGAGCACCCGCGTCCGGCCCATCACCTCCAGCATGTGGTAGAGGCTTGGCCCGACGGAACGGCCCGATACAGCCAGCCGGGCCGGATGCACCAGCGCGCCGATTTTCTGGCCGCTAATCCCGGCCAGCACCTTGAATTCTTTTTCCAATTCGTCCGCGGTGAAATCTTTCTCGCCGAGCTCGCTGAGCCGCGCGCGCAACTTGGCGATATTGGCCAGTCCCGCCGGCGTGAATACTTTCTTCGCCGCGTCCGGTTCAAAGGCAAAGTCGTCGTGAAAGAAATAACGCATCCAGTCCGGCAATTCACGCCCAAGCTTGATCTTCTCCTTCACGATGGCGAGCGCCGCCCGGAAATAGGCCGGATCGACATCCTGCCCGATTACGCCGTGCCGTTGCAAAATGGAGAGCGCCAGCGGTTCAATCGATTCGAGGGCCGCAGCGCGGAAATACTCGCCGTTGATCCAGAAAAGTTTGTTGATGTCGAAATGGGCATTGGAGCGATTGACCTGCGGCAGGTCGAACTTGGCCACCACATCTCCGATCGAGATCACCTCGCGATTGTCCTTCGGCGACCAACCGAGCAGGCAGAGATAATTCCGCACCGCCTCGGGCAGATAACCCTGCTCGATATATTCCTGAATCGAAGCCCCCTCGTCCCGCTTGCTCATTTTGGAACCGTTCGGATTCAGAATCAGCGGAATATGGGCGTAATGCGGAGGCTTCGCGCCAAACGCCTCGAACAAGGCCAGGTGCTTGTGCGTGTTGGAAAGATGGTCCTCGCCCCGGATAACGTGCGTCACCTCCATCTCGAGATCATCCACCACGTTGACCAGATGGAACACCGGCGAGCCGTCCTTGCGCTGGATGACCAGATCGGGCTCATTGGTCCGGTCAAATTGGATATCGCCGCAGATCAAATCGGGCACGGTGACTGGCGTCTTGGGTGTTTTGAATTTTACCGCGCCGTCCGACTCGTAGGCTTGGCCCGCCGAAAGCAACCGTTCCACATAACGGTGATAAATCGCGCCCCGCTGGCTCTGGAAATAGGGTCCCTTTTCCCCCTTTGCGGCGCCGCCCGGCTGAGGGCCTTCATCCCAGTCAAGCCCCAGCCAAAGCAATGCTTCGAAAATCACCTCGACGTATTCCGGTTTGTTCCGGCTCGCATCGGTGTCTTCGATTCGGAGGATAAATGTGCCGGCGGTATGCCGGGCATAGAGCCAGTTGAAAAGCGCCGTGCGCGCGCTGCCAATGTGAAACATCCCGGTAGGCGATGGAGCAAAACGAACACGAACAGATTCCATCCCGCCCAATCTAGGGACTGTTTTTCAATAGGGCAAGATTGCGCCGGGGCTGTTTGATCCTCCGCTTTCCTACTTTTACAAATGCCGCCGCCGGTTTAGGATGCCGCCGTGCGCCATCCCAGCCTTTTTCTTCTTTTGGCCTCATTGCTTGTGCTTCCATGTTTGCTTCACGCGGAGGATGAGGGCCCCGCCATTTCCATTACCAGTCCCGATGCGGCGATCACTTTTGCTTATGGCAGCGTTCAGGATCACTGCCTGATCTGGGATAGCAAAAACAAAATCCTTCTCGCGCGGGTCGTTTTCACCGACGCTGAACTCGGTTACAGCCAAGCCCAGGAAGACCAGCACACGTTCCGCCTTCCCGGCGTCAACTTTGACGAGGCCAAGGGACTCTTTTATGCCATTTCGGCCAAAGGCGAAACCATCCCGGTGGCCCAAATCAAAAAAGTCCTTTTTCTTAAAACCATCGAGGTTCTGCCCAACGCCAACGTTCGCATCGAACATCCCCATGGCAACGTCACCGTTGTCCTCGAGGCGGTCAGTCCCGACGATCCCGCCATGCATGCTTCTTCATCTTCCTCCGGCGGCGATTCTGACAGCAGGTAGAGGCGCGCATGATCATTGCGCCTGGTTCTTGCTAAATCTGAGAACAAGCTGGGTCGTGACGGTTGGCGCTTTGTTAAAAAAGCTGTTATTATTGTGAGTTGTGGAATGGGGCGTTGTCGTCACATCATCGACGAAGTAACCGGAGTTATAAATGGAAATGTCCTTTCCCAGTGGCTCACCTGGGGCAAGCAAGCGCCCTTCTAATTCCTGATTGCAAGGTCCATAAAAACCACCAGATGGGGGATGAATTAGTCGTAGCCGCGATTAAGGCATCACCGATAGCGGTTCCTGAAATCAGGATC
>DATJMI010000046.1:0-5213 GCA_035508775.1 Methylacidiphilales bacterium
TTGGAAAATATCCATAAAATCTACCATCTCGGCGAGGTCGACCTTCCCGTCTTGCGGGGCGTCTCTCTCCAGATTAACCGGGGTGAATTGATTGCTTTGGTCGGCGCCAGTGGATCGGGCAAGAGCACCCTCATGAATATCCTCGGCTGCCTGGACCAGCCCACTTCGGGCAAATATTGGCTGGACGGAGAGGAGGTATCCTCCTTTTCGGCCGATCAACGCGCCCTGGTGCGAAATCAAAAAATAGGGTTTGTCTTTCAGAGCTTCATGCTCCTTCCGCGAACCACCGCGCTCGACAACGTGATGATGCCGTTGACTTATACCGCCGCCCATCTGCCGGACAAGGAATGCCGGCGCCGGGCCGAGGCAATGCTTCGGCTGGTGGGGCTCGGCGAACGGCTCGATCACCAACCCTCCCAATTATCCGGCGGCCAGCAGCAACGGGTGGCCATTGCCCGTTCTCTCATCAACCGTCCACCCGTCCTCTTTGCCGACGAACCAACCGGCAATCTCGACTCGCATACCACCGAAGATGTCCTGAAGATGTTTCAAAAGCTCAACCAGGAAGAAGGCATCACCATCGTCATTGTCACCCATGACGTCAATGTCGCCCGGCACACCAAACGGGTCATTCGCATGCTGGATGGCATGATCGTCGATGAGGGATCGCCGCAAAATGTGCTCCAGGAAAAACGAGCCGAGGCCGTAATCGCGCAGGCCATGGCCAACGAACCTTGGCATTGATTGAAAAGCCTTGTGAGAACCCTCTTCCGAACTTTCCGGACAGCTTTGCATGCCCTGCGCCGAAACCTCATGCGCTCGGCCTTGACCTGCCTGGGCATTGTCATCGGCATCGCCGCCGTCATCGCGATGATGGAGATTGGCCGGGGCTCTTCCTATTCTATCGAGCAAACAATCGCCAGCATCGGAGCAAATGTTGTGCAAATCGATCCCGCTGACGTTTACGTAGGCGGGGTAAGTTCGGGAGGCGGAGGTGATGTCACCCTTACTCCGGCGGACGCGGATGCCATTCAGCGGGAATGCGGTGCGGTTCGGTGGGTCGCTCCCAGCGTCGATTGCCATGCCCAAGTTATCTACGGCAATCGTAATTGGAGTCCGAATAATATCCTGGGCACAACGCCGGAGTATCTCCTGATTCGGCGTTGGGGTCTTTCTCAGGGACAGCCCTTCACGGATGAGGATGTCCAGCAGGCTGCCGCCGTTTGCGTAATCGGGCAAACCATCGTTCGCCAATTATTTGGCGATGAACCAGCCCTGAACAAGGAAATCCGGATCAAAAATATCGTCATGAAAGTGGTCGGCATTCTCAATCGCAAAGGGGCGAACATGGCGGGACGGGATCAGGACGATTTCATCGTCGCGCCCTGGACAACGATTAAATTCCGGGTGTCTGGCGTTCGGCAGACCACTCAGGCAACACAAGCTTTGGCCTCGAATCAGGTCAATACCCTCAGCGAGCTCTATCCGAACCAGCAAACGCAGTTTTATCCCGCGCAAGATCCCGTGCAGGCGATTGATACGCCGCAGATGACCCGGTTCTCGGATTTGGACGATATTTGGGTTTCTGCCGCCGCTCCGCAGGACATTCCGGTAGCGATGCACCAGATTACCAGCCTGTTGCGCGACCGGCACCGGATTAGAGCCGATGAGCCCAACGATTTCAGAATTCGTGATCTGACCGAAATCTCGGAAATGCTCGCCTCCACCACCCGGGTGATGACCAACCTCCTGTTGTGCGTGGCGTTGATCTCGCTGGTGGTCGGTGGAGTTGGCATCATGAACATCATGCTGGTGTCGGTCACCGAACGAACCCGGGAAATCGGATTGCGGATGGCCGTGGGCGCCCGGGCGCGCGATATCCTGCGGCAATTCCTGGTCGAGGCGGTTGTGCTCTGTCTGGCGGGGGGGATCGTTGGAATATTATTGGGCCGTGGAGTCTCCATCGCCGTTACGGTATTTCTGCAATGGCCCACCATGCCATCGGTTGGCGCCATGATCGCGGCGGTCACGGTATCGGCCACTATCGGAATTGTTTTTGGCTATTATCCCGCCTGGAAAGCCTCGCGGCTTAACCCCATTGAAGCGCTTCGGTATGAATGACCGGCCCTTCGCTTGGAGACGCCGGATTCTGGTCCGGCGCGACCAAGGCCCCGCCCAGGTGCGGTCAGCTTTGGGGATGGGAACAACCTTGACCGCCATTCTCCTCGCCAGTGGTTGCGCCGTGGGACCCGATTATAAGCCCGTCCAAGCTCAAGAAGTTCCCACAACCTGGGCCGGGGCAACCGGCGCCAGTGCCTATGCCGCTTCCATTGCCACCTCCCAACCCGCCCAACTGACGAAATGGTGGGAAAAATTCCAGGACCCCAAACTCACCTCCCTTATCGAAGAAGCACTCAAGACCAATCTCGATATCAAACTGGCCGAGACTAATCTCCGGCAGGCACGCGCTTCCCGAGGTATTGTTGCCGGGGGTCTATGGCCCAACCTTACGGCATCCGGCGGCTACGGCCGGGGCGGAAGCGATTCTGCTTCGCAGGACACCTTTCAGGCCGGCTTGGATTCCGTGTGGGAACTCGATATTTTCGGAGGCGTCCGCCGCAACGTCGAATCCGCCAACGCCAATATCGAGGCCGCCAAAGAAAACATTCACGATGTCCAAATCACCCTTATTTCCGAAGTAGCGCTAAACTACATTCAATTGCGCAGTTTTCAGGAACAAATTGCGATTGCGCGGGAAAATCTCCAGTCCCAGCAGCACACCGCCGATCTGACCCGGCAGCGTCTGGCTGTTGGATTTGCCAGCGCCTTGGACACCGCCAATGCCGACGCCCAGGTATCCACCACGGCTTCGGAAATTCCGGTCCTCGAAACTTCTCTTCGGCAAAATATCTATGCCTTAAGCGTACTCTTAGGCCGTCCACCTGCCGATCTGCTGGACGATTTATCCAAACCAAGTCCGGTGCCGCTCACCCCGCCCAAAATTCCCCTTGGATTACCCTCGGATCTGCTGCGGCGCCGGCCCGACATTCGTGAAGCGGAAGCGCAACTTCACGCGGCCACCGCGCAAATCGGCGTCGCCATCGCCGATTTTTTCCCGAAATTTTCCCTGACCGGTTCGCTCAATTACCAAAATAACCTCCTGGGGACTTTATTCGCCGGCAGCAGCCTCGCCTGGTCGGTCGGCCCGCAAGTCACCTGGCCGATTCTGCAAGGCGGCAGTGTCGCCTCCAATGTACGCCTGCAGAAAGCCTTGCGGGACCAAGCTTACCTCACTTACCGGAAAACCGTCTTGATCGCTCTGCAAGATGTCGAGAATTCCCTGGTGGCTTTCAATAAAGAATGGGATCACCGCCAAGCTCTCAGCAATGCTTACACACAAAATCGCCGGGCATTGGATTTATCCAAACAACTTTACAGCCAGGGCACAACCGACTTCCTGAATGTGCTCACCGCTGAGCGTTCCGTGTATGCTTCCCAAGCGGCGCTGGCGCAAAGCAAGCAAGCCATTTCAACCGACTTGGTTGCCCTCTACAAAGCCCTCGGAGGGGGATGGGAAGATGCGGACCGTGACGTGACGTTGTCCCGCTAGAATTCCCCACGTCCCCCCGTTTTGGAACAAGGTCGGCTCCTCTTCAGCTATCGGAAGCACGTCATTTACCCTCCCCCAACTTCACCTTCTTTTTGAGGTTGAATAAAGAGACTCAATCCCTCTCCATCCGATTCAAGATGCAGGGTTGTTTAATACCACTGGCACAATGCAATTTTATCCCCATGTGAGCTGGCAAAAGGACGAGACTTTATGTTTTCCCTGTATTGGCAAGTATTTGAAAACACGAGACTAGCTCATATAAAAAGATTTTTGGCACAGTTGGTGCCAAATTTTGGTAAAGCCTCTCGTCTCCGGCTGAATGACTGGCGAAGGGCGATAACGCGCGATAACACCGCGTAAGAAAAGATGGCGGTGAGGACCTTTTCGGAAAGGCAGAGCACCGCTGTGAATGGAATTGTGCTTATGATTTCCAAGTTGGGTGTCCTTACTCTCTCATTTTTGGCGGAGTTGAGCAGTCTCGTGTGGATGGGACGCGAAACGGTCGCGGAATTGACGGAGCGCCTCAGGGATCGCCGAACGCCCTTCCGTCTGGAACATTTTTTTATTCAGACGAACCGGGTTGGAGCCGGGTCGGTTCCCATGGTCGTTCTGTTATCCGTTTTCATCGGCCTGACGCTGGCCCTGTTGACCGGCTATCAGCTCCAACGTTTCGGCGTGGTCACATTGGTACCGAGCGTGGTGGCGATTTCGTTCAGCCGGGAAATGGGCCCGATTTTTACCGGCATCGTCCTGGCCGCACGCATCGGCTCCGCCTACACCGCTGAATTGGGCGCCATGACCGCCGGCGGCGAAGTCGACGCCCTGGAGGGAATGGGCCTGGGCGCTCTTCGCTATCTGGTTACGCCCCGTTTTCTGGCGATCTTCTTTATGACTCCCTGTCTTTCAATTGTGTCGACCGTTTCCGGCATTTTTGGCGGCGCGCTCATTTCACAACTCATGCTTCAGTTGAGTTACGACTATTTTTACAACCAAGTATTTATCAATCTTTTGGTTAAAGATGTCGTTTCCGGAATCGTTAAAAGCTTTCTCTTCGGCGGCATTATCGGATGGATTGCATGCTACAAGGGCCTGGCGGTTCGTGGAGGCGCGGAAGGCGTCGGCATCGCCACCACCTCCAGTGTGGTGCTCTCCGTGGGCACCGTCATCGCCTGCGATTCGCTCTGCAACATTTTTATTGTGACTTTTTTCCCATGAACCATGCGCCCAAAACCTTGATGGAAATGCACGGAATCAAACTGCGATTGGCCGGCAAGGAGATCCTTGCCGGCGTTGATCTTTCGCTTAGGCCGCAAGCAACTTTGGTGGTCATGGGTTTGAGCGGCGGAGGCAAAACCACGTTGCTGCGTATTTTACTCGGGCTCTTACCGGCGAGCGAAGGCTCCGTTCGGTTCAGGGACAGGGAACTTACCACCTTATCCCGGGCGGAATTGAACCAGATACGCACCCACATCGGGATGGTCTATCAGAATGCCGCCTTGATCAGTTCCATGAGTGTGCGAGACAACGTTGCCCTTCCGCTGAAAGAACTTTCGGACAAAAGCGAAAGGGAAATCGAGGCCATTGTGGAAGAAAAGCTCAAACT
>DATJMI010000047.1:0-9814 GCA_035508775.1 Methylacidiphilales bacterium
GGTTGGGTCGTTGGGATCGTGCGCCTCGAAGCCAACCTGCAAGCCAGCGGCCAGAATGGTTTGACCATCGGGCGTGGAGATGGCGCCAGCGTTGAGAACATTGGGGCCAATCAGCGCGATTTTTCCGCCCGTATTCTCCGCCGAGGCCGGGCTGGTTAATTGGGCTCCGGCTTCAACGACAACGTCTCCGTCCTGGCCGGATGCAGATGCCACACTCAAGGTTCCCTGGCCAGCCTGAGTGACCCCGGCCTGAGCGACCACACCGGTAGTGGGAGCCTGATCTCCCTGCTCCTCATTCGGATCAAAAATCGGTGTGGGCCCCTGTGTTCCGGCCGGAATATCGACCTGGGAAAAGAGGAATTGATAATCGGGATTATTGAGAAGACCGCGGCCGGTGACACCCGCGGCGGGATTGCCCGCGAGATTGTCATTGAGAGGCAACGAGGCGGCCACCAGCGCGCCCGCATTGACTTCGGATGTTGCGCCAAAAATGATGCCGTTTTGATTGACGACGTAGACCTGGCCCGGCGCGTTGATCGCGCCGAGAACTTGCGAGGGCGCAACACCGGTGGCGACTTTGTTGATGGCGATCCACTGGGCGACGTTGGCGCCTCCGGCGCTCTGGTTGAAATCGAGCGTGGTATTCGCGCCGATATTGAAGGTTTGCCAGGTCAGGAAAGCCTGGGAGGCCGATTGGGTTACCGTGACCGTAACGGCGGGATTGGTTTTGGATGTCGTCTGGGTCAGACCGCTGATGCCGCTCCAGGAAGATGGCAGATTATATGTCGACACCGTAGTACCCGCCGCTGTGCCAGCCGCCGTGCTGGCGGCTGTGGGGTTTTGCGGATCGGTTCCCGCCACGCCGGGATCAAGTCCGTTGTATTGGATCCCATCTTTAACAGTAGGCAGAGAGGAATTCAGGCTCGTCTGTCCGTTAGCGGCGGCTTGCGCGGCAGCCTGCGCCGCCTGCTGGGCCTGAAGCGCTTGGATGGAGGTCTGCATATCGGCTTGGGCTCGCTGGGCAAAGAGGGAGGTTTGGGCTGACTGGGATGTTGCGATGGTGGCGGCTGTCGCCGATTGAGACGTCGATGTCGCCGAACTTGTCGAACTGCCTCCAGACGCCCCCGTGGAACTCAAGCGCAGCGGGACCGCGGTGGAGACCTCTGTTCCGTCGAGGGTCAAAAAAGCCATCACGCAGCCGGCGACCAAGAACCAGCGGCGCTTACCTGAGGACGAAATTTGATGAAGGGCGCGGCTCGGGAGCATGGAAGTAAAAACCGGTATCACCATACTTTTTTACGGTGCAAGTTTCATGACGAATAGAGAGTCAGCAGCAAAATGTAACCTATTCGCCACAATTACTTCTGAAAGCCGCCTACATCGAGCTGACCGTTTTGGCGGGTGCCGCAGGTTTGGCTCGATTCGTATTGGTGGACGAAGGTGGGGCCGCCTCAGCCGGGACGGAGGAAACTTGCCGCGAGGTTATCGTCTGATCGAGCAGCTTGTCCTTATAATCCTGAACAAGGGTTTCAAGTTTAACCCGATAAATACCGGTAAATGGTTCCTTGGCTGCGAGAGCGTCGCCTAGGCTAAATTGTTCATAGCGGGTGAGAATTTCACTCCCGACCTTATAGAGGGCAAAGTTTTTCCTTTCCCGGTCATCGACAAGGCGTTGGAGGCCGGCGTCTTGCTGGGCCAGTTGCCGGCGGGCGGCTTCTGTTGTCTGCGCCAATTGGACATATTGGTAGTAACCCTCTTTCCAAAGCTGAATGTCGCTGCCGTACTGGTCCAGCAAGGCGCCGAGGTCAGGGTTCTGGCTTTTCAAATCGGATAGTGTTTTTCCGAGTGTGTTCGCATCATCCGGACTGGGCTTGGTGAGGGCGTTGATCTGATAGGTCAGAGCATCGACCAATTGCTTGACCACATCGTTGTTGTGGGATTTGAGATCGGAGATGGTTTGAGTGGCGGTGGCCTTGTCGGCGTAGGCTTGATCGTTGGCCGACTTAAGCTGCGCGGTGAGGGCATCGACTTTGGCCTGGAGATCGGCTTTGTCTTTGTCGCTCTGGGCCTGGGCGGCCTGGAGAGTGACGACCTGCGCCTGCGCGTCACGCGCTTGGATCATGGCGTTGCGAAGCGCTTCCCGCAACTTGTTTTCGATGTTGGCGCTTTGGTCGTCGGCGATAGCCGGCAGCAAGGCTGACATAGCCAGAAGAATAAAGATCATGGGACCTGTGCAGTGTTTTGAGTTCATAGGCTTGGGGGCATGGTGAGGAGTTGGTTTAGAACTTGGCGTTGACATCGAATTGAATCAGATCGTTTTCATACGTCGGACCGGCCACGGCATCGGCGCTCATCCACTTCAGATCGAGCCAGACGCGGGAAGAGAGGGCGAGATTGCCGTCGAGGGTATATCCCTTGAGATTGGTGCCGGTCAAATTGCCGCCGAAATCGGCATCGGTGAAAGCATCGACCGTGGCATCGGACTCAACATAGCGATAGCTGATTCCGACATTCCAATCCCACAGTTGCTCCAGCGCGGGCTTGCCAAGGTTCAAGCGAACCAGCCAGCCCATATTACCTCCGACATAGTTGGTGCCATCGAGGTTGTTCACCGGACCGGCGGCTCCCAGGAATGGCGCGCCGCTGTTCATGATATCGTTGCGGTCAAACGCCAGGTTATTGACATATTCTCCCATGAGGGACATGTGGAAGGGATCAAAGCGGGAAAAGTCGAGCTGTCCGGTGAGGGCAAGTTCATGGAAAGGAGTGGCCAGTCCAAAATATTGATCTTCGGGCGTAGAGCCAGGCGCCGGGTCCTGGAAATCGCGCAACGCAACGTAGGTATTGCCGTTTTGGGCGAAAGAAGGACGACTGTCGTCGGTATTGCCGACGCCGACGGCCGCATCGTTGATAGGATCGGACTCCTTGCCTTCTATATTGAGATAGTAATAGCCGGCAACCGCGCCTTTGGCCGTGAAGTCCTGGTTAATTTTCCAGGTAGTGCCGGCTTGAGCGCCAAAGAGATATCTGTCTTCGCTGTTGAATTTGGCTGCCTGATTGGTGGAAAAATTAAGATCGGTATTGAAGACCGGGAACGCGCCGGCGGCAAAGAACGGTGTCACACCCGGGCCCATCTGATACTTGCCTTTGACGACAATGCCGTCGAAGGCGAGGTCATCCGCCCAAATCATGCTGGTGTGGAAAAACGGGTCGTCAAACCGTCCAATGGTAACCGACAAATCTTTATCGGGCTGGCCTCCCACTTCGTATCTCAGGAATGCGCGGTCGAGCCAAATCTGATATTTGCCGAAATATCCCCCCTGACCGCCCGAGTTGTTGGCGCCCAAGGTTTGGTTTTCGGTCACGGGATTGTCGTCCGAACCGGTGGCGACGCGGAGTCCCATGGAAAAGCCGTCGCCGAGATCCATCTCCGCACCCAGGCGCGCGCGCAGACGGAAGCGTTCGCGATCCTGATCGACATCGTATTGCGGACCGACAAGATAATTAGCGGCGCCCGGATTGACGTTGACCCCGCTGCCGGTATTGATGCTGTTGAAATTGGGAAAGCTGCCCACCGCATTGCCCGAGGGAAAAAACATATCTTCGTAGCGCACCCGAATGTCGGAGGTGACATGAAATGCTTTGACCCAATCGGGAGACGAGTTTGACGGGGCGAACTGCTCGGAGCGCGTCTGTTTCAAAACGTCCTGTTCGACTTGATCGGTGATTTGCTGACGGACCACATCAGGAACATAAGAGACGCTGACTTCATCCTCAGACGCGGCAGCGGATGAAGCGGGCGCGGAGGGAGGCCCCGGAACCGAAACGGCGGGCGTTGCGGCGGCCTGAGCCTTGGCGGCCTCGGCTTCCTGCTCCGCCTGTTTGATTAGGCCGGCGGCATCTTCTTTCGAGATGAGGCCCCGTTTGACCATCAGGTTGATCAGATTAATGGTCACGTTTTGTGAAGGCGTTGCGGGCGCGGAAGCGTCCGGGAGAGGATCGGAAGGCGCGCTGGCCGGGGGCGTTCCAGCCGGAGAAACCGAGGGCGGCGCGACATCCGTGGCTAAACCGACCCGGAAGTTTGGCTGGAGGCTATCGTTACTGCCAGCAGAGGATGGAGCAGCTGTGTCAGGAGATGCGCCAGCGGCTGAAGCGGGATCTTCGGCCAAGACCAAGAGCGGACAGGCGCCCCAAAGGACCAGAGGCAGCAACAGCAAAGCCACTGATCGACAGAGAAAACAGGCGAGCGTGAGGCGCATGGGAGTGAAGAAAATTTGGCGGCGATGAGGGCGGCGGCGCATCTAACTTGGCCGTCGCGCGTTAAGGCGCATGACGATGGGTTTGGGCATGTCCTGGGGTGGAGGCTCCTGCAGTTGGAGACCAACGAGAACTTCATTTTTAATGGCATCGTCCACGGCGGAGTTTCCGGTGGAACCGGCAAGCTCGGCGCGCGTGATGCGACCATTGGCGTCCGGCCAGACGCGCACGACGATGCGGAAGCTGGCGTCGCGCGTTTTGCTGTTCTGACGCAAGGCATCCTGGATGCGGGACACCACCTCGGCGGCATACCAGCCGAATTGGCTGCCTCCCCCATCGCCGCCGCCAATACCGTCTCCACCACCGCCGGATCCGCCGATGCCATCATTGGAAGGAGGCCCGCTCGCCTTCGGGCCCGAAGGTCCAGGCGCATGGGCGATTTTGTTATCGGGTTTTGGCTTGGATTCGTTCGGTTTGATCGGCGGTTGCTCCACCATTTTTTGTTCGGGTGGCGGCGGCGGAAGTTTCGGTGGCGGCGGAGGCGGGGGTGGTGGTGGTGGTGGAAGCAATTTGACGACGATTTGTTCCGGCTTTTTCGGCGGTTGAATCTTTCCAGCAAATAAGTAGAAGGAGAGGCCAACCCCGGCAAGAAGAAGCACGGCAACCACGAAAGTGATAACGAGGCCGTACTTCTCAAGGAAGCTTCGCTCATCTTTCTCGTCGTAGAGGTAGCCGCTCATAGCAGGATCAATTCATGCGAAATGCTACTGGCCCTTGAGTGGTTTGGTGGCCAAAGCCACCTCGGTAATGCCAAGCTTCGCGCAGACGTTAAGGACATCCATGATGCCCTGGTACTGGGCGGCGCTATCACCACGAACGACGACGGGAAAATCGGGCGTTTCCGCCTTCTGCTGGGTCAGGCGCTGCTCAAGTTCAGCCAGGGTGACGGGAACCGTATTGAGGCAAATTTTGCCGTCGTTGGCGACGGTGATGGATTGGATTTTTTTCTTGGCCTGATTGGTGGCCGCGCTCTCCTTGGGCAAATTGACCTTCAAACCCTGAAGTCCGGCCGTGGTCATGATGATGAAGATGAGAAGCAATACCAGATAGAGGTCCACCATCGGCGTGACGTTGATATCGTCGTACGCTTTGCCTTCCGCATCAGCTTTCATGGACATAGGAGTTAGTTCCTTTCCTGGAATTGATATTCATCATTCTCTGCGCTGTAAAACTCGGCCATCTTGGTCACAAACTCATCGATGAAGACCTGCAAGTCGCTCGTAACCGTTTTCATTCTCGAAACGAGGTAGTTGTATCCGAGCAGGGCGGGAATCGCCACGAGCAGACCGGCGACGGTGGCCACGAGCGCGGCGGCAAGGCCGGGCGCAATGGCGCTGATATTCACCTCTCCCGTTGCCGCAATGGCCGCAAAGGTAATCATGACGCCTATGACCGTACCGAGCAGTCCCATGAAAGGGCCGCCAGCAATCGAAATAGTGAGAAACACCATGCCCTCGTTAATGGCATGATTTTCATGGACGTAACTGCTATCGAGACTAGCGCGAATGGCCTGGATGGAACGCGATGACAAGATTTTGTTTCCGGCCATGCGCTTGCTGATTTCCTCAGAACCGACGTGATAGATGCGATAGAGAGGCGACCGGTGGATCAACTTCTGAATCTTCGGGCCCGCCCGCTGCCCCAGGCTCTTAGCATTCCCGCCATTGTTATGATCGAGAGCCGTGAGATCGAGCGCGAGATGCCGCCACTCGGCCAAAAAGAGCTTGTTTCCCTTTTGAACAAAATTGAGATAGAAAAATTTGGTAATCATCACATACCAGGTAACGATCGACATGATTCCCAGGATGGCGATGACGACCCAGCCATCAATCGTCACCGATTTAAGAATGACGCCGAAAAGACCGAAGGCCCCGCTGAGCCAGTTGGGAGGAGGCTGTTCATCCTGGCCAACGGCAAGGAGTTTGCCGGCATTGTCCCCTCCCCCCTGCTGGACGGCGGCCAATTTGATGAAGCCGGGTGGACGGACGACTTTGGAAATTTCCAATTCATCCATTTCCCCGGTAAAACCGGTCGGCGCGCCCGCCGCGGCCGAGCTGTCGCCTCCGATCTGAAAAGGCGTATTTAAGGCGGGCAGCGAAGCGCTGACGGTACCGTAAGGCGCGCCGTCGAGATAGAGGGCCAATTGCGAACCGGAGGCCACGACGGCCAGGTGATGCCAGCTATCAGCCTCCACGGGCGCGCCGGCGGAGCTCCGGGCGCCGTTGACATCGATGAAAGGAACGCCGTTATCAAGACCGACGAGAAAATCGTTGGCGCCATCCCGCCGGCTGAAGATAACCGCGTTGGCCTGCAGGGCGGCGGGCTTGACCCAAGCCGACCAGGTTAAAGGCGCGCCCGCGTTCCAGTTAAGGGAAACGGAGGGGGGAATGGTGACAAGGGTTTTGCCATCGAGCCGCAGTCCGGAACCGATCAACGCGGTGTCGTCAGGCAGGCCGGCGTTTTGGGCGTTGTTGCCATTGACGGTGGAATCAAGGGGTGGTGAGCTGCTTTCGGCAAAATGATAGACGAGAACGGTGTCGCTGTCATACGTGGCTTTGGTGTCGGGACCACCGGGAGCGCTTTTAGGCCCGGTGTTTCCGTAATAGAGCCAGAGTTCGGTCTTGGCCCCGGGCTGGAGATCGGGGATACGCACCCAGAGGAAGGCTTCCCCAAGGAGTGGATCAAATTTTTCTATATGATACGTCAAAGGTGTCTTGTCATCCGCGGCAATGATGCGGATATCGCTGCCATCTTCCCTGGAGGCGTCGAATTGGAAATCGGACAAGCGGATGAGGACGACGCTCGGGCCGATGGGATCGGTAATGGCTCCGCCGGCGGGTCCGGTATCGATGGTGATTTTCTTGCGTAGCGTCCAGTCGTTGTCCCACCAGGCATGAGCCGTGCCAGAAAGGACCAGGCTGGCGGCAAACGCCATAAACGCGCGCTTCAATAGTGTGCCGGCCATTGGTTTCATTGTCGTGTTAGAAGTCCGCCCAGACGCGGAAAGTGAGGTGTGGACCATAGCTTCTCATCAAATCACCGTTATAGATGTGCAGTTCATCGAGCGGGAAGCCGAGGTCGAGCGTGCCGTTATAATGGTCCTGGACCTTGAGATCGCTGCCGACGCCCACGCTGGAAAGGGTAACCGAACGCTGCTCATCAAGACCGGGGTTATTCCGGGTCAGAAAGCCTCCGTCAAAAAAAGTGTAAAAGCGCCATTCGTCGACAGTTTTGGTGCTAATCAGGCTGCTGAGGGAAGGGCTGCGCAATTCAACTGTGCCGAGAAGGCCGTTGTCATCCTGCTCTTCACCCTCGAGATAACCGCGGACCGTGCCGAGGCCGCCGGCGCTGAATTCCTCGCTGCTAACGAGAGGCTCGTCCGCCATTTGCCCCTGGATCTTGCCGTAGATTTGGAGACCGCCGGGCAAATCGTGTTTGTGCGAAAGATCGCCACGAAAATAGATGTAACCGGCTGTCGCGCCCTGGCGATTCTGCGCAAATTCGGTATCGGTATTGCCCATATTGCGAATATGAAAATTGACCGAACTGTCGAGATCGGTCTCATAATCCTTACCCATCCAAGTGGCGCTGTAGGCGGCGGTGAAGGGGAAGTAAGTCAGGGGGCTGTTGACCACCGGGGTGCCATCGACGGAGGTGCTCAAATTCGTGTGGCGATAATCGAACCCAAGACTCAGGGAGTGATAAAAATTGTTTTGTTGCGGAAGACTAAAGATGGCGCGCAAGCCAATGGTTTGGCCTGGCTGTGAAGTCGCGGCGCCTGACAGGGTGTTGACATTACTGTTTTGTTGTGATCCTTCAAACATCAGGCTCAGCCAAGGCATGCCGGGTATGCGCGCGAGATAAAAACCCGAAAAAATGGCGACTTCGTTGATGGCTTCAGGGCTTACTTGAACTGTGGCCCCGATGGAATGACCCAGTTGCCAAAGATTGTCGTACTCGGCCGAACCATTCAAGCGAAGCTGTGCCGTATCCGCGCTATAGCGATTGTTGATTTCGAGGCTGCTATGAACCGGAGGTGTGTCTTTGACATTGAGGTCCACATCGACCGTGTTGGGTAAAACTCCCGCGTGCACAATGGGACTAACGTGACGGTCAGGAAACTGATTAAGCGTAAAATTATCCCTGGTAACATCATTATAATTGAGCACCTTGCCGCTGGCCATGGAGGGCGCCTCATGTTCGATCTCCTCGATGGAAAAATAACGGGAACCAAGGACTCTTAAGCGTCCCACTTTGTTCAGATTCACCTGCAAAAAGATGACGTTTTTGCCATTGGTGATGTGCTGGCCAGGGGCAATCTCGACGGTCACCAATTGGTAGCCTTTATCCCGAAAAGCGCTTTGAAGCGCATTGGCCGCGCCTTCGACGTCGGAATTGGTCCTGTAGGGGCCAAGAAAAGGATAAACGGCTTCTTCGATCTCGAGGCGTGATAAAAGATTTTCGCCGCCTGCGATATGATACGTTTGAATGTAAAAATAGCGTTCGTTGGGATTGGAAGTCTTACTTTGGACAGCCTGCGATGCCACATTTGGAGAATTATTGAGAGCCGCGAGCGCTGAATGAGTCCAAAATTCTGTCGCTATAAAAATGAACAACCATCGTCCCGCGGACAACCAATGGAAAAACCGGCCCCCGGTGGGTACCGTTAAACCAGGGTTGAAAAAATGATTCATGTGCATGGTTGCGTTTACGTTGCATGACCCGGGGGAGTAAGGATAGAGATGAGACAATAGAGGCAAAAGAAGTTAATCGTTACATTTACGTGGCATCGCAAGTATTTGATAAAATTTAACTTAAGAGTTTTTTGATTTGATCGATTGACAGAAGATGCATTTTTCTTTCCACAGGGAAAAAGCGGATGGGAAACTCTGAATGAAGAAATTGTGACAATTGCGTAACAAGATGTGCCGTGATTCTCTTTCTTAAGGCTTCATGAAGATTGCATGAATTCAATGGTCAAAAAAACGTGCCTTGACGAAGCTGGCTGCCATCAGGCATACAATTTTAAAGATGCAATTTTTTCCCGTCCCCCGCGGCAAGAGCATTCTGGGTGGCGTCATGAGAAAAAGTATGACAACCAAACTACGCGCGGTGAGTCTAATAGTGATTGTCTGGCAAGGTTTATTCCCATGTCAGGCCCAAAATTCGGGAATTAATCCCCCCGCTACCCCGTCCACGGATATTCTCTCCGGAGATATTTCCTCTTCCAACACCTCGGATTCAGTCATCACGTCGATCGACTCCGGCGCTCCAGCCGCGCCAACGACAAATGCGGCGGCGTCTCCGGACACCTCTCCCCCCACCGTGTTGAAAGCCGTAGGGTTGTATAACCGCGGCAAGGAAGATGAAGCCCTTCGTGTCATCAACGCGGTTATCCAGGCCACCCCCAAGGCCAAGAATCCGGATGCCTATATTTTGCGCGGAGCGATCTATGTTCAAAAACAGCTCTGGAGCCAGGCGCAAAGCGATTATGAAA
>DATJMI010000048.1:0-8422 GCA_035508775.1 Methylacidiphilales bacterium
AAAACAACGGGGGCTGGGGGAAATGTCGCCACGCTCAGCGCGACGGGCCGAAAATAACAAGGACAAGGCCGCGCCGGGCAAGAAAATCAAAAAGTGCCGGGCAGACCCCTGCCCAGCAAAACGGGTGAAATATCCGGGTTAAGTCCCACGCGCAGCCGCAGATGCTCCTGATAAGCTTTTCACGGCCTCGTTCACGGTCACGGTGCCCTTCTTCACGGCCCAACCCACTTTGCGGGCGGCGGCGATGGCTTTCTTCTCTTCTTCGATCCGCGCCTTGGCGACTTCGAGGTGGTGAGAGGTACCCACTTTTCCTTGCCTGAGACGTAGAGGCGGGCGTAGTATTCGCCTCCACGATGACGAAGAAGGCCTTGAACTTTGGTACGGCTCCACGTGGTGTTTTTCACGGTATTTCCTTGGCTGGATTGACTACCGTGAAAGCCTCCAAGTCAACATTCGTAAGTCGTTTATTGTCAGCTGATGCGCTCGTGGCGAAATGGCAGACGCGCTAGATTCAGGTTCTAGTGGGGCAACCCGTGGAGGTTCAAATCCTCTCGAGCGCACTTTTGAGAGAGAGTGAGGAGGATCCTTTAACCGGTAATGTCGGCTCTTAATACGGCTGTATCTTCCAGCGTGCGCGGTCGCTCCACATGCTGTGATTGGAAGAGGGTCCGAGTCCGGGCGGTTGATAGATGGCGTGTTCGCCGAGGGGGAAGTTGGAGGGTATATTGTTTTCGAAAGCGAGGGGATACCACTCCTTGAACTCGCCTGTCTGCAGGTCGGCAAGGGGTTGTTCCAGCGTGATGGGGGTCAAAAGGAGTATGCCGGTAGGGCAGAGGTTATCGTGGAAGTTCTCGAAATCGGCGACCAAATCGGGCAACCAGAGAGATACCCGGTCGGCATACCAAGCCGTGCCCCAGGGCATATCGGTGGTGACCCATTCATCCGGATCGGCGAGAGAAGCGGTCTGTTTGATAACAGGAGGCAGATAAGGGGGGAAATTATAGGAAAAGCGATAAGGCGTTGTCAGGGTCGAGGACATGGGCAAAAAGGCCAAGGCAAAGGTGAAGACGATGATGAGTGTGCGCAGGAGCTGTACTTGCAACTCCATCCGGTCAAGCAAGATGAAGAAGAAAGCGCTTCCGAGCACCGTTAATGCCGGCAACATCAAGATTACCACGTTCCAGGCATCAACCACGTCGGGTTGAGTTACGCAAAGATTATTGGCGGCCACGAGGCCGAGGAGGCAGCCGGCCACCAATAACTGGAAGGCCCGGACCCGTGAGCGCTTGAACCGGTGCAGGAAGGCCGTGAAGGCCAAGAGGACCATCGGGTTGGAGCCGATCAGATACCAGCCGCGCTGGAAATGCCAGAGAAACCCGGCATATTCCTTGGTGCCGGCATCCTTGAATAAGGCATCGTAACTTGGAATCGCCGTGGCGCAGTAAATCTCATTGCCTTTATAATGGTCCTCGCCGCTGTAGAGCAGCAACGGCAAGTTCGAGCCAACGATGTTGCCACTGATGTGGTAAGTGCGCAAAAACCAGAGGGCGGACGGAATGATGGCCACGATGGCGACGGCGGCAAACATCGCCGGGTGGACCCGGGGCATGGCGATGAAAAAAAGGAGCATGGGAACCAATAAGATTAAAAGGTGCAACCGGGTCACGCACGCCGCCGCCAGGAGCAAGCCGAGGAGAAATAGCCAGGGCCACGCCGGCGCCAGGGAGCCTTCCTCGTTTTGGGCCTCCTGATCAGCCTTTTTCTCGGAGATCAAAAATACTTCGACGGCGCAGGCCAGCGCGGCCGTGACCAGAAACATCAGGAGACAGGTCGAGAGCGCCGTGACCGAATATCGCCAAACCGTGTCGGTAAGCAGGAAGGTGGTGACGCTGGACCAGGCGACCCGATTATCAAATAACCGGCGGCCCAGAGCGAAAATCATCAACAAGGTTAAGGCGACAAAAATCTGGTTGAATTCCGGAATCCACCGCTCGCCGGGGTAGAACCGTTTTTTGATCATGTCATCGAGGGTTTGATTAAACTGGGGTTTGATGATCCAGAACCAGGCGGCCAGCAGGCAGGGGTACCCCGGCGCATTGTAGGTGTCGGGCAAGACGCGTGGCGTTCCCGGAGGAAAACGGGTGGGCGGGAAGAGAACGCCGGAGCCTTCGTTGAGGCTCCGTGACTTGCTCACGTAGGCATGGAGTTGGGCAACGGCATAGGGCCGCAAAAATTCGGTGGTGAATCCCTCTTTGCGCACGATTTGGCGCGCCAACTGGGCGTTGTCCATCGACTGGGCGTCGTCCAGGCCACGATAGAACCAGAAATCGTAAAAAAGGAGGAGGAAGGCGAAACCGACCAGCGAAGGCACGAGGAAGATCAGAAACCGTCCGCCTCCCACCTCGAGGAAATAGACGATCACCTGAACGACGTCACCCTCGCGAAACGTGCCTTCCGGCAAGATCAAAAGAGCAAGGTGAAAGACCAGGATGGTGAGAACCAGGGGCAGGTAGAGCCAAACGATGATGGAAATTCCGTTTTGGGAGGCGTACTTGAGAGCATAGCCCGATCCGAGCAGCACGATGGCCGTAAAAAATATCAGGCAAAACGCATGCCAGGGCGACATGCCAAGCGAATTCATCCGGGGCAGCATGGCGAAGCGCACGTAGTAGTAGAGTCCCAGAACGATCAAGACCGCACTCAACACCGGATACAAGCGGGCCGAAAAAGGGGCGCCCGTTTTGATGATTTGGCCCTGGACGAGATTTTCCGTCCCAGTGAGGGCAAGAGCAAGCGTGACGATGACGAGGAACAAGAGATGCCGCCAAAAATAGGCCAGACGATTGATTCGTTTCGTCGAGAAAAGAAAATCCATGGCGGAAGGGGCAATTCAAAGACCGGGTCTTGGCAATGACAAGCTTTCTTCGCGCCGCCGCTCAGGCCGGTCCGATCTGCGCCGCCTTGATTTTACGGTGCAAGGTGCGGCGGCTGATGCCGAGCAGCTTGGCTGCCTCGGTGATGTTGCCATCCGTTATTTGCAAGGCCTGCCGGATAAAATTCTTCTCCATGCCGGCGAGGTTCAGATTGGGTTGGATGGCGGCGCCCGGAGCGGTGGAACCGGCCGGTGATTGTGACTGGCCGAGAACCCGTGCCGGCAACTCCCGCACGCCGATGCGTTCGCCCCGGCAGAGGGCCACTGCGTGTTCGATGGCGGCGCGCAGTTCGCGGACGTTACCCGGCCAGTCGTAACGCTGCAGGGCGTCCAGGGCATCAGAGGAGAGCCCGGTCACCTGTTTATTGTTTTGCCGGGCAAACTCGCGGACAAAAGCGTTGATCAAAAGGGGAATCTCCTCCCGCCGCTCGCGCAGGGCCGGCATGTGGATGGGGACCACGTCAAGCCGGTAGAAGAGATCGTCGCGGAACTTGCCTTCCCGCACGAGAGCTTCCAGGTTTTTGTTGGTTGCCGCCACCACGCGCGCATCGACCTTCAAGTTCTGATTGCTGCCGACGCGCTGGATGGTCTGTTCGCCCAGGGCGCGCAAAAGTTTCACCTGGGTTGTGGTGTCGATTTCGCCGATCTCGTCCAGAAAAAGGGTCCCGTGATTGGCTTCTTCAAAGCGTCCGATACGCCGTTCGTTCGCGCCGGTAAAGGCTCCTTTTTCGTGTCCGAAAAGCTCGCTTTCGAGCAGTTGGGGCGAAAGCGCCGCGCAGTGGACGACGACAAAGCGGGCGGCTTTGCGGGGACTGAGCATGTGGAGCGACTGGGCGGCGAGTTCCTTGCCGGTGCCGCTTTCCCCCTCGATCAAGACGGTGGCGCGGGTGGGGGCGACCTGCCGGATGCGCTCGTGAATTTCGATCATGGCGGGCGAATTGCCGATCAGTTTCTCCAGGCCGAACTTTCGGTCCAATTCCTCGCGCAATTGCCGGTTTTCCGTTTCGACTTTGCGCGAGTGGAGCGCGCGCGTCAGGACGACGTCGAGCTTTTCCAGGTCGAGCGGTTTGGTGATATAATCGTAAGCGCCCTGTTTCATCGCCTGCACCGCGATTTTTTCCGAGCCGTATGCGGTCATCAGCACACTGACGGGGGGATGCGAAATGGACTGCGCGCGCGCCAGGAGATCGAGCCCTTCGGCGCCGCCCATGAGCCGCAAATCGGTCAGGAGCACGTCAACCGGCTGGGTCTCCAGCACGTTCATGGCCGCGCTGACGTTTTGAGCGAGATAAATGTCGAATTTATCTTCGAAATAGCGGCGCAGACCATCCCGCGTGTTTTTTTCGTCTTCAACGACCAACAACGTGGGCAATTGACCGGAGGGAGTCATGACGCCGGCCCTCCTTCCTTTTCCGGACTGCCAGCCGGCATGGCGGGAGGCTCGCCGGGGCCGAGCAGGTGGATGCGCCGCTCCGCCAGCGGCAGTAAAATGCGCGCGGTGGCGCCCCGGCCCGGTTCGCTGAGCAATTCGAGATGGCCCCCGTGCTCGTGGAGAATCCGCTGAACGATGAAGAGTCCCAGCCCGGTTCCGTTTTTCTTGCGCGTGAAATAAGGTTCCGTGAGGTGGGGCATGTCTTCGGCCGAAATTCCGGCGCCATTATCTTCGAAAGTAATCTGCAAATGGGTGTCCGTGCGCGAGGTGGTGACCCGCAGGATGCCGCCCTGGTTAAGGGCCTGCACGGCATTTTTGATCAGGTTGTAAAAAGCCTGTTTGAGCTGGCCGGCGTTGGCTGGAATCAGCGGCAGTCCTTCGGCCAATTCCTCCTGCACGATAATGTCCCGGTCCTCGATTTCTGGGTGGAGAAAAGCGAGCGACTCCCGCACGATAGTATTGATGCTGATCATGGCGCGGGGGGCTTGCGCGGGGCGGACGGCGCCCAAGAATTGGTTGATGATCGTGTCGAGCCGCGCCACTTCGCTGCGGGCGATCCGCACCGATTCGAGCAATCCGGCGTCAGTTCCCTCATTTTTGCCGCGCTGGCGCAAATCGCGCTCCAGGAGTTGGAGGTGGATGTTAAGGGAATTAAGCGGATTGCCCAATTCGTGCGCGACTCCGGCGGCCAGCAGGGTGACGGCGTTGAGCCTTTCCGATTCAAGGGTTTCACGAGCCTGGGCTCGGCGCGCGGTCAGGTCGTGAAAAATCAGGGCATAACCCATGAGACCGGTTTCCTTGTCTGTCAGGGGCACGAGATAAAAACCGAGGAAGCGTTGCTGCGGATAGAAAACTTCCAGATCGCGGCTGACCACGCGCCCTTCGGCCAATATTTTTGTCCAGTCAAGTTCCTTCAGGTACTGGGCCATGGGTGTCCCGAGCGCCTTGGCCGGATCGATTCCCAGGAGTCTGGTGACGGCGTGATTGAGGTAACGGATTTTTCCTCGCGCATCGACCACCACAATGCCTTCCTGCAGAGTGTTGAAGATCGTCTCGAAAAAGCCCTTTTCGCTGTTGAGCCGTTGCAAGTAGGCCTGCAAATCATCCTGGCCCACCCGGTCGATGCGGTTGAGCAATTTGTCCAAAAATGTATTTTTCACCGCGATAAAACGAGAGGGGTTTGGATGACCGCCATTTTTCCATGGGCAGAAACAAAGGATTGATTCATGGACGATCAAAGTGTAAGGGAGTAACGTGAGAAGGTTCGAACAGCAAATCTTTTCGATGCTGAAAGGCTTTTAGGCCACGTATTATGTATCCCGATCTCTAAGCCTGCAATAAAGTCCGGACTGTTTTCACGATAAAAATATAGAAAAGTGTCTTGCAAGAGTGAAAAAAATTGCTTTGATGCCACCTAGCATGCTGAGAATTGGCTTTTACGCGACCTTGATTTCTCTTGGAGTCTGGGTGGGCGGTCCCCCCGCCTTGGCCCAAAATAGCTCCTATCCGCCCGCGCTGACCGATCAAGAGGTACAGCCATCGTCGCCTGTTCCGCAAGCGCCGTCTCAAGAATTGACTTTCCCCGGGACGCCAGTGCCCGGAGCTCCCTCGGCGGCCCCTCCTTCGATCAACTCATCTAATCAGTCCACCATGGCTGGACCGGGTGAAACGCCCAAGTTCTACACGATTACGGCCGAGCTTCGGGAAACCTACGACGACAATGTTTACACCTCTTCAAATGACAAGGTGTCCAGTTTTGAAACCGATATCGAACCAAGCGTCCTGTTCAACTTTCCTATGGAGAACAGCCAATTCTCCGCCCGAGTATCGGTCGGTGGAACTTATTATCAAAATGAATCATCCGGCAACTTTGAAGTCACCTCTTCATTGTTGGCTCGGTTCACGCACCAATTTTCCGACCGTTTCGCCATTGATGTGCGAGATGAAGCCGGCTATTTCACGGAACCGGGACTCTTTAGCGATATCGGGACACTTTACCGTAACGGCAGCTATGTGAGCAATACCTTCAGCACCGATTTCACGGCCCAATGGACGCCTTTGCTCAGTTCGGTGACTTCCTTGAGCAACACCGTGGTTTATTACGATGATTCCAATATCGCGACCGGCCAGGACAATATGCAAAACAATTTCTCCCAAAGCATCGGTTTTTCCATCGCGCCCAAGATCACTCTCGTATTTGCCGGACTTTACAGCGGCGTTTCTTACAGTGATGTCGCCCGGGGATATGACAGCTATACGGGCATGACCGGCATTGATTGGACAGCGCTTCCGACCCTGAGCATATCGACGAGGATAGGCGCCTCTTATACGCTGAACCAAGGGAATGCATTTCCTTCGCCCTATGGCAGCGTTTCGGTTGCCTGGCAATTGGGCAAGCGCAGTAACCTTCAGTTTGGCTATTCTTACTCTGTTGTTCCCACCGACGTCGTCACTGCCAGCGGCCAGGTTGCCAGCCGGATCTACACGAATTTCGCTTACGATATTAGCCGCAGTTGGTCATCCCACCTGAATTTGGCCGTGACCGATGGCGACTATACCAATGATCTAGTTCAAGCGAACACAACCGGCACTTTTACAGAATGGGATACCGCCCTCGAAGCGGGACTGACCTATCATATCTCGGACCATTTTGATACCAATATGGGATACATTTTTAGTGATGTCTCTTCTGACTTGGGTTTCCGCGATTATACCCGCAACCAATTTTATCTCGGAATAAGTGGTAGCTATTGATTTGAACGGACAAGAGTGTTACTGTGCGTGATTATACCTCGCGTCCTAAATTTTTTTTATGGTTGAAAATTCAGATCGTTCACTTCACTTTAACGAATACTTTAAAGTAATTAGAAATCGCTTTTGGGTGATTTTTACCATCTTTGCCATTACGACGGGCAGCGGCTGGTATGTGGCCAATGAAGTTTTGCCGAAAATCTACACCGCATCGGGGGAAATGCAGATTAATCCCCGGGACATCCATGACATCAATGAATTTGGCGAATCTACTGAGAAGCAATTAGACCCGGTATTTTTCACGGCCGAGTTTGAAGTCATTCAATCTTCTGATGTTCTGCTGCCTGTCATCAACGATCTGGGTCTCGATAAAATTTGGGCCAAGCGTTACAAGTCCGATCAGGACAGTCTGCCCCCGACGGAATCGCTGCAAAACATGAACAGCATCCTCAAGCTCGACTTGAAGCGGGGAACCAACATCGTGGTAGTAAGCGTCCAGAGCGAAGTGCCCAAGGAGGCGTCGGATATCGCCAATGCCATCATGGATCAATATAAGACGCTGCGCGATGTCGAAGAAGACCAGCGCAACAGCCGCGGCACCGATTCGTTGCGCGAGCAAATCAAGCAGCAAGAAGGGGCGGTGGCCAGTGCCAACGCCAAAGTGGAAGAGTTACGGAAAGACCTCTACGAAAAGAATGTTGATATCGTCGGCACGGGTGATGTGGAACGCGATGAAGCGGATCTCGAAACCCATAAGCACGACCTTTTGGGTGCCAAGGAAGATGCCGATGCCCGCCGGGTGCTTCTTAATCAAGTTCAGAATCTTAACGACGACGATTTTGTCAATACGATGGCCGCGCTTGGGCGCCTGCTGCCGCAGATCGATAACCTGCGGGCGCAGTATTTCCAGGTGGAAAGTGAAATCGATAACCTCCTGAAGCAGGGTTACGACGAGAATCATCCCCGCATTCAGGCTTTGCGCGCCGAACAGCAGAGTCGCCAAAATACTCTCAAGGACCTGATTCAGGGAGAACGCCGCGCTCTGGCCGTCGACGCGCAGATTGCCCAATCGCGTGTCGATATGTTGTCCCAGGAAGTGACGAAACTCGAGGCCAAGGTGAGTTTGGACCAAAGCTCCGCCGTGGCGCCTTTCCGCGATGCGGTACGGGAGCGGGACAAGCAGCAAGGCATGCTTGATGCGATGACCGTTCGTCTCAAGCAAGTTAACATTACATTTTCGGATACGGAAAGTCCGGTCAAGATTATTACCCGGGCGCAGCCGCCCGGCAGTCCGTCCAAGCCGGACA
>DATJMI010000049.1:0-11388 GCA_035508775.1 Methylacidiphilales bacterium
CGCCACAATCTCTTCGCTTAAGCGCCGGTTTTTACGCGTTTCGCCGCCTTCCTGTTGGAGATCCGTGACAAGGGTGCGAATAAAGCCCGCCACATCGCGCGTCTTGACCATGGCGGGCAAAGCGTCGACGAGAAAAGAGCCGGGGCCGAATGGCGTGATGCCGACGCCGGTTTGCTGAAGAGTTTCGATTTGGGCGGAGAGAAAATCGGCTTCGCGCGGAAGGAACTCGAGCGTGACGGGAAAGAGGAGCTGCTGCGAGGCGGGATTTTGGAGGGACATCCGATGGAGCATCTGCTCGAAAAGGACGCGTTCATGCGCGGCATGCTGATCGATCAAAACGAGTCCTTCCGGACTTTCCGCGACGATGTAGAGATTGGCAATGCAGCCGGCGACCCGCAGGCCGAGGCGGTTGGTAATAAGTTGTTCCGGACGCGGAATCGATTTGCGTGGCAACGTCTCTTCGGGAAGGCCGAGAGTAGGCTGAGTTTCGGGATCAGGCCGCGGAGCGGGGCCGGATGGATCAGAAATGGGAAATGGGGATGGCGGCGTGGTTTCCTGGGGCATCGTCTCGCCGGATGGAACATCCGTATCCGGAAGGCGTCCTATTCCAGATTCCTTGGTTTCGCCCGGGGTTGGCTTGGTTTTTGTACCGGGCGGAGAGGGGGAGAAGGGATTTGGATGGCCATCTTCGGCTGGAGCCGGGGCGGGGGATGGATCGAAGGTGAACTTGGCGGCGGGCGTGCCGGAAAATTCGCGCAGAGCCTCCTGGACGGTTCTGACGACGAAATGACGGACGATGAAGTCGTCATGGAAACGGACTTCGCGTTTGGCGGGGTGAATATTGACATCAACACCGGCGGGGTCCATTTCGAGAAAAAGAATCGCCACCGGATAACGGCCTTTCATGAGCGAATTGTGATAGCCCTCGAGCAGGCCAAAATGGAGCGTGCGATTTTCCACCGGGCGCTGATTGATGAAGAAAAGCTCCTCCTGGCGCGCGGCGCGGCTGATACCCGGCTTGCCGATAAAGCCATGGAGGCGGAGCGTTCCGGTTGAAGCGTCAACCGGAACGGTGAGGTCAATCCACTCCGCGCCGAAAACGGAGACGAGCCGCTGACGCAAATCCTCACCCGGCATCCAGCGCTGCGGCGGTTGTTCGTCGAAAGCGAGAGTGAAGCCAACGTCGGGCCGGGCGAGTCCGGCCAGCAGCATGACGTGCCGCAGGTGGGCCGATTCGGTCGCTTCGGTGCGGAGGAATTTGCGCCGGGCGGGCAGATTGAAAAAGAGCGAACGGACTTCGATCTGGGTGCCTGGCGCCAGGCCAGTTTCGCGCACATCACGGAGCTTGCCGCCATCGACGATGATCTCGGTGCCCGATAGGGCTTCCGGTTCACGGGTACGCAGCCGGAACCGGGAGACGGAGGCGATGCTGGGAATCGCTTCGCCGCGAAAACCGTAGGAGGCGATGCGGTCGAGGTCGTCCGAATCGCGGAGCTTGCTGGTGGCATGGCGCTCCAGGCAGAGGAGGGCATCGTCTTTGCTCATGCCGCAGCCGTTGTCGGTGACGGCGACGAGACTGCGTCCTCCCGCGCCGACCTGGACGTCGATCTGCGTCGCCTCGGCGTCGAGGGAGTTCTCCATCAATTCCTTGAGAACGGAGGCGGGCCGCTCGATGACTTCTCCCGCCGCGATCTGGTTGGCGACGTGCTCGGGCAGGAGATGGATGCGATTCATGCTGAATTTTTAACGGAATTTACGTTGTTCACGGTAACGGCTAAAGAAGGAATGATCCCGTTAATTCCGTCAAAATTCCATGTGTGGATTGACAGCGGAGGTAGCTTTTAGAATCCTTTCTGTCTGCTCATGAAAATTGCCATCGGTTCGGATCACGCCGGTTTTGCCTACAAAGAAAAAATAAAGGCCCTGCTCGTATCGCTCGGGCATGAAGTGAAAGATTTCGGAACCGGCAGCGACCAGCCTGTGCCTTATCCCGAGTTTATCCGCCCCACGGCGCAGGCTGTCGCCCGTGGCGAGTGCGAGCGCGGCATCGTCCTGGGCGGTTCGGGTAATGGCGAGGCCATCGTGGCCAATAAAGTAAAGGGTGTACGGTGCGCTTATGTCTGGAATTCCCAAACGGCCGAGCTGGGACGCAAGCACAATGACGCGAATGTCATCGCCATCGGGCAGCGGATGATTTCCGAGTACATTGCGCTGGAGCTGGTGCAGATTTTCCTTAACACGCCTTTCGAAGGCGGGCGGCATATCGAACGCATCCACGAGATCGAATAACCCGGGCGATTGTGTTATAATCGAGGCAGATGACCCACTATACCATCCTTAAATCCAAACTGCACCGCGCAACCGTAACCGGCGCGAGTCTCCATTACGAGGGGAGTCTCACCATCGCGCAAGACCTGGCAAAAAGAGCGGGATTCCTTGAATATGAAAAAATCCTGGTCGGCAACATCAATAACGGCGAGCGATTCGAGACTTATATCATTTTCGGGCCGGAGGGTTCCCGAGTAATCGAATTGAACGGCGCCACGGCTCATCTCGGCAAGATTGGAGACCGGCTCACCATCATGAGTTTCGCCCAAGTGCCCGCCGAATTGGCCGGCAAACACAAGCCCGTCATCCTGAGGCTCGACGAAAAGAACAATGTTCTTTCGTAGCATGAATCCGAATTTTAGAAGCTACTAGCATAGAGGAATAAAAGAAACGGATAGTAAACGAAGCTGGAAATGTGTTCTCTCTTTAGACACTTTTAAGCCTCGTAAACAGTTTTTAGCTATTGAAAAGAGAGGCTTTCCCGAGAGAAGGAATTTTGGAAAAGATAATGGGAATACCAATTGCGTGAAAAAACGGCGTACCATCATTTGGAGGACGCGGTATAGCCTGAATCTGCTCTTGAGATAGGTTAAGCATAGTTTAACATGCCCTGGCAAATGCACGATAGGATTTGGCTTTTCTTGGCAACGCTTGGCTATCTGGCCAGCGCCGGCTGGGGACTCTACGCGCTGGGCTCCCGGCGGCCCTTATCGAACCGATGGACGATTCTGCTCATCGGGGTGGCGTTTGCCTTGCATTCCCTTTTCCTGCGCCAGCGGGGCGAAGCGATTGGGCATTGTCCGATTACCAATCTATTCGAAACGCTGGCCTTCTTGTCGTGGTCGCTGGTGCTGACCTACCTGGTGGTGGGGCCGGCTTACCGGATGTCAATTCTGGGAGCATTTACGGCTCCGGTGGTCTTTCTCATCAATTTTTTTGCGCTGGCGGCGCCCATCGATTCACCCGGCACGTTGCCTCGTCTGGACTGGCAAACGGAGTTACATGCTTCGCTGGCGCTTCTGGGTCTCGGTGTCCTTGGCGTGGCCGCCTTGGCCGGCGTGGCCTACTTGATCCAGGAGAGGCAATTGAAACGGCGCGAATTGACGCCGTGGTTTTATTCTTTGCCGAATGTCGGGCGGCTCGAGCAGGTGCAGCAGCGTGTGCTGGTTTTGGGTTTCATCATTTTTTCGGCCGGTGCCATTTTCGGCTTTTTCATTCCACACCAAAACGCGGAAGATTGGGTGAAAATCGCCTGGTCAGCGGTAGTGTGGAGCCTCTATGCCGCCCTCATTGTGGTCCTATGGCTGGGACGGTTAAGCCACAAAAAAACGGCGCTGTTGTCGGTGGCGGGCTATGTTTTCATTTTATTGACCTTTTGGGGCATCAATTCTCTGAGCGAAGCGCATGTCTTCCCTCATGTAGGCTAGGAGGATTACCATGAGCGCCCAGGTCATTTGCGGTGGTTTGACGTTTGAGAAAACGCCCGTGGAATTGCGCGAAAAAGTGGCTTTTCGCGATTCCCAACTGCCCGAGGCGTTGCTCCGGATGCGGGAATTGCTCGGATTGCGCGAAGCGGTGCTGATTTCGACCTGCAACCGGGTCGAATATTTCGGC
This sequence comes from Methylacidiphilales bacterium, assembly GCA_035508775.1. Taxonomy (GTDB): domain Bacteria; phylum Verrucomicrobiota; class Verrucomicrobiia; order Methylacidiphilales; family UBA1321; genus JABDGH01. The sequence goes on from DATJMI010000049.1 coordinate 3,943, forward strand.
GCGACGTCTCGCCCCGAAGTGGCTGCCGCCGCTTGGCCCGATTTTCTGCGCCGGTTCCATACGATAACCGATGATTTTTCGCCACTCTCCTTCCAGATGGGTGGAATGCCATGCGTGGAACATCTTTTTTCCGTGGCCGCGGGACTTAAGTCCATGGTGGTGGGCGAAACGGAAATCCTCGGACAATTGAAGGACGCTTATGATGTGGCCCGCGCCAATGGCCAGACCGGCAAATGGCTCAACCGGCTTTTTCAGTCGTCCTTCGCGGCGGCAAAATCGGTGCGTTCGCATACGGCGATCACGCGGGGGAGCGTCTCCGTCGGTTCGGTCGCGGTCGAGCTGGCGGAGAAGATTTTCGGTGATTTGTGCCATTGCCGCGTCATGGTAATCGGCGCCGGTGAAACGAGCGCGCGGACGGCCCGCTCGTTGCTGAGCCGCGGCGTGCCGTCGATTTTTGTCGCCAACCGCACTTTCGACCGGGCGCACGCGCTGGCGGCGGAACTTGGCGGTGAGGCGGTGCGTTGGGACGAATGGGAAGACCACGCCGTTGGTACCGATATCATCATCAGCTCAACCAGCGCGCCTCATTACGTGCTGACCTCGGAAAAACTCGAGGGGTTGCTGAAGTGGCGTGGCCAGAGACCGCTTTTTCTGATCGACCTGGCGGTGCCGCGTGATTTCGAGCCGTCAATTAATCTACTCGACGACGTTTATCTCTACGACATCGACGACCTGCAATCTATCGCGCAGGCGCATCTGCGCGAACGGCAAACGGAAATTGTGCGCAGCGTCGAAATCCTCAAGCCACATGTCGCGCGCTACATGGCTTGGGTGGAGCGACAAGTGAAGGTGCCGGATATCAAGGACGCCGCGACAGGATTGACCACCGTATGACACCCGCCATTATCGGCACACGCAGCAGCGCCCTGGCTGTGGCCCAGACGCGTCTGGTTATGGCGGAATTGAAGCGCTCCTGGCCCGGACGTAATTTCGAGATTCGCACAATCAAGACAAAGGGCGACGAACTGGCGGAAAATCCCGCCGCCGGCCGTGATTTGAACAAGGGCCTCTTCACGGCGGAACTCGAAAAAGCCTTGCTGGCGGACGATATCGACATTGCGGTCCATAGCTTGAAGGATATGCCGACTGACGAGACATCAGGGCTGGCTCTCGGCGCCATCACGAAGCGGGCCGGCGCGCACGACGTGTTAATTACGCGCGGACCACAATCTTTGCGGGAATTGCCCACTTATGCCGTGATTGCCACGGGAAGTCCGCGCCGCGCCGCCCAACTTAACCTGTTTCGGCGCGATCTTCGCCCCGAGGATATCCGGGGCAACATCGACACCCGAATTCGGAAATTCCGCGAGAATGTGGAATGGGCCGGACTGATTCTGGCCGCCGCGGGCCTGGAACGGCTCAAACCCGATTTGCAAAACCTAGTGGCAACGCCGCTTCCCTTTGAGACGATGCTACCCGCGCCAGGCCAAGGCGCACTGGCGGTGCAAACGCGGGAGAATGACAAAGATGTCCTGCAATTGCTCCAGCCGTTACACGATACAAGGACTTCCGCCTGCGTAACGGCAGAGCGGATGTTCCTCCATGCGCTGGGAGGCGGCTGCGACGAACCGATTGCCGCCTATGCGGAGATTACCGAAGATAATCTGCTACGGCTCGACGGAATCGCCTGGCTGGTCGGTGAGCAGGAGCCGCGCCGCGGCCAGCTTATACGGCGCATTGACCAACCCGAGGTGCTGGGTGTCGACTTGGCGGTCGAGCTCTCCCGATGAGCGCCGCGCTGCCACCAGGCCGGGTTTATCTTGTCGGCGCCGGTCCGGGTGCGCTTGGGTTGGTGACGCTGCGGGCGCGGCAGTTGATCAAACACGCCGATGTGGTGATCTATGATTATTTGTGCAATCCCGGTCTGTTGCGTTGGACGCGCGAGGGAACTGAAATAATTTACGCGGGCAAATCGGCTTCGGAACACACGCTCACACAGGACGAAATCAACGCTTTGCTGATTGAAAAGGCCAGAGCTGGGCGGCAAACCGTAAGGCTTAAAGGAGGCGATCCCTACGTTTTTGGCCGTGGAGGCGAAGAGGCGCAAGCGCTGGCGTGCGCCGGCATCCCGTTTGAAGTCGTGCCGGGCATTTCATCGGCCATCGCCGCACCCGCCTATGCCGGTATCCCGGTGACCCATCGCGACTTTGCTTCAGCCGTGACCTTTGTCACCGGGCACGAGGATCCATCGAAACCGGACTCGGCCATCGATTGGGCCCATCTGGCCCGGATGCGCGGAACGAAAGTTTTTTTAATGGGCATCGAACGGCTGCGAGTTATCGCGGAACGCTTACTGGGCGAAGGGGCCGATTCCGCGACGCCGGCAGCACTGGTGCGCTGGGGCACAACGGCGCGGCAAGAGAGCCTGGAAGGCACACTGGCGACAATGGCCGGCCTGGCGGAGAAACACGGCTTCAAGGCCCCGGCCATCATGATTGTGGGAGATGTGGTGAAATTACGGCGCGAGTTGAATTGGTACGAAGCCTTGCCGCTTTTCGGCCAGCGCATCGTGGTGACGCGAACGCGGCGGCAGTCGAGCATGTTGACGGAACGCCTCGCCCGGCTCGGCGCCGACGTATTGGAGATTCCGGTTATCCGCATCGTGCCCGTTCCTCTGGAAGAAAAAACAAGGACAAAGCTGGCGGTGTTTTCCAGCCATTTTGACTGGCTGGTCTTCACCAGCCCCAATGCGGTCGATATCTTTTTCGGCGAATTTTTTCGTGCCACAAGCGATCTGCGCGATCTTGGCCCGGTAAAAATCGCGGCGGTTGGGCCGGCGACGGCAAGGAAACTCGAAGATCTCCATTTGCGGACCGACTTGCAACCCGGAATTTTCACCGCGGAAAAACTAGCAGCCGCATTTTCGGAAAAAGCGCTCCGCTCACAGCGCTTTTGTCTTCCGCAGGGACGGCGGGCTGATCCCTTGCTGGCGAATCATCTACGCGCCGCCGGCGCGATGGTCGAGGAATGGATTCTTTACGATACGCAACCTGAAAGCGAAGATCCGGCGGGCGCTCGTAACCGTTATCTGGCCGAGGGCGCTCACTGGATCGCCTTTACCAGTGCAAGCACGGCGGAATACTGGCAAGCCCTGAAATTGGAGCCGCTTACGGGATCTCCGCGTCCCAAAGCGGCGAGTATCGGGCCGGTAACGAGCGCGGCTTTGCGGAGGCTGGGTTGGGAAATCGCGGCGGAGGCGTCCATCTCGTCCGTTGATTCCTTGGTGGATGCGATTTGCCAATACCGTGTAGATTTGAGTTATGCCAACAAATGATGATTTAATGGACGAGGGGAATGCGGCGCTGGCGATCGGCGACCTGGAGGAAGCCGTGAAATATTTTCGCCAGGCGGTGGAACAAGATCCGCAATTTCAAGATGGCTGGCATGCGCTGGCCATGGCGCTCTATAAACTCGACCGCTATGTAGAAGCGATTGAGGCGGGCCAACGCGCCGCGCAAATCGACCCGAACAATCAATTTGTTTGGTCGAGTCTTTCCCTTGCCTATAACGCCAATAAACAGAAGGCGCTGGCTGAGGCGGCGGGCGCCAAGGCCCGTATTATTTCGTGGGGCGGAAAAATCAAATCGGATACCGATGCCAGCGGACCGAATCCCGCATCGGACAAAAATAGATAGTTCATTCTATAAAATACAGAGTTGCTTCTCTCATCGAAGTCTTCTACATGTAGCACATGTCACTATCTACATTATCTAGCGCCCAATTGGCGCAACTAATCGGGTTAGTCAAAAAACGGAAAGTCTTACAAGCAAAATTGGACAAGATCGATTCAGCGCTGAAAGCCATCGAGAGCGGCGATTCGGTTCCGAAGAGACGAGGTCGCAAGCCGGGACGTCCGGTGTTGAGCCAAGTGGCCGGGAAAAGCCGTAAGGGTCGCAAGCGCAGCAAGCGGCTTAAGGATTCGATCCTCAAGTTGCTTAAAAGCGCCGGTTCTTCAGGTATCACAGTAAAGGAACTCTCCGCCAAACTGAAAGTGAAACCGGGTAATATCTTTAGTTGGTTCTATACAACCGGTAAAAAAGTTAGTGGCCTCAAGAAGATCGGTGAAGCCAAGTACGCACTGAGCTAAAACCATCTAGAACGGTGGAGGAGGAAGGCCGCCACGTCTTTTCTTTAAGGACCAGCGGCCGATGCCTGAATTAAGGCTTGCTCTCTAGATTGGAGGGTGACTTCCATTTCGATCCGGTTCAGCGGATTATCCCGATTGTCGCGTGCCTGATTAGAGATTGCGTCAACGACATCCATGCCCTTGATGACATGACCGAACACGGTGTACTGATTGTCCAAGCTGGGGCAATCGGCGACACAAATGTAGAATTGGCTGCCATTCGATTCGCGTCCAGGGTTGACTGAATCGGGCAACCGCGCCATGGCCACGGCCCCGCGCTCATGTTTGAGTTTGATTTCCGGGGGCAATGTGTAGCCGGGGCCCCCTTTGCCCTGAAGAGAGCGGTCTTCAGAGAGTGAATTAGGATCCCCGCCCTGGATAATAAAATGGGGAATGACACGATGAAAGATCGTATGATTATAGAATCCATCAGCGGCAAGCTTACGGAAATTCTCGCTGGTTTGAGGCGCGGCGGAATCATCGGTTTCGACCACAATCCGTCCCAGCGTTGTGTCAATGACGACCACCTGGGCGCTCTCCTTCGTGGTGGCAGTCGATCCCACGTCCGGATTCTGGCTGGCGGAGGCCGGCTGGAGCGTATTTGTATCTGTGCCTGATGCCGGTGAAGGAGTGGCCGCCGAATTTGCATCTGTTACCGGCGGTGTGGAAGAATCTCCAGCCGGGGCGGAAGATGAGGCCACGATAACCGGTGGCTTTTCGGAGACAGGGCGAGGGGTATTTGTGTCCGGAGAAGGTGTGGCTGTTGAAAAAGTGGTTGTCGTGGAGGCAGTCGTACTTGTGACTGGGAGTGCGCGAGGATAAGCTGGCGAATTGGTCGTTGACGCCTGTTCTCCGGTGAATTCGGTGTCGCTTCGTTCTGTGGAAGGGGTGCTCGCCACCGTCTGGCTGGGTGTTTTATGATGGTCACAAGCACAAAGCAAAAGTGTGGCGAGAAGGAGACCGCGCCGGAATTTCATCATGGTTTTGCTCTTCTATGCAAAGGAGCCGCCACCGTCAAGCGGAGCCCGCCGGCTTGGCACACCGCACCTTCGGCCGAGGCTTGGCGTTGAACATAGCCGAGCGCGATACCCCGGGCAAGCCGCGGTGAAAATCCCGCGCTGGTAATAGTGCCTGTTTCATGGCCATCCCGGATCAATTTGGTTCCCGGCACGGGAAAATCGGGTGAAGACGACTCGAGAAAAACAAGAGTTCGGTTGACGTGACCAACACTCTTAAGCCGCGCGATGGTCTCCTGGCCCACGTAACAGCCTTTCGTGTAGCTGATGGCGTCGAGAAGATGAGGCCCCCCTTCCGGCGGGAGAGTATTGGCCGTGAGTTCAATACCCCAGCGTGGAAGACCATGTTCGAGGCGCAGCGTCTCGATAAATTCGGCGCCAACGGTATCGCCAGTAACGGACGCGCCGGTTCCGGCGGTCCAGACATCGTGCCCGGGCAGGCCGAAACGGGCATGAGTCACGACAAAACCGGCTTCCGGTTTGGAGGGAGCGGCTGAACCAAAGACATGGCTCAGGCTCCAGAGATTGCCGACGTCTTCCAGGAGCGCATCGTCGGCGATGAGATACTTATCGAGCCGCGGACCCAGGTTTTCGTGCTGCGCAAGATCGGAATCGAGGTAAAATTCAGCGGCATGGCGGGTGATGTGCAGGTCCCCTTCCATCCGGCCTTTGGCGGTGCAAATGGCGGCGTAGGTGGCGCGATTTTCGGCGAGCGCGGCCACGTCGGCGGTGACTTGGCCGTTAAGGTAACGTTCGGCGTCGGGGCCGTTAAGCCGCCAGAGGGCTCGAGGCGAGAGTACGAAGGTGCAGGTTTCGCCGGCAACGAGGCGGCGGTAAGCTTCGAGATTCATGGGCCATCATCGTAAAGCCTGTTGGCGCAAGATGCCAGCGCGGGAGCCGAAAAACTGCTCAATTCGTTTCTTCTTCGATCACCGGATTGCGGAGAATGCCGATGCCTTCGATCTCGATTTCGACGACATCGCCGGCCTTGAGATAAATTGGCGGGTTGCGGCTCGTGCCGACGCCTTCGGGAGTGCCGGTAATAATGAGCGTACCCGCTTCCAGTGTGGTGCTGCCACTCAAAAAGGAGATGATTTCGGCCACCGAAAAGATCATATCGCACGTATTGCTTTGCTGGACGATTTTGCCATTGAGGCGGGTGGTCAGCGTGAGATTGTTTGGATCTTGGATACTATCAGTCGTTACGAGGGCGGGCCCGAGTGGACAAAAAGTGTCGAAGCTTTTGCCCCGGCACCATTGCGAGCCTCCCCAAGCTTTTTGCCAGTCGCGCGCGCTCACATCGTTGGCGACGGTATAGCCGAGAACATACTCCAGGGCGCGCGCGCGCGGGACATTTTTGCATTCCCATCCCAGGACTACCCCGAGCTCGCCTTCGAAGTCAACTTGATCGCTACGCAATTGGCGAGGCAGGACGATGGGTCGGTTTGGGTCTTGCAGTGCCGTGGGACTTTTCAGGAAGACAACGGGATGTTGCGGAATTTTCGCGCCTGTTTCCTCGGCATGCTTGCGATAATTAAGTCCAATCCCATAGATGGTCCGTGGCTCGGCTGGCGCCAGCACGTTGAGGACGTCAATACGTTCATTGGTAATCTTCATCGGCCGGCATGCGATATCACCACTCAACGCAAAAAATTTTTCCTCATCATCTGATGTCGCCCATCGCAGTTGATGAGTAACATCCCGAACCCGAAAAATTTTCATTTAATCAATTTGTAACCGAAAAACTTGCTCTTTGGAAGATTGATATTATTATTAATGAATGCAACGATTGCGCCTAAATGGATATTTACAATCTTTAAGTAAAAAATGTAGATCATTTTGTCAGATATTCACTTGTGGTCACAAATTTGCTTATTCTCAAAGACTGATTTTTTGGGGCACGACTCATCCTTATGCCAATTCTTGGGAATCTATCTGAATTTCCGCTGCCGGAAGTCCTTCTTTTAATCGGGACACGTACGGGCCGCCTTCGGCTTCTCGATGTGCCCGAATTTGGGCTCATGGATATTGATATCTCCAATGGCGAGGTGCAGGGGATGCACTTGGGCGGCCAGTCGTTTACCATAGCGGAGGAAATGGTGGCAAAGCTCAGCGCGGTGGTTCAGTCCCAAGCGGGTATGTTCGAGTTCAATCTCCAACCCGTCGCCTCGATCGCGCGAGAGCGGCCCCTGATGGTCAACAGCCTGGTCATGTCCCTCGTCTGCCATGTGGATGAACAATTGG
>DATJMI010000050.1:0-13656 GCA_035508775.1 Methylacidiphilales bacterium
CATCTATAATTTTTCCAGCCAGCCCTACGACAATCTCGTCAATATGGCCTGGACGGCCTCTTTTGTCCTGATTCTGGTCGTTCTGGTCACGAACATCGTGAGCCATTTTGTGGTGCGTTCCAAATAAACAGAGTTTGCAAAGAGCCGCTTATTCATGGCCGCCGTGCTGGCGGAGCAATTCCGCTACTGTCCATTTGCCGTCTATCACCATCTCATGCAGGGGCGTAAAGCCTTTGTTATCCCTGGCGTTGACATCAGCTCCGTGGGCCAGCAGTAACTCTGCCGCCTCCCTGTTGTTACCCGCCCAGTATAAAGGCGTTTGTCCGTGGTTGTCTCTGGCATTGACGTCGGCCCCGTGAGCTAACAGCAATTCCGCCGCATCTTTGGGGCTCGATTCCGACGGCATGTGCGCGAGCGCAGGCGGCTCGTGAAGGCTATCGTCAACATGGTTCTCGAAGACGTCGAGGCTCACAAAGATGCTGGGGTGGATGTACTCCCACAAAAATCGGAGATAGGTGTTCCAACGGTTGCCGACAACGGCCTTGGTTTTCTTGGGCAGTTGGGCCTTGGCTGCATTTACCATACGCTCATAGTAACCTGCTACCGCGTAGTGCAAAGGAGTCTCGCCGTATTTGTTTTTAACGTTAACCTCCGCCCTGTGGATCAGAAGCAATTCTATCGTCTCCTTGTCGGCCCAGCCGCCTGCCGCTTCAAACAAGGGCGTTTCATCGTCATGATTCCGGGCATTGACCTCGGCCCCGTGTGCCAGAAGCAATTTCGCAACGCCACTGTTTGCCGCCCAGTATAAAGTCGTAGAGCCACCTGTATTTCTGGCATTGACATCCGCCTTGTTGGCCAGCAGCAATTCCGCCATCTCCACATCGCCCCGGCTCGCTGCATAATGCAAAGGCGTAGCGCCGCAGTCAGAGTCGTGTCCGGCGCTGCTAGTCCTGGCGTTGGGGTCGGCCCCGTGAGCCAGCAGCAATTCCGCCGCGTCTTTGTGGTCACTAATCACAGCTGCGAGCAAAGGCGTCATGCCGTAAAAAGGCGGAGGGTATGGATCCCAAAGCGTCAGACCTCCGGTGATCGCATTGACATCGGCTCCGTGGGCCAGCAGTGATTCCACGACCTCTTTGTTACCATTTAACGCCGCCCAATGCAAAGGCGTGGCATGACATACATCCTTGCCATTGACGTCGGCCCCGTAAGTTAGCAGCAATTCCACCACCTCCTTGTGCCCCTCCGACGCTGCCCAATGCAAAGGCGTACGGCCAAAACGACCAGAACCATCATCTTTGCTGAAAATCAATCCAGGATTGTCTTGGAGCAACGTCTTGACCCAATCCACATCGCCATTTTGGGCCGCGACAATGATCTCATGGCTTTCCACGAAATTCCTGCTTTGGAAAAAGAGATTGATTAAAGCCAGCATTAAAACCAGCGCGGCCAGCAGGACGAGAACGGCAACGCAGCGGGCAATCGTGGAATTGCAAAACCGCCAGAATAGAGAACATCTATTCATGCCTACGAAAGCTTACGGAGTTTTCTTATAAATTCCAGAACTTATCTTAAAATGTGCAATAGTAATAACTCTTCAGCGGGATGACTCCCGCGACTGCAAGGAAAACGAAAAACTTTAAAGGGAAAGGCTTACTATGAACACATCACTCAAAGACAAAGTGGCAATCGTAACCGGCGGAACTTCAGGCATTGGGCGGGAAGCGGCTCTCCTACTGACCAGGACCGGGGCCAAAGTCGTCGTAGCCGGGCGGCGCGAAAGCGAAGGACTGGAAGTGGTAAGGGCCATCGAAAAAGGAGGCGGCAAAGCTTTATTTGTCAAAACCGATGTCAGCCGCGAAACCGAGGTCAAAAATTTGGTGGATATGACGCTGGCCAGCTTCGGACGGTTGGATTACGCCTTCAACAATGCCGGCATCGAAGGCGAGGGCGTGACGACCGATCAGCAGACGGAAGAAAACTACCGTCGCACCTTCGATATTAACGTCCTCGGCGTCCTGTTAAGCATGAAACACGAAATCCCGGCCATCCTCAAAAATGGCGGCGCGATCGTGAATACCTCATCCGTGGTCGGCCAGGTTGGAATGGCCGGGTATGGCGTCTATACCGCGTCCAAACACGCCGTCAACGGCTTGACCAAATCCGCCGCGCTGGAATTTGCCAAAAAAGGAGTCCGCGTCAACGCCATCGGCTTCGGCGGCATCCAGACGCCCATGGTCGACCGTTTCGTCGGTGAAGCCAAGACGAACAACGCCCAGCGCGATTGGCTCGCCAGCATGCATCCCGTGGGACGCGTCGGCACCGTCGAAGAAGCCGCGCAAGCCGTCATCGCGCTCCTGGAAAATCCGTTCATTACCGGAGCCATCCTGGCGGTCGACGGCGGTTGGACGGCGCAATAACTTGAGGAGTTGACTCAGGCCGGACAGAGCGATGGAATAAGAGAGATGATCGCGAAGACCAAGGATGAATTGGTAGCGAAGCTGACGTCCGCCGGTTTTTGCTTCTCGCAGTTCAGCCTGGTCAACGAGGGCGATTACGCCGGTTACGACGCCGATTGGAATTACAACGATGTGCCGCACCTCAATATCCTGCACAAAATGGTCAATTCCTACCCGGCGACTCTTTCCGACGAAGTGGCCACGAGCGTCAACCTGCAAAAGGTTCCGGGTTTCCTGATACCGATGGTGGTGGTGAATTATCATTCCGGCAAAAACCGGCAAACGTATTTCACTTCCTTTCTCAATCTGCTCCTGATCGTCGAGACCACTTGGGAACCGATCGGCGAAGTCCGGACGCGAACGACCACTACCTACGCGATTGGCTCGAAATGGTACTTCAAGTTTCTTCATCCGATCATCCGGAGGCTGGTCACCCGCAACTACCATATTTTGATGTCGGAAGATATTCCGATGCGCACGCGCCGGGGCCAGTTGCGCAAGTGGGGCTACGCCTTTCGCACCGATGGCCCGCGGCACAGCTTCACGGTGACGCTGCATATCCTCGATGAGAACATGGTCTATAAAGCGGAATTGCATCCGCCCGCGCCGGTCCATCTTTCCCTGGAACAAATCGCCTCGACGGAGCGGAAGGAGATTCTGACGACCCAAAGCGACCATTGGGGACTGCGGTTTAACGCCGCGGAAGGCGCGCTGCACGTTTTTCCCCGGCTTTGTCCGCATGAAGGCGCCTGTCTGGACGCGCAGCCGCTGGAAAACAGGTCGGTCAAATGTCCCTGGCACGGACGGGTGTTGCGCCCGCTCGCGTCGATCCCCCTCCCCTGGCCCGCCGATGCCGCGCCGATTGAGTTGCGGCATCACCGGCTGATTTTGCAGCAGGACGGCCTCGGGATTGAGTTCAAAGACACGCCGCTGGCCGCCAAGGCCGACCCGACCGAACAGATTGCTAATATTTCTCTGTAGAGGTTATCCGAAAATTCCCCGTGACCGCGCCGGGAGAAAACCAGTCTATTCTTCGGGAACGCTCTTCTCGACTTTCGGCAATTTGTCCATGGGAATGAAAGGTGTGAGATCGATATCAGGATCGGTGGCCGAGTGAAGCACGATCCGCAGCGGATCGAGGCTTTCCAACACGATGCATTTCACCTGGGGGCGCTCGCGAAAGATTTCGTTCATCTGCCCGGTATCGTAAATACCCAGGTAGAAAGGAGATCGAACTTGCACGTAGAGTTGTTGGCGTGGCGGGGTAAGCGAATAGCCGGTAACGGTTCGCACGCGGGCAAGAATCGGATAGTTATAGGCGCCGAGCAGGGAAAAGGGGGTGTCCTTCCATCGGGCTTCGATCAGTTGCAGATCGGCCACCGCGGCAATGCAGCCGTCCGGACCGATCAGGGGCCGGACACGGTCCCAATACTGCCGCTCTCCGCCGGAGAGGACCAAGGCGCGATCGATCCAATTCGTATTGAAAGAGGGCGCTTCCAAATAAGGCAGAGGAAGGAGGAAGAAGAGGGACCCGGTGAGAGTGATCCACCTTTGGAAACAGGGCGAGCCGCCCCGGGGACGCAGGACGAGAAAAAGATGGAGAAAAAACTGAAATTGGAGAATTTCGCGAAAAGGCCAGCGCATGGATCTGAGCAGCGGCACGCGCAGCATGATCTCGCCGATCCAGGTCGGGCGGATGATCATGACTGCGAGCAAAAGGGCGAGGCCCAGGCAGAGAATTTCGAGAAAACGCCAGCGCGCCCGGCTGAGGAGAGCCGGGACCAGCGCCCAGGCCGCGGCGCACGAGACAAACGCGGTGGAATAATAGACCGGAGTCATGCCGAATCTATAGTTCCCCGGCATAAACACCGCGAAGGTGCTAAAGAAATAAGAAAAAGGAAAAAGCAATGCCGGCACGGCGTGCGCATTGATGGAATTGAGGGCAAGTCCCTCCGCCCGCACCGAATCGGAAAATCCCCGCAACATGGGAACGAGCAGGGGCGATAAAATCATCACGGCGAGAATGGAGCCGGCGCCCCAGGAAAAGAGTGGCAAAAAGGAACGGCGGTAAAAGGCGATGCCAACGGCAAACAAGGAGAGGCAGATGGAATTGCTGATGGTGGCGGTGGGATGGCCTCCCAAAATCTCGTGCAGCGAAAAGAGTGTTACCAGGGCAAGGCCGCGATGCCATGATTTTTGCCAAATGCCCAAAGCCAGCCAAGGCAGCGCGCTGTGATCGCCGAGAAAATCGAGCCAGCTCGATCCGGTCGTCAAGACGATCATGCTGTAGGTGAAGCTGAGCGCGTAGAAGGTGAGCCAACCATTGCCGAGGCCGAGGCTGAGCTCGTCGCGGAAAGAACAGGCGAGGCAAACAAAGCCCGCCGTGGCCAACATGAGGAAGAAGAATGCCGGAATCTCCATGATCCACAAATGGGCGGGCGTGTTGGCCAGCAGGGAGGAAAGGAGATAAACCGGATGCCAGACGAAAAAAGTGGCGTCGCGCAGGAGAGAATAATTTCCTCCGAAAAGATAATCGGAAACAAAGGGGGATTTTTCGGCGGCGAGCCGCCACCCAATTCCCGTGAAGAGGGGATAACCCCCGTTCAGGTTGTCATCGGTCAAAAAATAAAAAGGGCGCCAGAATTCCAACAGCGTAAAAATCAGCGCGGAAACGGCGAGGTTTTGCATGAGCAATGTCCGCAGGGAAGCGCGCTTCCCGCCTTCTTGCGCAATTTCCGGCTCGGTCACCCATAAGTATTAGAACCTATCTCAAAATTAGCCAAGCTTCGCGCGGTTTTCCACCGCAATGCCGAAATCGATCTTGTAGCGGCATTTTTACGCGACTTTGCGGCGGTTTTATTTTTATGATCGGGCGCGATGTTTCAACTCGACTGGGGCTTTGGGAAAATCGGTGCCGTTCGTGCCGGGACGGGGCGAACGGCTTGGCCCGGGCGGGAAAAGAGCGATCTGTTGCCGTGGAAGCATGGCATCGCCGTGCGGGTGGTGCGGCAACCCCAGGCACGGCGGTATCTGCTGCGGCTGCAAGCCGACGGCACGGCGCGACTCGTCATTCCGCGGAGAGGTTCGAGGGATGAGGCTCTCCGTTTTCTGGAACGGAGCGAACCGTGGCTGCTGCGGCAACGGGACCACTGGCAGACGCAGCGCCGGGCCCGTCTGCCCTGGACGGATGGCACGCGGTTTTTGTTTCGCGGCAAAGAGGTCAGGTTGCAGGTGAAAAATGGAGAAGGAAGTGTCACGCTTTGCTTCGCGGACCAAACGGTGCGTCCTGGCGCTCCTCAGTCCGATTACCGCGAGCCCATTGACCATCACCTGCGGCGGCTGGCGGAACGGGAATTGCCTCCACGGACGCTCGAACTGGCCCGGCAACTCGGTATCGAAGTGAAACGGGTGACGGTGCGATCCCAGAAGACGCGCTGGGGTTCATGCTCCGCTCGCGGAACGATTTCGCTGAACTGGCGTATCATCCACGCGCCGCCGGAAGTGCGGGATTACCTCATCATCCACGAATTGATGCACCGGCGGCAGATGAATCACTCCTCGCGCTATTGGAAATTGGTGGCGGCGGCGTTTCCCGATTACCGCGCGGCGGAATTGTGGTTGCGGAAGCATCGGCTGGCATAATGGCGAAAGAGACAGGCGAATTCCGACGATCTATCCGCGACCAGAGATGAAAACGCATTCGACGGCGCGGAAACGTTGTCTCTATAGTGATGCCTTGCGATTTTAATCATGTGAAAGGAAATAACGGCAATGAAAGTGGTTACTTTTGGTGAAGTGATGTTGCGTTTGGCGACCCCGGGTTACCTGCGGCTGAACCAAACCCCGGTTTTGGAAATGACCTTTGGCGGAGGCGAAGCGAACGTCGCCGTCTCCCTGGCGTTACTGGGCGAGGAAGCGGCGTTTGTCACCCGCTTGCCTAAAAACGACGTGGCCGAGGCGTGCGCGCAGAAGTTACGTGGACTGGGCGTGGATACGCGCGCGATCTTGCGCGGCGGGGAGCGCATGGGAATTTATTTTCTCGAGACAGGCGCATCGCAGCGCGCCTCGACGGTGACTTACGATCGCGCGCATAGCGCGATTGCGGAGATCGATCCGGCGGACCTGAAATGGGAACCAATTTTCAGCGGCGCCAACTGGTTTCATTTCACCGGCATTACTCCAGCTCTTTCGGATAAGGCGGCCCAGGCGGCTCTGGAAGGTGCGCGCGCGGCCAAAAAGCTCGGCCTAACGGTGAGCTGCGACCTGAATTACCGCAAGAAGCTCTGGTCGAGCGAAAAGGCCAATCAGGTCATGGCGGGACTGATGGAGCATGTCGACATTTGCATCGCCAATGAGGAGGACGCCGAGAAGGTTTTCGGCATCAAAGCTGCAGGGGCCGAAGTAACCGAGGGCAAAATCGATCACGGGCGTTACACCGAGGTCGCCACGAAACTGACCGAACGGTTCAAGTTCAAGGGCGTGGCCATCACACTGCGTGAAAGTTTTTCTGCTTCGCATAACGGCTGGTCCGGTCTCTATTTCACTGGTGGCAAAGCCCATTTCAGCCGCCGGTACGATGTGCAGATTGTCGACCGGGTCGGCGGTGGCGATTCATTCGCGGCGGGGCTGATTTACGCGCTGGGCAAAAAGAAGGGACCGCAGGAGGCGATTGAGTTCGCCGCGGCGGCCAGTTGCCTGAAACATTCGATCAGCGGCGATTTCAATCTCGTCAAGCTTTCCGAAATCGAGGGGCTTCTGGGCGGTGACGGCTCGGGCCGCGTGCAGCGTTAAATTTTCTCACTATGAACAAGGATCAAATCATCGAGGGGCTGCTGACGCCGGGCGTCGTGGCCATCATTCGCGCCGACAATTCCGAACAACTCATCGATGCGAGCCGCGCGCTGATCGAGGGCGGCGTTTCAGGCATCGAAGTAACCATGACGACACCGAACGCGCTGAAGGTGATCGCCGACGTGCGGCGTGTTTTCGGCGAGAAGGTGCTGGCGGGCGTGGGAAGCGTACTCGACGCGAAGACCGCCGAAGCGGCGGTGGCGGCGGGCGCCGAATATGTCGTCACGCCGGTGCTGAAGCCGGAGGTGATCGCGTGGTGCAACCAAGCGGGCAAGCCGGTCTTTGCCGGCTCCTATACGCCGACCGAGGCGCAAACCGCGACGGAACTCGGCGCCGACTTCGTGAAGATTTTCCCGGCGGACGGCCTCGGGCCAAACTATATCCGCGCCATCCGCGGACCGCTGCCTCATCTCAAAATTGTGCCGACCGGCGGCGTCGATGTGAATACGGCGGGTGATTTCATCAAGGCCGGGTGCGTCGCCGTGGCGGCGGGCAGCAGCCTGGTCAGCAAGGACATCCTCAAAAACCAGGATTGGAAAAAGCTGACCGATCTCGCCTCGCAATTCATCGCTGCTGTGGCCAAGGCGCGGGAGAAGTAGCATCCATCTTGCTCTTCGTTGCCAGACTTCAACGGGATTGTGCCGAAGGTTGGTTCTCGGCGCGCCAACGGTCGCCAATAACCGCAATCTGCGCATCACATGCCGCCGCATTTGCCGTCCAATCGAATTTATACTTATCCGGCCAGCGTTTGGCTAAAACAAAGGCTGCCAAATCACAAATTCGCGGATCCTTACCCTTAATCTCTTCGTCTATGCTGATCAATCTGCCGGAATCATCGAGTTCGGAAACAAGCAGGCGCTCAATCGCGGCGTCCACTTTCTCAGCCGGTCCTTTGTTTAGTTGGCCCACTCCATCGTAAGTAACGACACTGGGTCCGTCCGTATAATAGTGTCCAAAGCCAGCCGGCAAAAACACCTGGACAGCGGCCAGCCGCACGTTCGCGGGCATTTTTTGCAGGCCCTGTCCCAAGGCATTAATGGCATCGGCGTTACCGCTGGTGGCAAGAAAACCAATCAACTCGCCAGCCTTGTCGTCAACAGAATCATCGACTCCCTTGTCCGGCATATGGCCAATCAGAAGCGGCTGGACTTGCCGCCAGGCACCGATCATCACGGGCACAACGGTGGAATCACCACGCGTGAGGAGGGCGTCGGCCGCCGCCAATTGCATGGAAGATCCGTTTTCCGAAGCCAGTTTCGATTTCAGAAAAGCCACCGGCGCAGCACCCGGCAGTTCGCCGACTATTGCGATATAATTGCATCGGAATCCAGGGTCGGGTGTCGCGGGAAACGCCTTCTCGATGGCGCCGAGCGCCACATCGGGATATTTTTTGGCAAGTATTCGCGCCGCGCCGCAACTGTCCTGGTTGCCCAAGGCAGCCGTGGCGATGAGCGTTTGTTCCTCCCCCTTTTTCTGTGCCTCCGCCCACCATTTTTCCGCCTGTTTGCGCGATGATTCCCTCACGAAACTTCCGTCACCCGCCATGGCCGGGGAAAAAGCGCGGCCGGAAAGCTGCTCCAGAATTATTTGCGCAATTTCACCTACCCGCATAATCTTGGCTGGCTCCGCGTCGAAGTAGGTTTCCAGGCAGCGGGTAAACCGCTGGTCATCCAATGCCGCGATCAACTGCGGAACGGCTTGGAAACCCAGGTCCACCAGCCGGTCGACCGGTGTCTTTATTTCCTTGCCCGCGACATAGCAATCGTCCGGATACTGGTTATAGCCAATCCACTCAACGTCATGGAGATTTTGCAGTTGATAGATATTTTCCGCGACCTGTTCAGCGGTTGACATCTGCTCCAGCGGCTTCGGATGGTGTCGCGCACCCTCAGCCACCATTTTCCGCAACACCTCCGCCGATTCCCTGGCGTAAGCGACTTGATTGCTGGCCGGGAATAGCCGGCCGAAATTCTCGTAGCGTTTGAGCAAGTCAGCCCAGGAAGTCGAGGGATCGGCGCAGCCGGCTTCCGCCTCGGTCAAGACGGCCTCGCCTACTCTCTGTTGGAGAACATCACGCAGCGGCTTGGTCTCTACGACGCCACGGTCGTCCGCCGAGTTGGCGGCGAAATCCATCAAGGTCAGGCCGGTTGCCGATAGACCTTTTTGCCGGCAGGCGCGGCCAAAGGCGAATATCCGCGCCTGGTAACTTACCGGCTCCGTCCCCGATCCCTCTGGCCTGGGCAGGTTATGGGCGACCCGATAGCGCACACTTTCCAAAGTATCGGCGGCGACTTTTTTAAAATCGAGAACCTCATAATCGACGCGGCTGTAGGGGGGGGGCGCCCGTCTTGCGCACAAAGCGCACCGTGGTCAGCGCCGGGTAAGGATCATCAACTGTATACCATGGCGTCTCCAAGCCGGGCACGCTGCAAAGAAAAACGGTGAAGGCGCCCGGCTCTTCGCTGACGAGAAATCCCTCCTCGAATCGATTCTCGGGGGGCAGGTTGTTCCGCCGGGTCCAACGACCCGTGGCCACCCGCACATAGGGAAGGCTTTTGACATCCGGATAGCCCAGCGTATCGAACCACGTTATGGCGTCGGATATTTCCGCCGGCGACGGCGGCTGCCCGTGACAGGAAAGCGATGCCGCCATCGCGAAAATAGGCGCCAAGAGAAGAATGGTCTTCAACTTCATAATCCGGTTCGGTCCGATTTTGGCCGTTTACGGCGCAGAGAGTTCTTTCGTCCCTACGGGACTCTTATCAAAAGAAGCGCGATTTTCCCAGCGCTAAAGCACTGGGCTAGTTAGAAGCTGTCCGAAAAGGAATTTCGCGAGGAACAGGGGACATTCCCAAGTTGCAATTTGGGGACGAGGGTAATTGTGTTTATATTAGTGGAGACTATCCGAAAAGCAGGCGCCGGATGGAAAACCGGCGGCATAGTTGATAAACGGTTCGCAACGGTCTTCTCCTCTCATGATCCAGATTAACGACGAGATCACCCCGGCGTCACTCCTGCCCGCGCTCGAGATGGTTTTCGCCATTTCCGGGGCGAAAATCCATCGTTTGCAAAAACGCTGGAACCCGGCGCACGGCGCGCCCGTCTTCACCGTGCAAGGCGAATACACTTCACGCGAGTGGACGCAGTGGACGCAGGGTTTTCAGTTTGGTTCGGCTCTTTACCAATATGAGGTAACCAATGACGGGGCGTTTCTCGATATCGGGCGGCGCAACACGGTCGATCTGATGGCGCCCCACATCACGCACACCGGTATCCACGATCACGGCTTTAACAATGTCAGCACCTATGGGAATCTCATGCGCCTGATGAGCCGGAATGTGATTCCGTTCAATCCCTGGGAAAAGAATTTCTACGAACTGGCACTGAAGGTCTCGGGCGCGGTGCAAGCGGCGCGCTGGACGCAGCTTAATCCCGAACTCGGTTACATTTACTCCTGCCACGGGCCGCATTCTCTTTTGGCCGACACCATCCGCTCGCTGCGCGTGCTCGCGCTCAGCCATCGGCTTGGTCATCGGCTGCTGGGCGAGATGGACCGCCCGATTTCCCTGCTCGAGCGGCTGCTGCAGCACGCCGAGACGACCGCCCGTTTCGCCGTCTACCGTGGCGAAGGCCGCGATGTCTACGATATCCGGGGGCGCACGGCGCAGGAAGCGATTTTCAACGTGAGGGATGGTGCTTACCGCGGTCCAGGCAGCCAGCAGGGTTACTCGCCCTTCTCCACCTGGACGCGCGGACTGGCCTGGATTCTCTGCGGTTACGCGGAGGAACTTGAATTTATCGAGGTGCTGCCCGAAAGCGAGCTGGCGCCTTACGGCGGCATGGAAAAATGGATCGCCCGTTTTCGCAGCGTGGCCGAAGCGGTGGCCGATTTTTATCTGGATAACACTCCGACTGACGGCGTGCCTTACTGGGACACCGGAGCGCCGGGGCTGGCGCGCCTCGGCAATTATCTGGAGCGGCCCGCCGAACCGTACAACGAGCTTGAACCGGTCGACAGCAGCGCCGCCGTGATCGCAACGCAAGGCTTGCTGCGGTTGGGAAGCTATCTGAAGCGGAATTTGGAAGGTGTCCGCGGCGCGCGCTATTACCAGGCGGGGTTGACGGTGGCACAAACGCTCTTTCGCGAGCCTTATCTCTCCAGCAATCCGAATCATGAGGGATTGCTGCTCCACTCGGTCTACCATCGCCCGAACGGCTGGGATTATGTGCCGCCGGGAAAAAAGATTCCTTGCGAGGAGGCCTCGATGTGGGGCGACTACCACGCGCGGGAACTGGCTGTTCTCCTTTACCGGGCCGCGAAAGGCCACGGAGAACCCCGCTTTTTCGATATTTTGTTCGAGTAATTTTGAGAGGGGCAAACTGCATGTTTTCTGGGATAATATTTTACAAGTTCTCTTACCTTTCGGGATCCGCGTTCCCAACTTGTCTTTTTGGCGCCTCCAGTTAATCATCTGCCATCATTTATTTCCGTTCCGCGAAAAGCGCGGGGGCGAGGTCATGCCTGATTGGGACGCCAACAGTCCCGAGCTTCAGCGAAATCTGCGGGAGGTCTTGCTTAAGGTTCAAGATCGGGCAACCAAGCGCAAGATTCCGACCATCGAGGATACCCGTGAATGGCAAAGCCTGACTATGTATGGCCTGATCGCAGCTAATTCCCATTATATCGGGGCCTTTTGCGGCGAGAAAGGCTTGGAAAATGTGGAGGTAAAAGTCTTAAACAATTTTGGCCTTCCAGCCAAACGTGTCACTCAAGCGTCGAAGACATCTGAACACCAACTTCAAGCAAAGGTGTTGGCGTTCGACCATGCCTTACATCCCGGAATGTCGCCGGACGCCGCCATGCTTCAGGCGATAATCGAGCTCTGTGCGTGGGCTCACGCGGAATGGGTTCGCATCCATCCCCTCGCCAACGGTAATGGCCGGACTGCCCGCTTTCTGGCAAACTGTCTCGCCATGCGATACGGTCTTCCGGCGTTTGTTTGTTTGCGGCCCCGGCCCGGTGAGAACGAATACGCACGGACAAGCGAGCAAGCCATGCGTGGAAACTGGAAGCCAACGGTTCAAGTTTTCCTTATTCTGCTGAATCAAGCTCTATCGAGGCCTTGATGATGGCGCCATGCCTATTCGGACAACCTCTGGCGGCACAAGTTGATAAAATAAGATATGTCGATTTCTTTTGATAAACCTCTTGACGAGAAATAACTACACTCTAACTATGCGCGCGTCTGTTTTTATATGTCGATGCTTGTTGGCGATTTCGCACTGTTTGATCTTCGCGCCCACAATGGGGAATCGCTCAACGTCGTTTTTTTGGGCGGCAGTCTGACCTGGGGCGCGCAAGCGACCGATCCGCAATTAACCTCCTATCGCGCGCTGACCGCGCAGCGTCTGCGCGACTATTATCCGAAAGCCCATTTCACGTTTTGGGATGCGGGTATGGGAGGAACCAACTCGCAATTGGCGGTGTTCCGGCTTCAGCGTGATGTGCTGCAACACCGGCCCGACTTGGTCTTTCTCGACCTCACCGTCGACGATGGCCCCTTCAACGTCGATGCTCCCAAAATGGCTTCGTACGAATCGTTGGTCCGGCGAATGATCATGGAGGCCGGAGCGCCGGTGATTCTAATGCTTCTGGCGGTCAAACAGGACGTCGAAATCGCACCGCCGCCGAAATTGCGTCCACGCGACGGTGCCCATAAGGAAATCGCGCGGGTCTATAAAACCGGCCTGGGCGATGCCGTTACGTTGATCCAGCACCGGGTTCAGCAGGGGTTTGGCGCTCCCGACGACTTGTGGCCCGATCCATCCGACGTCATTCATCCGGGCGACTTGGGCTATGAGATCTATGCCGAAGCGGCTTGGCAGGGATTCCGTCAAGGGGTTGAACAGGGCAAAATCTGCATGACGCCTCACAAGATGCTCCACGCCGAAACTTACATGACATGGAAAAGGCGCCTCATTTCTTCTCTCGATCCATTACCCGAAGGCTGGAAATCTGGTCCATCCAGCCGGCTTGGCCTTTCTTTCGATTTTTATATGTCGCGCTGGCTCGATAATGTCACCATCGCCAGCGTCGGTGCCAAGCCGCTGAAGCTCCAAATCGGAGGCTCCATGGCGCTTCTTTTTGGCGAGGAGACTCCTCTGTCGGGCAAGTTTAAAGTTTTGATCGATGGTAAACCGGCTTCATTTGAACATGGGACGGGCGGCATTTACAGCGCCTATCGCACTGGGGGAACAGCCCCCTTGGTTCGGATTCTGGCGGAGGGACTCGATACCAAGCAGCCTCATACGCTGGAGATCATTCCGCAGCTCGACATAGGGCAGGAAC
>DATJMI010000051.1:0-9244 GCA_035508775.1 Methylacidiphilales bacterium
ATGACAATGCCGTAAGTGCCGGAGGGAACGGTGAGGGATGAATCCTTTACGTCGGCGGCTTTCTCGCCGAAGATGGCGCGCAATAGCCGTTCCTCGGGGGCGAGTTCGGTTTCGCTCTTGGGCGTAATCTTGCCGACGAGGATATCGCCGGGCTTGACTTCCGCGCCGATGCGTACGACGCCGTCGGGACCGAGATTGCGGAGCGCCTCGTCGCCGACATTCGGAATGTCGCGCGTGATTTCCTCGGGCCCGAGCTTGGTGTCGCGGGCGCTGATCTCGAATTCCTCAATGTGGATGGACGTGTAGATGTCTTCCTTGACGATCTTTTCCGAAATGAGAATGGCGTCTTCGAAATTGTAACCATTCCAGGGCATGAAAGCGACGAGGACGTTGCGTCCAAGAGCAAGTTCGCCGTGGTCCGTGCAGGGTCCGTCGGCGATGACCTGATCTTTGCCGACTCTCTGCCCTTTCTTGACCAATGGTTTTTGGTTCATGCAAGTGCCGGCGTTCGAACGCATGTACTTGCGTAACTCGTAAACATAGATGCCCTCTTCGGGGTCATGCTTCAGCTTTTTCTTGCCTTCAGGGAGCTCGCCGTCGGGCGTCACGATAATAAAGTTGCCCGTGACCGAAGCCACTTTGCCGGAACCTTCGGAAACAATGACGGCGCGGGAATCGCGCGCGACTTTGCCTTCCATGCCGGTTCCGACGAGCGGCGCTTCCGTGCAAATAAGGGGCACCCCCTGGCGCTGCATATTCGAACCCATCAGCGCGCGGTTGGCGTCGTCGTGCTCCAGAAATGGAATGAGACTGGCGGCAACGGAAACAAGCTGCTTGAGCGAGACATCCATGTAGCTGACGCGATCGGGCTCGACTTCCAAAAAGTCGCCCTTATAGCGCACGGAAACCTTCCCCTCCGTAAACCGGCCATGGTGGTCCATCGGCGCGTCGGCCTGGGCCACAATGAAATTTTCCTCCTGGTCGGCGGTGAGGTAATCGACCTTGTCCGTGACGCGGCCATTGTCGACCTTGCGGTACGGCGTCTCAATAAAGCCGAATTCATTGATGCGCGAGAAGCACGACATCGACGAAATAAGGCCGATGTTGGGCCCTTCCGGCGTCTCAATCGGACAAATGCGTCCGTAGTGAGATGGGTGCACGTCGCGGACTTCGAAACCGGCGCGGTCGCGGGAAAGACCTCCCGGCCCCAGCGCGGAAAGACGGCGCTTATGGGTCAGTTCAGCCAGCGGATTCGTCTGATCCATAAACTGGGAGAGCTGGCTGCGCCCAAAAAAGTCGCGGATAACCGCGGACAGAGCCTTCGGGTTGATGAGCTTCTGCGGCGTCATGCCCTCGGTGTTCACGTCGAACAGCGTCATACGCTCTTTGACAAGACGCTCCGTGCGGGAGAGGCCGGTGCGGCACTGGTTGGCCAAAAGTTCGCCCACCGTGCGGACGCGGCGGCTGCCGAGGTGATCGATATCGTCCGTCGTCCCCTCGCCGCGGCGCAGATTGATGACATACTGCGTGGCTGCAACGATATCTTCGTTGGTAATAATGCGCGTCTCGATATCAACGTCGATGGAAAGCTTTTGATTGATCTTATAACGGCCCACGCGGCCAATGTCGTAACGCTTCGGATCGAAGAAAAGGCGCTTCAGCAAAGCCTTGGCGTTCGTCACGGTGGGCGGATCGCCCGGGCGCAGGCGACGGTAGATGTCCTTGAGGGCTTCCTCCGTATCGTGGGTCGGATCCTTCTTGAGGCATTTGATGATCGTGTCGTCATCCTTGATGTCGATGACCTTGACCGTCTTGATTTGAAGGTCGAGAAGCTGGCGGATGACCGCCTGGGTGAGAGGCTCAAAGGCGCGCGCCACCACGACATCTTGATTGGCCGTGTCGCGAATTTCCGCGATGAGCACCTTGGTGCCGATCGTCTCGTCATCGAGATCGGGCTTCAACTTGAGCTCGGAGATCGTATAAAAGAGACGGATGATCTCCTCGTCGGAGGAGTACCCGAGAGAGCGCAGAAAGGTGGTGACGAGGAATTTCCGGCGACGCTTGCGGCGGTCAAGGTGGACGTAAAGCAGGTCGCTCGTGTCGTACATGACCTCAAGCCAGGAACCGCGGTCGGGAATGATCCGGTAGGAGTAGAGAATCTTGCCGTTGGCGTGGAGACTCTGCTCAAAGCAGATGCCGGGAGAACGGTGTAATTGGCTGACTACCACGCGCTCGGCGCCGTTGATGATGAAAGTGCCCTGCGGCGCCATGAGCGGGAGTTCACCCATGTAAACGCGCTCTTCCTTGACGTTCTTGTCTTCGCGCAGACGGAAGGTGACATAAAGCGGCGCGGCATACGTCTGGCTTTCCCGCTGGCAATCCAGCGGGCTGAGTTTCGGTTCGCCAATCTCGTAGTCAACGAATTCGAGTTTGATTTTTTCGTCGTAACTTTCGATGGGAAAAACCTCAGAGAAAACAGCCTGCAGCCCTTCGTTTTTGCGCTTGGCGATGGGTACATCTTTCTGGAGAAAATCGCGGTAAGAGTTGAGCTGAACCTCGATGAGATTCGGCGTTTCGATGGCCTCTTCGAGCTTGCCGAAGTTGACGCGTTGTCCAGTGGAGCGAGCCTGGGCGATGGGATCGTCCGCTTTGTGAAACTTGATTTGCTCACCGCTAGTCGTTGCCATGAATGTCTGCCTTTCCTTGCTGATCTCGTTGCCGTGAGATGTCGGTCGGCCCGGACTGTCACTGTCATTTTTTCAGGTCGCCGCCCGCCACCGGACCATGGCGGGCGGCCCCTTAAACTTTTTGCGCCTACTTGATTTCGACCTTGGCGCCAGCCGCCTCGAGTTTCTTCTTGATCTCGTCGGCTTCCTCCTTGGTCACGCCCTCACGGACAGGCTTCGGAGCGCCTTCGACCAAGGCCTTGGCTTCCGCCAGACCCAGCCCGGAGACGGCCGCGCGCACTTCCTTGATGACGGCGATCTTGTTCGCTCCCGCTTCCTTGAGAATAACGTCAAACGAAGTCTTCGCTTCCGCCGCCGGCGCTGCGGCTGCTCCGCCACCCGCTGCCGGAGCCGCAGAAACCGCGACAGGAGCGGCTGCGCTCACACCAAGCTTAGCCTCAAGCAATTTAACCAGTTCAGAAGTCTCCAGCAGGGTAAGCCCGCTGATGTCGTTCACCAATGCTTCCAAGTTTGCCATAATATAGTCACTTTCTTTGCTGAGTCCACCTAGTGTCCGGCACCCGCTGGACAATTAACTTCGAAAGGCTTCGAAGCTAGCTGGAACATCATTTTGTTTCTGTTTGTTTGTCCTTATCAACCCGGCACTTAAACCAGGTCAAATTGTTTGTTTTAAGCAGCCGCCTCTTCCTGTTTTTCGCTGTGAGCCTTGAGAACCTGCGCTACTTGCGAAGCCGGTGTGTTGATTAGACGCACCAATTGAGAGGCTGGAGCTAAAAGTAGGCCAAGGAGCTTGGCCTGGAGAATTTCCTTGGCGGGGAGATCGGCCAAAGCCAAAATTTGCGCGGCATCCACAACGGCTTTATCGAGAATGCCGACCTTGAGTTTCGGTTTTTGAAACTCCGTGGTGAAATTCTTCAGGACTTTGGCCGCGGCGCTGACATCTTTGTCGCCGAGAACAACAGCGGATTGACCGTGAAGATAGCTTTCAAGACCGGGAAGATTGGAACCCTCCAGCGCCCGGCGCAGCAGAGTGTTTTTGACCACCCGGAACTCAGCCTGGGCGCCACTGAGGCGATTGCGAAGTTCGTTGAACTGTTCGACAGCCATGCCGGTATAATCGGTGAGCAGGACATAAGGGGTGCGGTTAACGCGCGCCTTGATTTCGTCGATGATGAAGTTTTTTTCGGGTCTCATGATGTTGCTTTCAGTAAAAAATTAAGCGGTGAGGAATGGCGCCAGATCGATGCTGATGCCGGGCGAAAAGGTTGATGAAAGCGTACACGACTCGATAAACCGTCCCTTGGCCGCGGCAGGCCGGCTCCGGACAATCGCTTCGATTACCGCGCGGCCATTGGCTTCAATATCCTCGGTCTTGAACGAAAATTTGCCGCAAGGGACATGAACGTTGGCGGCCTTGTCGATTTTGAACTCAACCCGGCCGGCTTTGCACTCCCGGACAGCCTTCGCGGTATCGTCGGTCACGGTGCCGGTCTTCGGATTGGGCATCAAACCACGCGGACCGAGAACACGCCCGAGCTTGCGGACTTCTGCCATCGCTTCGGGAGTGGCGACCGCGACATCGAAGTCCTGAAAACCCTCGGTCACCTTTTTAATCAAATCTTCAAACCCGACAAACTCGGCGCCGGCGGACTTCGCTGCTTCCGCGGCCGCGCCTTTGGCGAAAACGAGAACGCGCACGTTCTTGCCCGAACCGGCGGGAAGCGCGACGGTACCGCGCACCATCTGGTCGCTCTGCTTCGGATCAATGCCGAGCTTGAAGGCGAGATCGATGGTCTGGTCCGCCTTGGTTGCAGGAATCTGCTTGAGGATTTTGACCGCCTCGGGCCAAGCATAGGACTTGTTCTTTTCCATCAGCTTGGCGGCGGCTTGATATCGTTTGCTGCGTTTCTGGGCCATGATTTTATTTTCTTGTGGTTCTAACGGACTCCGGAGAGACCTCCCACCGGTTTTGAACTTGCTGTTTATCTGCTTATAAATCGACAAAAGGGGTTGGGTTGTTTAATCGGTAATTTCAATGCCGGCCTGGCGGGCGGTTCCGGCAATGATGCGGAAAGCGGCTTCGTCGCTCTTGGCGTTGAGATCCTTGCGTTTGATGTTCACGATCTCCATCACCTGCTTCTTGGTCACCTTGGCAACCTTAACCCGATTCGGTTCCTTGGAACCGCTGGCGATCTTGGCCGCCTTTTTCAGCAGCACGGCGGCGGGCGGCGATTTCGTGATGAAGGTGAAAGTCTTGTCCTTATAGACCGTGATGACCACGGGAAGGATATCGCCGGCCTGCTTTTGGGTAGCGGCATTGAATTCCTTGCAGAAGGCCATGATGTTGACTCCCTGCTGACCAAGGGCAGGACCGACCGGCGGAGCGGGGTTGGCCTGCCCGGCGGGAATTTGCAACATGATTTTGCCGACAACTTCTTTTGCCATATGATTTAGTTCTTAAGCTTGCTGAATTCCGTTAATTCCGTGATCCGTTCATCTTTTAGGTCTTATCGACCTGCCAGTATTCGAGTTCAAGGCTGGTCGAGCGTCCAAACATATTGACGGAGACCTTGAGTTTGCCCCGCTCCATGTCGACCGATTCAATAAGCCCTTCCTGATTCTGGAAAGGACCATCGCCGACCTTGACCTTGTCCCCCACCGAAAAGGCGACCTTGGGCAGCACCTTCTCCTCGCGTTCGCGCATCTGGCCGAGCATGATATCGACTTCGCTGGCCCGGATGGGCTGGGGATTGTCCCCATCGGCGAAACCGATCACCCCGTTGGTTTCCCGGATAAAATACCAGGTGCGCTCGACGAGCTTCTTTTCTTCGTCGCGCAGATACATATTGACATAGACATAGCCGGGATGAAGCTTGCGTTCCGATTCGATCTTCTTACCTCGCTTGACCTCGGAGACACGTTCCGTCGGAATAACGACCTCGCGGATGAGATCGCCCATTTCCTCGGTCTTGGCCCGGCGCTCAAGGCTTTCCTTCACCTTCTTTTCCTGACCGGAAAGAACGTGGAGGGCATACCACTGGGGCGGCGGCTCGGGCGAGGGCGGCGTCTCAGTCTCGGAGGTGAATTCGGTAACTTCGGACATAATTACTTGTAATAGGAGGCCCCGGTCAGCCAGCCCACCAAATGGGACAAAAGAAAGTCCCACATCGTGACATAGCCGGCCAGGAGGATGACGGAAATCACCACCACAATCGTCGATTCGAAAAGTTCCTTGTACCTTTTGATACCGGTCTGGTTCGGATCCCAGGGCCAACTGCATTTATCGAGTTCAACCCGGACCTCGCTGGCAAATTTAAAAATCTGCGCGCGGTAATACATGAAGAGCACGACTAAGCCGGCAACCCCGGCATAGAAGAGCATGTCCCAAAAAGAAAAATTCATGTTTTGCAGGTTGATGTCAATTCGTCCAGGGCAGGAGGGACTCGAACCCCCAACCGACGGTTTTGGAGACCGCTACTCTACCAATTGAGCTACTGCCCTAACTGGCTGGTTTAAAATCATGTTTGTGCTGTTTTTTTAACGCCGAAACCGCCGCGCCCACGGCAGGCCAAAAAAGCCCCGGAGCCCGACGGTTTAGCGCGATTTTTTCTATGATAATTACGCGATAATTTCCGAGACGCGTCCCGCGCCCACCGTCTTGCCGCCCTCGCGGATGGCGAAGCGGATTTGCTTTTCCATCGCGATGGGAGTGATGAGTTCGACTTCGATCTCGACATTGTCGCCCGGCATGACCATTTCGACGCCTTCCTTCAGTTTCACATTTCCGGTCACATCGGTCGTGCGGAAAAAGAACTGCGGACGGTAGCCATTGAAGAACGGCGTGTGGCGGCCTCCCTCCTCCTTGCTGAGGACATAAACCTGCCCCTTGAATTTTGTGTGCGGCTTGATCGAACCGGGTTTGCAGACAACCTGACCGCGCTCGATATCTTCTTTTTTGACACCGCGCAAAAGTACGCCCACGTTCTCGCCCGCTTCGGCGGTATCGAGGAGCTTTCTGAACATTTCAATGTCGGTGACAACGGTCTTGGCCGTCGGCTTAAGGCCAACAATCTCGACTTCGTCCATCTTTTTGAGCACGCCGCGCTCGACCCGGCCCGTGGCGACGGTGCCGCGGCCTTCAATATTGAATACATCTTCAACCGGCATGAGGAAGGGCTGATCCTTCGGACGCTCCGGCACGGGAATGTATTGGTCGACGGCGTCCATCAAATTGATGATTTCCTTTTCATAGGCGGCGTCACCTTCAAGGGCCTTCAGAGCGGAACCCTTGACGATCGGAATCTTGTCTCCGGGAAATTCATACTGGGTGAGGAGTTCGCGGACTTCGAGTTCGACGAGGTCGAGCAATTCCTTGTCATCGACCATGTCGACTTTGTTTAAGAAGACAACCAAAGCCGGCACTCCCACCTGGCGGGCCAGGAGAATATGTTCGCGGGTCTGAGGCATCGGCCCGTCTGCGGCGCTGACCACGAGAATCGCGCCGTCCATCTGCGCCGCGCCTGTGATCATGTTCTTGATGTAGTCGGCGTGACCAGGACAATCGACGTGAGCGTAGTGGCGCTTGTCCGTCTGATACTCGATGTGAGTCGTGTTGATCGTGATGCCGCGCTCCTTCTCCTCGGGAGAATTATCGATTTCCGCGTAGCCTTTGGCCGTGGCGAGGCCTTTTTTGGCCAAAATATGGGTGATGGCCGACGTCAGAGTGGTTTTGCCGTGGTCAACGTGGCCAATCGTGCCAATGTTGACGTGGGGTTTGCTGCGATTGAATGCTTCCTTAGCCATGGTTACTCCTGATTTTTCTGCCTATTTCGGTTGGCTCGGCCCGGCTTCCGGCCCGGCGTTGCCAACCTCTCGTGGTTAAATCCATCCTACTCCAGACCAAGTCGCTTCCGCCCCCGGCGCCAGTCAGGCAAGCCCATGACCGGGATTGAACCGGTGACCTCATCCTTACCAAGGATGTGCTCTACCGACTGAGCTACATGGGCACTTGACGAATCACCGAGCAAGTGGCCGTGAAGCCAACCCGGCCCTTATCTAGCTATCCGTCCCTGCGATAAAGGCAAAAAGCCCACCCCCGAATTTAAAAACTTGCGCCCTAAATTCAGGAATGGCCTTGATCTTGCTACAGACTGCCTTCTGCGGACAGCAATGTCAAAATATTTTTTAGAAAATTTGGATAAATTGCCATACCCTCTAAAAATAAACTTATTTGCTGGCTTGGCGGGAATATTCTGTTAGCATCGCGTCCGTTCGCACCGTAATCCAATGAGTTACGGTCGATTTTAAAGGACCCCCCCCCGTGATCGATTCTGCCGTTCTGGAATTGTTTACCTTGGAGGAAGTTCTTGACCGTCTGAGCAAAAAAAAGAGCTCGGGGTGTCTCCATCTTTACACAACCAGGGAATCAGCCAACATTTTCCTAAAGGACGGAGTGGCCGTCGCCACCACAAATGGAGCGGCGGAAGGTCCCGATATCCTCAAACAAGTTCTAACTTGGCGGGACGTCCACTATGCCTGGCAGCCCGAA
This sequence comes from Methylacidiphilales bacterium, assembly GCA_035508775.1. Classification (GTDB taxonomy): domain Bacteria; phylum Verrucomicrobiota; class Verrucomicrobiia; order Methylacidiphilales; family UBA1321; genus JABDGH01. Next base: position 8,236 of record DATJMI010000051.1, read on the forward strand.
GCATCGCCACCGAAGACGCCCTCCAGGCCCTTTCATGTGCCTCTCCGCGATATCCTTGCCCATTTGCATACCAATATCGATCACGGTACGGATCAAAAGACCTTGACGATGGCAGGCGCCTCGGACGCGACACCGGCGGCGGTGGCGACATCCACCCCGCCCCCACCCATTTACCGGACCATTGGAGCGAAAGGAAAAACCACCGCCCCCATCGAAGCGTTGAACCTTCCCGCTCCCAAGCCCGTTCTCTCCGCCCACGGAGATGCCAATGATCCCGAACATCTCACCGCCACAAAAAGTTTCAGCCCCGCGGCTCAGGAACGCTCCGCCGAAGAAGAAGCCCTCCTCAAAAAGCACCGGCTCGTCTTGGTGGCGGCGGATAACCCGGAAAAACGCCTGAAAATCGGCCGGATCAGCACCCTGGTCGGACGCAACCCCGCCTGCGAAATTCCCATCCAGCATCCCTCCATCTCCCGGCAGCACTGCCTCCTGCAACTCTCAGACCGCGGGCTTACCTTCAAAGACCTCAGAACAACCAACGGAACAAAGCTGAATGGGGTTGCGACCCCACAGGGTGTCGCCAAAGTCGGCGACAAACTAACCTTCGGGCACCTCCATTTTATTCTCGAAGAGGAAAAGGAATAGCCCGCAGCTTGCGCCAGCGTTTGCTCTTGAAATGATGACTCCAACCCACTCCGTCTTGCTCGTCGTGAGCTTGAGTTAATCCGTGGTTAGGCGCGTCACGGTACTGCGTGAAATCACAGGATGCGGATTTTCCCAAAGTCCAATAATTCTGTTTCCCAGCCTAATGCCGGGCCTTTCGATCAGAAGATAGCCTGCGGCGGCCATGGCGATCGTAACCATCAGACCCGCGACCCACGTCGTTAAAATAAACCCGGCAGTACACAGGTGAAACGGCGCAAGCGAGCCGAAAGACTCGATCTTGACACATTTGCCCACAACCGTGAGTCCCGCAGCATGAAAAAGATAACACCCATAACTTATCACT
>DATJMI010000052.1:0-13024 GCA_035508775.1 Methylacidiphilales bacterium
GTGCACGCCGCTTATCAGCCCCATATGCAGAACGCTCTCGCCGATCTCCAGGCCGCTCGGCATCAACTCGAGGTCGCTCTCGATGACAAGGGTGGTCATAGGGTCCGCGCTATAGGCATCATTGATAACGCCATCGAGGAAGTAAAAGCCGGCGTTGCGGCCGGGAACTAATACCAGAAGAGAAAGCGGGATCGGCGCTTCTCAAGCAGAAGTGCCTGGAAGGGGTATGAATGTTTTTAAGGATTGGCCGCATCTTCGTCGGGCGGGATGCTGCCGGGAGGCATCTCGCTCTTCATGAAGGTGGGAACACTTTCGCGGATGAATTCCTTAAGCAGATCGAGAGTCTGTTCCGGAGTGCGTCCGCTGCCATTGGCCCCCAAACCTTCGGTGATGTAGGCGGAAACGATGACATAAGCCCAGCGTTGGTTCAGGCGGTAGCGAACGAGATCCCAATTGGTGAGCATGACGCGCTCAAAGCTATAGGGCGTGGTGACTTCTTTCCCCACGTACCAATAAAGATAGTACGATTGAAGCCTAAAGCTCTGTCCGTTCGGAAGACCAACGGGCCGGTCAAGCAGCAAAGCCATGACCGAAAGGGGATGGCCGGAGGCGAGATCGACGGAAACAACCTTGCTGTCGCGAATAGACCAGCCCTGTCCGGGCAAACAGCGTTCGGGACGATGGATGCTTCGCTTTTCACGCCCGCTTAAGACGATGGAACAAAGAATCCGGTCGAAGCGCTTGGAAAGAATAGGGCCATAGGTCTTGCGGGCGAAGGTGGTATCGGGAGGCAGAATGGCCATTTCGGTTTTGGAAACTTCCTCGGGAAAAGCCCACAGCGGGCCGACCCGGTCGGGCAAATTCATGATCACGCCCGTTTCACTGCCGGCTTGTTCCGGGGGCACAAGCCAGCAGCCAGCCAAGGTAACCAACACCAGTCCGAGAAGAGCGGCGCCCTTGCGCGGATCCACAGCCATCACCGACGTCACCGGAATCATGCGCAGGTACTCTCCGTCACGGCCGGCGTAAACCGGTTCAGGAACCAGCCAAAACCGGCCAGGCCGGCAAGATCGACCAGATAAACAACGTAGCCGGCGCCTTCATGAAACCACGAAGGGTGATCATTAACGCCGAGGGCGAAGGCGGAACCGAAATGGATTGTCCCGAGGGTGAGCATGACAATGCGGACAAGATTGCCGATGATGACAAAGGGAATAGCGGCCAGAATGACGAGAATTTTTTGCCAAAGGTGGTCGAAAGAAAGAAAAGCGTAAAGGCTGGCGATCATGAGCAAGGCCGAAAAAGAACGTATGCCGCTGCAAGGGTCGGCAATATCGATGGCAAAGGGAGTCCCAGTGCCGGACGGAGAGAGGATGGAGGTGCCATTAAGAATATTGGCGACGCCAATCAGGCCGAGGGTGTGGTGACTAAGGTCCGACATCAGCAACCGCAATTGGAAAGCAATATCCTCGAGAAAACCATACGGCCACATGAAAAGAAGAAAGGCCCAGGGAAATGCCACCAACCGCATCATCTCCCAGCCGAGAAAAAGAACGATGATGCCGGCGTAAACCAGTTCCATCGAAACGACGCCGATGTAATAATTCTCCGCCATGTAGCCGCCGAGGTAGATGAGCAGTCCGGCGCCAAGAAGGGCATAACCGGAGGCATGACCGCGCACCGGCGCTTCGCGGAGCTTCGGCCAAAGCCACCAGACGAGAAATAGCGTCAAAGGCGGAACGAGGATGCACTGCGTCCATTCGCTGGAGGTGACCTCGGCGGCGGTGGAGCCGGAAGGCGTGCCGGACATGAAGCTGGAAAACTGATCCTTGAGGTCATTCCAAAACGTGCTGAGAAAAAGCCCGGTGAGAGTGCAGCGCCCGTTGAAGGTATTACGGTAGGAAGTGTCGCAATAAAGGACGGTATCCAGAAGAAGCCAGCAGGAAACAAGGGCTGCGGCCAGGGCGAAAATATTCCGGCCATTCCAAACCAGATCTTTCAAGGGAACGGCGCTCGGCGGAGGAGAAGATGTCACTGCGCTTTTAAGATAGAAGGTCGCGGGGTTGAATCAAGTTTCGAGAGGCACTGCCCTTGATTTTCCCCGGCGCCACCGGCGCTTTTGAGGACGCCTCCGGCTCGGAGGTCTTTTCGATCACGGTGACGGCATAAAGATGCCGGAACGATCCGAAAATGGAAATGGAGGCCTTGAGGAGCTTGGGCGAATCGCCCCGGGTTTGGAGCGTGGCGGAAAAAGGCCCGCTATTACTCGGGTCAAAATAACTGATGTATTTGGCAATGGCGCGTCCTTGCTCACCCGGACTGGTGAAGGTCGAGAAATAAGAGAGACCAGCTAAGTCATTGACTTGGCCGTAAAGCAAATTTTCCGCCTCGTGGTTGAGCAAAAGAATATTGCCTGAGATATCCGAAACAACCACTGGAACCGGCAGGGTTGTGACGATGCCCAAAAGGGCATTGTAACTTTTTTCCAGTTTTATCCGGTAACCGGCCAAAAGCGCCAAGGTCCCGCCAACGGCGATAAAAGTGAACAAAGCAAGATAAGGCTGCAAGGCAGGATCGGTATGGCTGTCTTCCGGAAAACTGAATAACAAAATGATGACGATGATTCCCCCATAGGCAATGCCCCAGGCGAAAACGGCCCAGGAAGGTAGCCGGACCGCCAGATAGCCAAGAATGAGCAAAAGCAGCAACGGCAGGGTAAAAGCTTCGGGGATCAAGATACTGTCAATGGCCAGCAAGAGGAGCAGAGCGAAAATGGGAATCCAAAGATAATGGGCAAGCCCCGGCGGCCTCTGGAACGACAACCTATTGGCATTGTAGGTCATAGATGCGACTATTTTATCACAAGCCTTTTTGGAGGGGGTGATATATTTCGGCGATTTTGTTAAGCCATTTTTCCCGGTTAAATTCCTTTTCCAATAAAACACGTCCGGCTCGCCCCATGGCTTCGGATTGTCCGGAGTTTGAAAATAGATTTTCCATTTTATGGGCAAGGTCGTTGCAATCACCGGGATCGGAAAGAAACCCATTGATGCCGTCCTGGACCAATTCAGGCATGGCTCCGATGTTATGGGCAATGACGGGGCGTCCGTGGGACCACGATTCAAGCACTGTCATACCAAACGGTTCGATCCAGATGGAAGGAACGACGGAGAAAAGGGATTCGATCCAAAACTGACGCTGCAACGATTTTTCCACAAAACCGGTAAGGACGACTCCCTTCAGGCCAGCCGCTTGCCGCTCCAGGTTGGCCCGTTCGGGACCGTCCCCAACCAGGAGCAATTTTCTCTCGCCCCCCTGAACTGATTTCCACGCATCAAGCAGACGGGAAACGCCTTTTTCCGCCGAAAGCCGTCCGACAAAAATGGCGGTGGATGAACGGGAAGGAGGCAGTACCGGCTCATCCGGTTCGAGAAAATGGTGGATGACACGGATTTTGGACGCGGGAATGCCGATACGAATATGCTCCCGCTTTTGCGCCTCGCTGATGGCGATCCACTGAAAGACCTTTTCAAAGAGAGGCAGGCGGCGGATGCGGGTTGTGATCAGTCCCATCCAGCCGCTTTGCAGATGGCTCTCATGCCAGCAAGCCGTTTGGAAAGCGGGCCAGAAATTGCCGGAAAGGCATTGCTGACAGGGCTTCCCGTGGTTGAGGAAAAAGCCGTTGACACAAGAGAGGCGGTAATTATGCAAATAATGGACAATGGGAACTTTCCATTTCAGGGCTCGTTCGTAAACGACCGGCGACATGATGGGAAAAATGTTGTGAATCTGCCAGGCGTCGAAGCCGCCAAGTTTCTGGTATTGATTGAGCTTGGCCAGGACTTCGGCGTTGTGCATCGCCTTCCACGGGATTTTCCATTGAGACCAGAGACCTTCGCCCATGACTTCCACGGTGGAGGAGAGAAAATATTCGACATCGTGGATCCTTTGCAGCGCATCACCGATGCGATAGACACTCCCCTCCTCGCCGCCGTAGTTCAAATAGCGATTGAAAATCTGCAGAATACGAAGGCGTTGGGACATAACCGGACGCGTCCTTATCTAAAAATCCCGTATTTGAAGATGGCGAAGAGAGCCCAGACTCCGTCGCGCCATCCAATTTTTTTCCCCTCTTCATAAGTGCGGCCATAATAAGAAATGGCGACTTCGTAGATCCTTAATCTGGGGGAAAACCGGGCAAGTTTGGCGGTGATTTCAGGTTCAATGCCAAACCGTTTTTCCTGGAGGTCGATTTTTTGGATAACCTCGCGCCGGAACGCCTTAAATCCCGTTTCCATGTCGGTGAGATTCAGGTTGGTCATCATGTTGGAAAGAACGGTGAGATAGTAATTGGCGACCGAGTGCCAGTAATAGAGAACGCGGTGCGCTTCGGAGCCGAGGAAGCGGGAACCGAAAACAACGTCGGCGCGTCCGCTTAAAATGGGGGCCAGCAGTTTGCCGTATTCGACCGGATCGTATTCCAAATCGGCATCCTGCACGATGATCACTTCACCGAGCGCTTCGCGGAAACCGGTCCGCAGGGCCGCGCCTTTGCCCTGGTTGACGGCATGATGGAAGAGACGGATGCGGCTGTCCGCGGCGGCCAATTTCTCCAGCACGGCGCGGGTCCCGTCCGAAGAGCAATCGTTGACCACAACAAGTTCCCGGACCACCGGCTGCTCAAAAACGCGCCGGACAATTTCCGTCACCGTCTCCTCCTCGTTATAAACGGGCATGACCACGGAGAGGCACCGTCCATCCATGGAGTCGATTTCAGAACCGGTCTTTTGCATCGGAGATCAATCGTTTGCCTAAGTTTTCGTTTCGGTTTCACCGGAAGCCCGGATGGAAATGGAAGCGAGCCGAGGGATGCGTCCCCGGGCCAGCAGGTTATCCCGAATTTCAGGCCAGACCAAAGCGGGGGTTAATTTCGTCAGACAATACGGCTCCGGGAAACGGCAATAGTCGGAACAGGGATGGTAAGGACAATCATTATGGATAACGGCCAGGTTATCCGCATGGAAAGGACGCAGTTTTTTAGGATTGCCGGGACCAAATATGGCGGCGACCGGGATGCCAAGCGCATCGGCCAAATGAGATGGGCCGCTGTCGTTGCAGATAAGATGAGATGCGGCGTTAAAAGCGGCCATCATTTCGCCCACGGTCAAACCGGTCAGGGTGTGATCGGCCAGATTCTGCAGCTCGTTGCCGTAGCCATCGATATCGGGAAAAAGGGCGAGTTGAAAATCGAATTCCCGGCGCAAATGGGAAATCAATTCCCGGAAATAAGTCAAAGGCCAGCGGCGCAAGGGGATGCGCGCGCCGCAATGGATGGCCAGGACGGGCCGTGGATCACGGCTAAAACGGACACGAAACCGTTCCGTAAGCCCTGGATCGGCCACCAATCGGGGCGGAAGGCAGGATGCGGCCGCGCCATTGAGGTGGCGTTGAACTTCCCACCAATCCTCAACGCGGTGCAGATTGGGATTGGGGACGGAAAGGGGTTCGTTGAGAAACCAAAAGCTCCAGGGAGTTTTGAAGCCGATTCGGCGCGGGATTCCCGCCAGCCAGACAAGAAAATGTTCCCGCGGATCCCATCGGATGGAAAGAGCGGCGGCGAAGCGGCGCGCGCGCACCTCTTGCAGAACGTCGAAAATTTCGCGCCAGGGCCAGCGCCACAGCTTGTATTTCCCGTAAAGAGGCGTCCATGGAGCTTCAAATTCGATCCAATCAATTTCCGGATAAATTGTCCCGAGAAACGCCCGGGTCTGGGGCTTGGCCAGAATGGTGACTTTCCATCCATCCTCCAACAGGCCGCGAATGACCGACGTCATAAGCGTCGCATCCCCCAGCCACCATAATTCGATGACAAGGCACTGCTTCATGCGGGGCGGAACTGGAAATCAAGCCGCAGCGCGCGGATTAGCCGGCCCTGCCGGAATGCAGTGCGCCTGCAAGACGGATATTCCGGATTCTGGGTCGGATCCATGGAAACTTGACCGGGAAAGGAAAAATAAAGGAGTGCCCGCCTATGGGCTAATTTTGGGATAGCTTCTAGCATGGAATCGGGCAAAATAGGAACTCTTTAATCGTTTTGCATCTTCTTTATTTATGTCCGACCTTAAGAAACTTATCGTGGTTTGCGGCGCCGGCGGCTTTATTGGAGGCCATCTTATCGCCGAGTTGCGACGGCAGGGAGCTAAAAATCTGCGGGCCGTCGATATCAAACCTGCCGCGGAATGGTACCAGCGCTTCGATGACGTCCAAAATCTCGTTCTCGATTTGCAGGAACTACCGTCCTGCCGCAAGGCGCTTGAGGGCGCCCATCTGGTCTATAACCTGGCGGCAGACATGGGCGGAATGGGCTTCATCGAGCTCAACCGCGGACTGTGCATGCTCAGCGTGCTCATCAACACCCATCTTCTGATGGCGGCGAAGGAGCATAAGGCGGAACGTTTTTTCTTTTCTTCCTCGGCCTGCGTCTACGCCGCGGACAAACAGGTTAGCCACGATATCGCGGGGCTGAAGGAGGACGATGCCTACCCGGCCATGCCCGAGGATGGTTACGGTTGGGAAAAGCTTTTCAGCGAGAGGATGTGCCGTCATTTTCGCGAGGATTTCGGCTTGATTACCCGCGTGGGGCGTTATCACAACGTTTATGGACCCCACGGCACCTACGACGGCGGCCGGGAAAAGGCCCCGAGCGCGATCTGCCGCAAAGTGATTTTGGCCAAACTCAGCGGCAAGCATGAAATCGAAATTTGGGGCGATGGCCAGCAGACTCGCAGTTTCATGTACATCGACGACTGCCTTCATGGCACCCAGATGTTGCTGGAGAGTGATTTCACCGAGCCGATTAACATCGGCAGCAGTCAAAAGGTAACGATTAACCAGTTGGTCGACATCGCGGAAAATATTGCCGGCGTCAAACTCAAACGGCGCTATAAACTCGACGCGCCCAAGGGTGTGAATGGCCGCAACAGCGATAATACGTTAATCAAAAAAGTCTTCGGATGGGAACCCTCCATCCGCCTGGAAGATGGGCTGGAGCGGACCTATCGCTGGATCCACGATGAAATCAGCCGCAAGGGTGGCCCAGGTTGAGGGACGTTTCGGACAGCCTCTAGATTTTTCAAATGGACTTAGCAGACTTGCCGGGCGAAAAAGTGAAGCAAGATTTGCTTCGAGTGCGCGCTTGACCACGACCAGTTTGGTTTAGGGCGAAACGACCGCCTGCACCTGTGGACTGAAGGCAGCGGTTGCATTCCGGCCCGCCGACGCCGGCGGCCAGACTTGCAAGAGGAGACGAAAGACCGTTCCTTTGTTGTTCCTGCCACCGTAGTAGGTAGTTCCATAAAGATTGCCGTCGTTGCCAGGAATCAGAGAATTGGGAATGGTGCCCAGCCGCTTGCCGCTGGTGCCCGTGAAGGAAACCAGCGTCGTGAGTGATCCATCGGAAGTAACGCGGAATACCGTGCCATTGCCGTGTTGGCCGCCGGCCGAAGTCGTGCCGCAAAAATTGACCCCGTTCCACTGGATCGTGCTGGCCTTGATCCACTGGTTTTCCCAAATGCGCTCAATGTAAAAGTAACCGTCGCTCCACTGCACTAGTCCCGAATTAGGATTGGCCCCATCGGAGCCGTTAAACGCATAACGCGTCGTGAGTTTGCCGTCTGGAGTGACGCTAAATATGGTGCCTTTCTGATTTTTACCGCCCGCGTAGGTGGTTCCGTAAAAATCGCCGTCGCTCAACTGCGACATCTGGGCCTGGGGATTTGCCCCGTTGTCGCCGTTGAATGAAACCAAAGTGGTAAACTGTGGATCGGGATCATATTTGAATGCGGTGCCGAGATCCTTTTCCCCTCCCTTGTAGGTCGTTCCGTAAAAACAACCGTCCCGGCCACGGCTCAACACGCCGGGATTGGTTCCGTTGGACCCGTTGAAAGTGACCAGAGGGGTAAGCTTGCCCTGAGGCGTCACGCAAAAAATTAAACCCTTGTCCGTGGGACCGCCACTGAAAGCGGTCCCGTAAAAATTCCCGTCCCGGCCCAGCATCAAGGGAGACTTGGGATAGGCGCCGTTAGGCCCATTAAAGGCGACGAGCGTGGTTAATTTACCATCGGTTGTCAGACGAAAAATGATCCCTTTGCCATCAGGTCCGCCCGAATTTGTCGTTCCGTAGAAATTTCCATCGGGTCCTTCAAGCAGCCCGGAAATGGGGTTGGCACCATTGGAACCATCGAAGGAAATAATGGTTTGCAACGGCTTATTGAGCGGCAGCTCGAAAATTGTGCCTTTGTCAAATTTCCCACCCGTATAAGTCGTTCCATAAAAGTTGCCATGGTGGTCCTGAAGAATATAGCCGGGATAGGCGCCGTTAGGCCCCGTGAACGTGGCCAGCGTTTCGACCGTTTCTTCGGCGCAGAGGTTTTGAATCGGCAACACGCTCGCCAACAAGGCAAGAATCGCCCAATCATTCACTTTTTGAACTATAACATTCATGAACGGCTAAAGAGCCAAAAGAACAATACGACAGTAGTCTTAATAATCAATAAAAAAATTCAAAGAACGAGGCCTGAAATAAAAATTGACAATTTATTTATTTCTTTAATGTATTTACCATGACTATTGGCGTACACCTTTCCATTATAATCATAGGCATACAAATTCCGGTTGCCTTTGGCAAAGAGATGGTTAGTGTCTGCCCATCCCTTGGACGAGAAGTAGGGAAAGATGGCTCCTCTACTCCCATGGGCCAAAAACTGCTATTTTATATTTTGTTCGTGAAAAGATTGCTTCTTGTCACAAGCGTTATCATTGTGCTTCTGCTAGATTTGGCGAGAGGGCAAGAGCTTCCGCGGCCTTCAATGTCGCAGGAAACAGAGCCGCGCAGCCTGCCGACCGACTATAATATGAAGGCGGGACCGGTATTGTTCAATGTGACCGGCTCAATGGAAGCCGAATATATTGACAATATCGGATTGACCAATACGGGAGCTCAGTCCGATTTCACGCTGACACCGGAAGTCGGAGTCGCGGCTGCTTGGCCTGTAACGAAAGTGAACACATTATCTCTAACGACTTCACTGGGATACACAAAATATCTGTTTCACCCCCAATACGATACCGGCAATATCCTGGTCGCCCCAAATTCGATGTTGAACTTCGATGTCTACGTGGGGAACATTAAATTCAATATCCATGATCAATTTTCCTTCCAGCAGGATCCGGTGAATGAGGCCGCATTCAGTAACTTGGTAAACTTTAGCCGATTTGAAAATGTCGTTGGAATTAACGCACTTTGGGATTTGAACAAGGTTGTACTCTTCGCCAGCTATGACCATATCAACTTCATCTCAACCCAATTGCAGACCCTTGGGGGGACAAATTTGCCCGATCCCAATTTGCTCGATTATTCCGCCGACCAGGTTTCCGCTTCAGCCGAGTTCCATTTAAGCTCCACGCTTATTGGCGGAATCGAAGGCGCCGCTTCTTCCCGCAGCTATGATCACTACACCGGCGATTATACCCAATGGAGCGCCGGCCCGTTCATAAAGTTGCAGGTCACGCAACACATCAAGGTCCAAGCTTCGGCCGGATTTCAGAACGTCGACTCTCCCAACAATTTTGCCGGACCGGGACAGGTTCTGCCGGCGAATGTTTTCCAGCCCGGATCGAGCGGTTCCAGCATCGACAGTTACTACTTTGACCTGAGCATTGACCACGAACTTAATCGCTACTATCTGCAACGGCTATCCATTGGCCACGACATCAGCCTCGGCATTTTGGGCGAACAGAGCGACACGTCGTACGTGACTTACACCTCGAGCTGGAAAGTCAACCGCAATCTCAATCTTGCTTTGACACTCTCTTACCAGGATGTCAGCGAATCCGGCGGTCTGGTGGCCGTTTCTTCCTATGATGATTTTTCCGCGGGACTTCAGGCGAACTTCCCGGTAGCCAAGAACCTCTCCGGGGCGGCATTCTATGATTTCACCGATAAATTTGCCTCGCAAACCGACCAGGGATACGAGCAAAATAAGATCGGGTTGCTGTTTACCTACCACTTCTGATGAATCACCGGCTTTCCCAGGGGATCGCTGCTCTTTATTGTGCGGCGCTGTTGCTCGCGCCGGCCAGCACGCGCGCGCAGACCAATTCTGCATCCGCGGCCGATACTCCGCCGCCGGAGGCCGCCAGCCCCAGCACGGCGGCACTGATCAATTCGATGGATGCCCTCAACGACACGACCAAACTAAGCAACGGAGATCATGTCAGTTACCGGGTGGTTGAAGAGAAGAAGGATCCCATCTCGCTAACCGTAACCGATTCGGGCGAATTGGAAATTCCACTGCTGGGCCTTTATCCCGCCACGGGCAAGACGTGCAAGCAATTGGCCTATGAACTCAAACCGCTCCTGGAAAAGGACTACTTTTACAAGGCCACGGTTATCGTCGGACTTGATGTTCTCAGTACCCGCCCTCGGGGCAAAGTCTTCATCATGGGCCAAGTCCATGCGCAGGGCGCCATCGATATTCCGGCGGATGGAAACCTCACGGTTAGCCGCGTTATTCTTTTGGATGGCGGTCTGGCCGATTTTGCCGACCGGCGCAGAGTCAAGCTGATGCACAAGAATGCCGATGGCAGCACCGAGACGACCATCGTCGACCTGGTCGAAGTGCTCGACCACGGCCATGCGGACAAAGACCCGGTGGTGCAACCGGGCGACACGATCAATGTTCCGGAAAAATTGATCAATTTTTAACCCTCATGCCCAAGCACTCGCCGAATTACTCCATCGCCGCGGGATGGATTGCGGCGGAAGGCCGGCGGCTTTCTCGCTGGCCCGGCCTCTCGAGTGCCTGTATATTCTTGTGTTGTATGCTCTTCCCATTTCCGCTCAATTCCTAAACTTGATCTTATGGAGTACGGCAGAAGATCGGATATTTGGAGCAAAGTCCGCGTTCAACTCAAACGCTATTGGGGAGTATTCAAAAGATTCTGGTGGGTGGTCCTGTTGACCACGAGCGCCGGAATCTGCATCTCAGCCTGGGTGGTAACCCAGATGCCGCCAGCCTTTCAATCCGTCGGCAGTATCATCGTCGGCGGCCAGGTCCAGCTCAATGAAGCAACCGCTTACAATGAAGAGCAGGACGATTTCTACGGCACACAAATGAAACTGATGCGAGGCGACGATGTGCAAAGAGGGGCCACGCGGCGGGTGGAAACCCTCCATCCCGAACTCAAGCCGGAAGTGCCGACGTTTGAAGTGACCCAGGAACCCAAGACCGCCGCCTTTGACCTGCGTGTTGTCTCCCAGTCGGCAGCCTTTGCCCAAGCCTTTCTTCAGGCGGTCATGGAGGAATATATCGACAAGAGGAAGAGGATACGCCAGCAAAGCTCGGACGAAACCTCGGTGGGAATTTCCGATGAAATGGCCAGTTTGAACAAGGAAATGGAAAGCAATGATGCCGCTATCCTCGAGTTTCAAAAAGAAAACGACATCGGTTTTTTGCAGGAAGCAGGCAACAGCGCCGCCAAATATCTCACGCAGCTCGATCAGCAGCTTTCAAATCTTCAGACCGAATACAATCTCGGCCAGATGCTCAATCTGGACCAGAACCTCGACCGTGAACAGTCCCAGCAAGCTTCCAATTCGGGTGATCCATCCGATAAATCCGATCCCGCCCTGACTACTTTCGGCCCTATTGCCGACTATCAGAAAGCCCGGCAGCAAGTTGCTCTTCTCAACGCCGAACTGGCCGACAAGTCCCAGTATCTCAAACCCAAGCACCCCGATATCATCGACCTCAAGGACCAGATCTCCCGCCAGGAGAATTTGATGGCCACCCTGCGCGCACAAAGCGTGGAGGCCCTCAAAACCCATCAGGAAACCTTGCGCCTGCAAATTCAGAACCTGCAAAATGTGATCAACGAACAGAAGGCCAAGGCGCTCGATTTGAGCAGCCGGTTGTCGGAATTTGAAAAACTTAAATCCAAAGCCGATCAGACCAAAGCCGATTATGAAATGTGGCGCGCCAAATTTCAGAGTGTGGACGCCAATCGTACGGTGGATCAGGATCCCGTCACCATCGATCTGCCCGCTACCGAAGGCCAATCGATCAAGCCGGGGCTACCCAAGATTTTGACGGCGGGAGTCGGGGGGGGCCTCATGCTCGGCTTTATCATTCTTTTCCTGATCGATCAGTTCGACGACCGCATCGGATCGCTGATGGAATTGCAAAACTACTTTCCCGAGCCCTTGCTTGGCCAGATCCCCCAGGAAAAGCTGGCCTTGAACAGTCCCCTGCTCAAGCCGGGTGATGACCGCCAGGCCCTGATAGAATCTTTCCGGACCTTGCGATCCTCCATCATTTTTCTGCCCGTGGAAGGCAAACGGCCCAAGACGATCGCGGTCACCAGCGCCTTGCCTAACGAAGGCAAAACCACCGTGGCCTCCAATCTTGCCATCACCCTGGCCTTTTCCGGCGCCAAGACCCTTTTCATCGACAGCGACATGCGCAGCGGCAAAGCCAGCCGTATTTTCGGCGCCCAGGACAACCACGGCCTTTCCAATATTCTGCTGCAAAAGGTGACCTGGACCGATGCCGTCTTCATGACTCAAATCGAGCATCTCTTCATCATTCCCTGCGGTTCTTCGCTGCACCACACGGCGGAACATTTGCTCGGCAAGGTAACGGACCAGTTTCTCATCAACATTTACGATCACTTCGACTACGTCGTTTTCGACACCCCGCCGGTGATTATTCTCGATGACACGCTTTGCCTCGCGCCCAAAATCGACGCCACGCTTTTTGTGGTGCGTTTCAATAACTCCTCCGCCCGTTCCAGCCGCCGGGCGCTCGAACTGCTCGACCAGAGGCAGGCCAATGTCATCGGCCTCGTCTGCAACGGAGTGACTCTCTCCGAAACCGAGTACGCCTACAATTACAACTACCGTCAATACCACGGAAAATATGCCGAGACCAAGGCACCGGCTTAAAGATGTTTTCCCAGATGGAAC
>DATJMI010000053.1:0-42608 GCA_035508775.1 Methylacidiphilales bacterium
CGATGCCGAGGCAGCGGTGAAAGCCATCACCGATCAGATTTTGGCGCAGATGAAATAAGTATTTTTTAAATGATGCAAAGACCTTTGGAATTGCCTTGTCTTTTCTGTTCCCCTTGAAGTTGAGTGCCTGCCCTGGTGCAGGCTGTCATTCATTTTACTTTGAGCAGACAAGTCGCTTTTTCTTATGGATTGTCTTACCGGCAGAGGCGCAAGCTCCGTACCCAAAGCTAAATCCTTTGTTCGTTGTTGGAGGCAATTCCCTGCGACCCTGAAATAAGAGTCGTCATGTGCCTCTTGATTCCATCAAAGTCACGCGATGGTAACTTAAATGCCATCAATCCGTAATATACGGATGGCTCACTACGGCGCGGTTGCAACTTATTTAAAATCCGTCAAGCGACGGGAGGAGCGCGATTTCATCGCAACCAATATGGAGGAGAAAAATTATGGAACTTTGGGGAGAATCGATACCATTCGCGACGGCATTCTTTTTACTGCTGGCTCTGGCGCTGGCCTTGAGTTTCGAATTTGTCAACGGATTCCACGACACGGCCAATGCCGTGGCGACGGTCATTTACACCAATACCCTCAAGCCCACCTGGGCGGTCGTTTGGTCGGGTATTTGGAATTTGCTCGGCGTTCTTAGCTCCAATGGGGCGGTCGCTTACGGGATTGTCGCCCTCCTGCCGGTCGAATTGGTTTTGAAAGTCGGTTCGGGAGCCGGCTTCGCCATGGTTTTCGCGCTGCTGATCTCGGCCATCATCTGGAACGTCGGCACCTGGTATCTGGGGCTTCCCGCCTCGAGTTCCCATACCATGATCGGTTCCATCATGGGTGTCGGGGTGGCCAATTCGATCATGAATGGCGACGGATGGATGGCCGGCATCAATTGGGAGCAAACGCAGAAGGTCATCGTTACCCTGCTGGTTTCGCCCATCGTCGGCTTCATCGGCTCGGCCATTTTGCTGCTGATTTGCAAAGCTCTCATCCAGCGCGAAGACTTTTTCCGGGCTCCCGAAAAGGAGACGCCACCGCCGCTTTGGATTCGTGGCATTCTCGTTTTCACCTGCACCTTCGTCAGCTTCAAGCACGGATCCAACGACGGCCAAAAAGGCATGGGGCTGATCATGCTCATCATGGTCGGCCTGCTCCCCGGCGCGTTCGCGGTCAACATGGCTTCCACTCATGAGTCGCTCCAAAAGACCTCGTCGGAACTGCGGCAAATGGCCACCGCTTTGCAGCCGCAAACCCAGGGCGTAGTCATGAGCGCGGATGACAGCGACAAGGAACTCTCCTATCTCGTCCTGCGCAAGGGCAAGCTGGACAATAAAGTTGTGCCCGCGTTGGTGGCGAAAGCCCAGGCCGTGTCCGGCAAATTGGACGGCCTCCAGACCTTTAGCGACTTGCCTCAGAACGACCGCCGCGGCGTTCGCACCGACCTCTTTCTTATCAGCGAAACCATCGGCAAGCTGGTCAAGGCGAACCGCATCACCGACAAGCCAACGCTCGATGCCCTGACCAAATGCAAGTCTGATCTGGACGCTGCCACTAAATATATTCCCGACTGGGTCAAGGTGGCCGTCGCCCTCGCCCTCGGTTGCGGCACCATGGTTGGCTGGAAACGCATTGTCGTCACCGTCGGTGAAAAAATCGGCAAGTCCCACCTCACCTATGCGCAGGGCGCCTCGGCCGAATTGATCGCCGGCCTCACCATCCAGGGGGCCGACAGCTTCGGCTTGCCCGTGAGCACCACCCACGTCCTCTCCTCCGGCATCGCCGGCACCATGGCCGCGAACCGTTCCGGGCTGCAAACCCAGACCCTCGTCAATATCCTGCTGGCCTGGGTGTTGACCCTGCCGGTCTGCGTCTTCCTCGGCGCCACGCTCTTTTCCGCGGCGCTCTACGTCACCTTCCACGTCTTTGGAGCGCATTAAAGAAAGTCGCCGCGCGCAGCTCCGCCTTGGCTAATTTGAAGATAGGTCCTAGTATCGGGCTCGCATGAGCACGGCCCTTGTCATTCTCGCCATCATCACGCTCGTGGTGGTGGGCATCCTCGCTTACGCCATCGGTATCTACAACAATCTTGTCTCCCTGCGGAACCGGTTCAAAAACGCCTTCGCCCAGATCGACGTCCAGCTTAAACGCCGCCACGACCTCATCCCCAACCTGGTCGAAACCGCCCGGGGCTACATGCAGCACGAGCGCAACACTCTCGACGAAGTCATCGCCGCGCGCAACAACGCCTCGGCCGCCGCCGCGCTCGCCGCGCAAAATCCGGGCAACGCCACCGCGATCCGGCAACTCTCCGGGGCCGAAAACACGCTGGCCGGTTGCCTGGGGCGTCTTTTCGCCGTCGCGGAAGCCTATCCCAATTTGAAGGCCAACCAGGAAATGACGCAACTTATGGAGGAACTGACCTCCACCGAAAACAAAGTCGCCTTCGCCCGCCAGGCCTACAACGATTCGGTCATGCTTTACAATACCGCCCGCGAAACTTTCCCTTCCAACCTCTTCGCCAACGCCTTCAACTTCGCCCCCGCCGAACTTTTTGTTGTCGATAAACCGGAGGAAAAAGAGGCGCCGAAAGTTTCCTTTTCGTAAGGCCGTTTGATCATGCGGACGGCCACGGCAAGCGGGATTTCGGCGTGACCTGCGCCTGTTTTTCGGACAGCCTTTTTGTTTTCAACCACAGCCAGATTCCCGGTTATGGACTTCTTTCAACGCCAGGAAACCGCCCGCCGCAATACCAAGTGGCTGGAAGTCTACTTCGTGTTCGCCGTGATCGGCACCATCCTGGCGGTCTACGCCCTCGCCGTCATGATCAATATCACCGAGTTCAGGGATGACGACGAAAGTGTCGGTGTCGCCGATTTTTGGAACCCGGAACTGTTGTTGGGCGTATCCATGGTGACCGGTTTTATCATTCTGTGCGGCAGCGTTTACAAGATTTCCCAACTTTCGGCCGGCGGCAGCGTCGTTGCTGAAATGATGAACGGCGTCCCGGTCGATCCCCGCACCACCGACCCGGGGGAACGCAGGCTCCTCAACGTCGTCGAGGAGATGGCGATCGCCTCCGGCACTCCCATGCCGAAGGTTTATATTCTACCTGGAGAAGAGACGATCAACGCCTTCGCCGCCGGACATTCGACCAGCGACATGGTCGTCTGCGTGACGCATGGCGCCTTGCAGTATCTCAAGCGCGATGAGCTTCAGGGGGTCATCGGCCACGAATTTAGTCACATCCTCAACGGCGACATGCGGCTCAACCTGCGCCTCATGGGCATCGTCTTTGGCATTATCAGCCTCGTCGTCATCGGCAAAATTCTGTTGCAGACGCGCGGCGAGAAAAATCCCCTCCCCTTGGTTGGATTGGCCCTCATCGCCATCGGCTCCATTGGCGCCTTCTTTGGCAAGCTCATTAAAAGCGCCGTCAGCCGCCAGCGCGAGTTTCTGGCCGACGCCTCCTCCGTCCAGTTTACCCGCAACCCGGCCGGGCTGGCCAATGCGCTGAAAAAAGTCGGTTCCGGTGGGTCGCGTATCCACGAGCCCAACGCCGAGGAGGCAAGCCATCTCTTCTTCGCTAACGGCCTCAGTGAATCGATCTTCGAATGGATGTCAACCCACCCGCCGCTGGAGCAACGCATCCAGGAACTCGATCCCGCCTGGGACGGCCAGTTTATCTCCTACGAGGCGATGGAGAAGGAAGCCGTCTCCCAGGAAATCGAGTCCCGCGCCGACGCCGCTCCGGCGGAATCGGGCGCGCGCTCCGGCGGCATCCCGACGGCAGCATCCTTCCCCGCCGGCGCGGGGGCGGCCATTGCCACATCGGCCATCTTGACACAGTCTGGCGCGCCCACGGCGAGGCATCTCGACTATGCCGCCAGCATCATTGCCGGTCTTCCCCGGCCTCTCGCCGCCGCGTCCCGCGATCCTCTGGCCGCGACGGCCCTCGTCTATGCGCTCCTGGTCAGTCGGGATGAAAAGCTGCGCAATTTTCAATTGCAACAGGTGGAGGCCGATCCGCCTGTTCTCGAACAAACCGGCCAACTTCTGCCTTTTGCCCAGACACTCGAAAGCCGCGCGCGGCTCCCCCTTCTTACCCTCAGCATGACCGCCCTTCGCCACCTCGATGCGGATCAATATGCCGCTTTCGCCAAGAACCTTGATGCCATTATCAACGCCAACAAAGAGGCCAATCTCTTTGCCTACGCCCTCCAAAAAGTCATCTTGCGCCGCCTCGCTCCCAATTTCCGTCCGTCCCCCAAACCCGTTATCCTCTTTCGCGACCTTAAGCCTCTCATCCCCGACTGTACCGTTATCCTTTCAGCCCTTGCCTATGCCGGCCAGACCGATGCCGCCGGCGTCGAAAAGGCCTTTAACCAGGGGTTAACACAACTCGGCTTGCCGCCTGGCAACGTGCACCCAGACCCCGCTTCCTACGACCTGACCAAAATCGATGACGCTCTCAAGCGGATCAACCAGGCCACACCCCAGATCAAGAAAACGGTTCTGAGCGCTTGCGCCGAAACCGTCGCCGCCGATGGCGTTATTCTGGAGAATGAAGCGGAACTTCTCCGCGCTATCGCCGACACACTCGATTGCCCCATTCCGCCGTTTCTCGATATTTGAGGCGCCGGGCAAGGCGGCAACCCCCGTGCGAAATCTTCTCGCCACCGCGTTGCCAGACGACATTCTTTGTCGGTATGCCGGGCCGCCTGAGCGAACTCGACCTCACCAAACAAATCGAAAGCAAATCCGTCTACCGGGAAAAGGTGCAGGATCTTCAGCTTCAGCTTCTCCATTATCAACGCAAGATTCTCGAGAGCAAACGCAACGTCATTCTCGTTTTTGAAGGCCCCGACGCCGCGGGCAAAGGCGGCGTCATCAAACGCATCACCGAAAAACTCGATCCCCGCACTCTCCGCGTCTATTCCGTCGTCAAGCCCACCGAGGAAGAATACCGGCACCATTACCTTTGGCGTTTCTGGACCAAAATGCCCACGCAAGGCGAGATGGCCATCTTTGACCGCTCCTGGTATGGCCGCGTTCTGGTCGAGCGCGTCGAAGGTTTTTGCAGCGAAAAGGAATGGCGCCGCGCCTACGATGAAATCAACGCGATGGAAAAGACCCTCATCGACGACGGTTCCATTTTCCTTAAGTTTTATCTTCACATCAGCAAGGAGGAACAGTTGCGCCGCTTTGAACAACGCGCCGCCGATCCTTACAAACATTGGAAAATCAGCGAGGAGGACTGGCGCAACCGCCGCCGCTGGAAGGAACACGTTGAAGCCGCCGAGGAAATGTTCCATCGCACTTCGACCAAAATCATTCCGTGGATTCTCATCGAAAGCGAATTTAAGTGGTACGCCCGTCTCAAGGTGCTCAAGACGATCGTCAAAAAATTCAACCAGGAATTTGGGGATTAGGGCGTGTTTTCAAAATAGGGCAGGGCCGCATGGCCAAGCGAATCAAACAAAAAAAGGCCGCAAGCCCCGGTACTTCCACGCCAGGGGCAGGAAAAGATGCGCTGGTTTTGACCCCGTCAGCTTTGCTGGAAAGTGACTGGCTGCGGAGGCTGGCCCTCGTTCTGGCCGTCATTCTGACTTATACGCCAGTCTGGCCAAGCGGATTTGTTTGGGATGATAAATCCCTTATCACGGCCAATCCGTGCATCGTGGGGCCGCTCGGTTTAAAGGAAATTTGGACCACACGCGCCGCCGATATCTGTCCCCTGGTGCTTACGACTGTCTGGCTGGAACATGCGTTGTGGGGATTGGCGCCCCTGCCCTATCATCTGGTGAATGTTTTGCTGCACGCGGCCTGCGCGGTGCTGCTCTGGGAGATTTTGCGGAAGTTACAAATACCCGGCGCATGGCTGGGCGCGGCCCTTTGGGCTTTGCACCCAGTGCAAGTCGAATCGGTGGCGTGGATTACCGAGATCAAGAATACGGAGTCGAGTCTGTTTTATCTGCTCGCGATTCTCTTTTATGTGAAATATCCGAAAGCGAGGAATTCCAATCCTGAAGGAAGGATCAGCAGTGGATGGAATTATCCGTTGATCCTTCTTTTCGCCGCTCTGGCCCTAGCTAGCAAATCATCCACCGTGATTTTACCGGCGGTGCTCTGCCTCTGCGCCTGGTGGATCGAGGGCCGGTGGCAATGGCGTCATTTGACGAGAGTGACCCCCATTGCGCTGATGTCCGCCGCCTCTTGCGCGCTATCGCTTTGGACCCAGGGACTCCAACTTGCCGCAGCCCCCGATCCTCAATGGGCGCGAAGTTGGCCGCAACGCCTGGCGGCGGCGGGCGACGCGGTCTGGTTTTATCTCGGCAAACTGCTCTGGCCGCAGCCCTTGATCGCGGTTTATACCCGCTGGAAAATCGACGCCGGGCAAATGATTTCTTATTTGCCGTTGCTCGCTGTCGCCGCCGTTCTTTTCGTTTTCTGGATCAGGCGGAAAGGGTGGGCGCGGCCCTGGTTTTTTGTCTTCGCCTATTTTCTGATTGCCTTGTTTCCGGTGCTTGGTTTGGCCGACAATTACACTTTCCGTTATTCTCTGGTCTTCGATCATTTCCAATACCTGGCCAGCATGGGACCGTTGGCGCTGACGGGAGCCGGCTTATCCCGATTTTCGAAATTAATATGTCCCGATGGATCATGGCTGCAATCAGGCTTCTGCGCCGGACTGTTGCTCATTTCTGGAATATGGAGCTGGCAGCGGGCGTGGGTTTACCAAAATGAAGTGTCTTTCTGGACCGATACGCTGGCCAAAAATCCAACTTGTTGGGTGGGATACAATAATTTTGGCAATATCCTCCTGCAAAAAGGGCGGGTGGATGAGGCGATGGAGCAATTCCAAAACGCATTGGATATCGACCCCAATGATGCCGATGTCTACGACAATATGGGCGAGGGCCTCTCCCAGAAAGGAGAAATCGACGAAGCGATAGCCCAATACCAAAAGGCCCTGGCGATCAATCCCAATAATGCCGAAGCCCATAATAATTTAGGCAATGCGCTCGCCCGGCAGGGACAATGGGATGAGGCGATCCAGCAGTTCCAGATGTCCCTGGAAATAGAACCCTATTTCGCTGAGACTCACTACAACCTCGGCAATGCTTTCGCCAACGAGGGAAAGATGGATGAGGCGATGTCGGAATACAAAAAAGCGTTGGCCATCAATCCCAATTATGCCAACGCTCATACCAACCTGGGCAACGTGCTCGCGCAAAAGGGAGAGATGAATGAAGCCATCACGGAATATCAAAAGGCTTTGGATATCGATCCCGGCTATGCCAATGCCTATATCAATCTCGGCAATGCGCTCATGCAACAAAAGAAAATCGATGCGGCCATCACCGAATACCAAACCGCTCTGCAACTCGACCCGGATAATTTCCAGGCCCACTACAATCTGGGCCTCATTCTTATCCAAAAAGGAAAGCTGGACGAGGCGATCTCTGAGTTCCAGGAGGTTCTGCAATTAAGGTCCGATTTTACCGCCGCTCGCGATGCCCTAGCTAAGGCGCAAGAGATGGCGGCGGGCCAGAAAATGGGGAAGTGAGCCTGGTTTCTAAAATCCAGGCAATCCGCCAAGTCCCGCCGGCATCAGCTTGCCGAGCTCTTTCTGCGCGTCGGCTTTGCCTTTCTCGATGGCTTCACGCACGGCGGTGACGATCAGATCCTCCAGCATTTCGGCCTCGCCTTCTTTCACCAACGCGGGATCGATCTTCAGGCTGACCAAAAGGCCCTCGCCGGTCGCCACCGCTTTGATCTGGCCGCCGGCCGCCTCGGCTTCATACTGGCGCGCGGCGAGATCGGCCTGAAGTTTCGCGGCTTTGGCCTGTAATTCCTGGGCCTGCTTCATCATTTTCATCATGTTCATAAGGATGCTCCGATTATTTGCTGGCGGGGGTCACGATTTTGGCTTCGAAAATTTTCAGCGCGTTTTGGATCAGCGGATCGTTGAGAAACGCCTCCTGCGTCATGCTCGGCGAAGGGGGGGCCGGTTTGGTTTCCGGTAGCAAAGAAACAGATGCCGTGGTTGCCATGCCCTCGCCCGTTTTGCGTCCTTCACCGATCAGAAAGACGAGACGCAACGAGACGCCCGTCTTTTCAGTCAGCACATTCTCGAGGATTTCCAGATTGCGCGGGCTGCGCAGGTAATAGAGCTTTTTTTCGAGCACAGGAGGCAGCATCACTTCCAACAGGCCGGCTTTGCTGGCATGGAATTGCACGGCGCGGATCGTATCGGCTTCCAGCGGACGTTCGGCGGCGAATTTTTCGACCGCCGCAATCCAGGCCGCCTGAACCGCGGCGGCCGGCGGCGCGGAAGAAGGAGAAGCAGGAGCCGCGGGCGCCGTTACAGGCGCGCTAGGGACCGCGCCGGCAATGAGAGGCGTGACAGAGCGCGGAGCGGATGAGACATCCGGCGGCGATGCAGGCGCTCCGCCCAGAGTTTCGAGAATGCTTTCGAGCGAAATCTTTTCTTTGAGCTGGCTCATTTGGATAAGCGCGACTTCAAAAATGACATCCTTGGCCAGCGCGTACCGAAGGCGGTTTTCCAGATGGCTCAATTCCTCAAGAATGCCCAGCGCGGCGCGGCGTGAAATTTGCGCTGACACTTCGGCCAGCACATTTCTTTCCGGCGTCGAGATTTCTCCTTCCAGCGCCGCCGGTGAAACCTGGTAGATGACGAGATTGCGAAAGAAGGCGAGCAAATCCTGGCTGAGCTTGCCGAGATCCTTGCCCGCTGCGGCCAATTCGCGCGCCGCTTTGAGCATCGTGCCGACATCGCCCTGCGCCAGGGCGCGGCCCAAACTCGCCACCGGGGTGAATCCAGTCAGGCCGAAGAGCGAAAGCACGTCGGCCTCGGAAACGCGGTCGCCGTAAAAGCTGATGGCCTGATCGAGCGCCGACTCGGCATCGCGCAGGCCGCCTTCGGCGTAACGCGCCACGGCGTCGAGCGCGCCCGGCTCCGCCTCGACTTTCTCCAATTCGCAAATGTGGGCCAGATGCGACCGGATTAGCGGTTCGGGAATGCGCCGCAAATCGAAGCGCTGGCAACGGGAAAGAATCGTGGCGGGAAGTTTGTGCGCTTCGGTGGTCGCGAAGATGAATTTCACGTGGGCCGGCGGCTCTTCCAGCGTTTTGAGCAGCGCGTTGAACGCCGCGACGGAAAGCATGTGAACTTCGTCGATGATATAAATCTTGAACCGGCCCTTGGCCGGCGCGTACCGGACATTGTCGCGCAGGTCGCGCACCTGTTCGACGCCGTTGTTCGAAGCGCCGTCTATTTCGAGCACGTCGAGACAGCGCCCCTCGGCGATTTCGAGGCAAATTTCCTCCTTGGGATCAAACTCGGCGGATGGTCCGTTGCCGCATTCGAGCGCCTTGGCCAGAATACGGGCGGTTGAGGTTTTGCCCGTGCCGCGCGGACCGACGAAGAGATAAGCCTGCGCGATCCGGCCCAACCGCAAAGCATTGGCCAGCGTCCGCACGACCGGTTCCTGGCCGACGATTTCGGCGAAAGTCTGAGGCCGGTATTTGCGGGCGAAAACCTGATAGGCCATGGGGGAATTAGCGTAACCTCAACACTCCGGGCGGCAAGCCTGGAACGGATTTTCGCTTAACTGAAAAAATCGCTAAAGCTTGATCGTCACCCCGCGGCGGCGAAAAGTCGGCTGGTCGAGATTTTCGCCGCGATACATCGTTTCGTGTGTTTTCTCGAACCGTCCGCGGGGAGCGGTCTCGAACTGCATCTCTTCCTGCTTGGCAATGTGCTTGCGCGGCGGCGCCTTCCCCGCAGACATGACTGAAGCGGTTTCGCCCCATGCTTCCACCGGCGTTTCCTCCACATTCCGCGGAGAAGAAACTTCGACTGGCTTAGGCGGAGGCGCCTGGGGCGGCTTCGCCTTTTTCAAGGCGCCGGGGGTGGGCGGAGGTGGGGCGATTTTTTTCGTCGCCGTCATGGCCTTGGGAATGGATGGTTCCGGCGATTTGGGCGCGTCTTTCATGACGGTTAGCCGAGTGGTCTCAGCCGCCGGTTTTGGTTTTTTCGCCGGTCGCGGTCCGGGAACGCAAAATTCCACGGAGGCGGCCGGTGCCGGCGCCGTTGCGGCGAGGAGAACGGTCATGCGCACTTTCTCATGGTCGTCGTCATCGAGGCTGGCGCTGGTCGCAATGGGAATATTGACGGGCAGGTTGTCCTTCAAGGCGCCGACGAGTTCCTGCACATCGGAGAGGCCGAGATCACGTGCGCCGCTCACGGCGACAATGGCGTGATCGGCCAGTTTCCAGACTGACCCGTCTTTGAGCACCGGAGAACCGAGCAATCGTTGCACTAGGTATTCGGCGCCATCGTGAGTGTCACCCTCGACATGCGCCGCCCAGCAATTTTCGAGCGCTTCGGCCCCGACATAGCGCGCGTAAAGACTGCGGACATCGGCGAAGGAGAGTTGGATCAGGCCCCGTTTGCAAACGATCTGCGCCAGCGCCTGCGCCACCTGCGCCATCAGTTGGTGCATGAGATAAAAACCATGCCGGATATTTTTCACCGCGGCGGGATGTTCCGCCAGCCGGTCGTGGGCCAGCACCAAGACGCTATCGGCATCGCGGCGGAGGCCGGCAATCGCGGCGACCGCTTTCTCGCGGCGCGCCCAACCTTCAAAAGCAAACGGTTGCGCGCCAACGACGATGATCTTTGCCTCCGTTTTGCGGCCAAGCTGGATCAGATGCTCGGCCAAAGCCACGCCGATTGAGCCGCCGAAGCCGAGCAGGAGGATGAGAAAATCGCACCCGTCCGCGATGGCCGAGAGGCGATCCTCCTCCACCGCCACGATCTCGCGGGCAAGTTCAAGATCTCCGCCGCAACCAAGCCCGCGCACCAAATTGCGTCCGAGCAGATGCCGGTTGGCCGCCGGCACAATTGACCCCTCAATGGTCTGCTGGTCGGAATCCAAAATCCAGACGTCCTGCAGGGGGCGGCCATGCAGCACGATTTGATCGCAGACGGCGATACCCGTCTGGCCCAGACCAGCGATGCGCACGCGTCCGGGAAAAAGAGGGTCGGCTTTTTCTGCAAAGGGTCCGTTCTGAATTAATTCGATCACGGTTTATTCTCCTTTTTAGATGAGTCTCATGTTGGCCAAGGCCCGGCGCAGCGACTGGCCCACGCGGGCAAAACCGCGCGGCGCCGGAATTTCGAGTTCAGCCTGCCGCGCGTACTGCAAAAGGCCGAGGACGGTGCTGAGATCCGGACGGCGTCCGTAATTTTGATCACCATCAAAGGGCGATTGGTGCGCCAATTCGGCCGGACAAGGAAAAACCTGCGTGGCCAGTTCGATCAACCCCTTCACCTGCGACGCTCCGCCGGTCAAGTAGACCGTGCCGGCAAACTCGGGCCAGAAGGGAGCCTGTTGCAAATCATCGAGAATGATTTCGAAAATTTCCGCTTGCCGCATCTGCATGATCGTATGGAGCGAGGGGCGTGGAATCTGCCGTTCCTCGAAATTGTAAGAACCCGGCAAAGTAATCCGCTCGCCGTCCTCGGAGGGATCGAGAATCACGGAACCCTCGGTCTTCTTCAGTTGTTCAGCTTTGGCGTAGGGAATCTTCAGCCCGGAGACAATATCGTTGGTCAGGTGATCGCCGCCCACGCCAAGCACGCCGGTATGGACCACGTTGCCCTTCTGATAGACAACGTAATCGGACACACCGCCGCCGAGATTGATCACAATCGCGCCGAGCTGCTTCTGGCTGCGCGTCAAAACCGCTTGCGCAGTGGCATAGGAACTGAGCGCGTAGTTCTTCACATCGATCCCCAGTTCCTTCACGCAACGGATGGTCGTCTGCAAGCGCGTGGCCAGGCCGTAGACTTGATGAAAATGGGCCGTGAGCCGCTTGGAAGCCAAGCCGGCCGGATTGTCGGTGGTCGAGCCATCATCCAGGACGTAATGTTGCAGAAGATGGTGGACAATGGCGTGATCCGCCGGTAGCGGCTGGCTGGCCGCCATTTCGTGCAATTCCTGCATGTGTTCGGCCGCAATTTCATCGCCTTCATTGTTGATCACGGTGGTGACGCGCGTGTTGGAGGAACGGATATGAGCGCCCGAGATCGCCAGGTAAATTTCGCCGACGACGATGTCGGTTTTTTGTTCCGCCTCGGCCAAGGCGTCGCGCACGCAGCCCTGCGCCACTTCGAAATCGACGATTTCACATTTGCGCACCTGTCCCGACGGCGCCTCGCCGATGCCGAGCAGAGCCAGCGTTCCGTCGGGACGAATCTCCCCGACGGCCGCGGCAACCTTGGTGCTTCCGACTTCAAGCCCGACGACGATATTGCGTGATTTTCCCCAGAACATGGTTGGTTATTGGATGAATAGTATTGGTTTCGGTTTCAATGCGGGTTATTCGTAAAAAGTGACCGGGACATAGCGGTCGGGGGTGAGATCGACCGTATGGAGCTGCTGCTGATAATTGCCGTAACGCTCGATGATTTGCTGCAGTCTTTGCAATTGCTGGTCGATGTAATCGAGGCGGAAAGTGATGGCCGTCTGCTGCGTAGTCGTCATCGTGATGGAAAGCGGCTGGCTCAGGTCAATGGAGCGAATCGTGATGGACGTGTTGAGCTGTGAACTGTGCCCAATCGCATCCAATATCTCCAGCGCCCGCGTCAATCCCGGTTGTTCCAGGCGCGCGCCCGGCTCGAGTTCGGCGCGGGTCAAACCGATGACCTCCGGCAATTGCGCCTCCTCTTCACCGTCGCGTGGTTTGAGAACGACGCACTCACGATCGAGGTAAAACGTCTCGCGGGTGTTGAGATCGGCATTCAACCCGGAGATTTTCACCACCGGCACCCGCTCGTGGATGCGAATGGTGACGCGACCGGGAAAATGACGCTCGACCTGCGCGTTGGAAACGTAGGGCAATTTCTCCAGGTCCTTGGCAATTTGCGGCAAATTGAGAGTCCAAAGATTTTGTCCTGTTTCGAGTCCGGTTGCCTGGCGGATGGAATGAAGAGTGAAATGGCCCTCCGGCTCGATTTCAATCTTCTGTAAAACGTAATGGGGATTACGGTAAAGCGCATAATCGAGCAAAAGGCCAAATCCGACGCGGAAGGCGATCCCCGTCGCCACGATCATCATCATCATCAAAATTCCCCAGCCCAGGACACGGGTCACCTGCTGCTGCGAGTGACGCTTGCGCGCCGCGGTATGCAAAATATTGATCTGCTTCTGGCGCGCGCGGTTTGTCCGGTGACGGTTCATGCCAGCCTCTCTTTCCGCCGCGCGTCCCACGACAATTCCACAATCCGTTGGCAAAGCTGCGGAAAAGTAAGGCCCTTGGCCGCCGCCGCCTTGGGCAGCAGACTTGTCACCGTCATGCCGGGAATGGTGTTGATCTCCAGGCAATAAGGATTCGTGTCCTGCTCGAGGAGAAAATCGATCCGGGAATAGACGGTGTTGCCCACCGCGCGGTGAGCCGTCAAGGCATGTTGTTGGATCAGCGCGGTGATTTCAGCCGGGAGGTCTGCCGGGCAAAAATAGTCGGTCCGGCCTTTGGTGTATTTGTTGGTGTAATCGTAAAATCCATCGCGCGGGCGGATTTCCACAATCGGCAACGCCTCGTCACCCAGCACACCCACGGTCAGTTCCCGGCCACGAATGAAGCGCTCCACCAGCGCCGGGGCGCCAAACCGGAGCGCGCGGGCCAGGGCGGGAGCGAGCTCTTCGCGGCTAAACACCGGAGCCGATCCCACACTGGAACCGAGCGCGTTGGGCTTGAGAAAAAGCGGAAGAGGAAGTGTGATCTCCTCGATCCGTGCCACCAATTGGCCGGGCGGCACGGGGACCCCGGCCTGCGCCAGCAATGCCTTGGTCTTGTCCTTGTCAATACAGATACGGCTGGTCGCGGCGTCGGCCCCGGTGAAGGGAATACCGCGCTGATTGAGAATCTCCTGAATCTGCCCATCCTCGCCAAAAGGTCCGTGCAGCGCGAGGAAAGCCAGGTCGATGCCGGCCGGCAGGATGAAATTCCCGTCATCCACCACGATCTCCGCGATTTCATACCCGGCTTCGCGCAGGCCACCGGCGCAGGCCACGCCCGTTTTAAGGGAGACCTCACGTTCAGAAGAAGAACCGCCCATGAGCACCGCCAAACGGCGAGGTTTGTCGCTCATATTAGTTTTCCTCCCCCAGCACGATGACCTCGGTATGCAAATCGATCTGCCGCGCTTCACGCGCGCGTTCCTGGATCATCGAAATGAGCTGCAGCACATCCCCGGCGGTCGCGCCGCCATCGTTGACAATAAAATTGCCGTGTACCTCCGAAACGCGCGCCGGTCCGACGGAAAGATTCTTCAACCCCAACTCGTCGATAAGCTGGCCCGCGGGAATCGGCCCCGGATTCTTAAAAATGCAGCCGGCGCTTGGCGCAGCGGGCTGCGAGGTCCACCGCTTATTGGAAAAGGTCTTTAGTTTTTCGTTGATTTCATGCTTGGCGCTCGGCGTTCCCTTCAAACGGGCGGAAACGGCGATGTGATTTTGAAAATGAGGCACGCTCCGATAATGAATTTCCATATCCGTCTTTCTCACCTCATGAATCTGGCCGAGCATATCGATGCTGCGCACGCTCTCGACCACCTCCATCGTCCAGCCCTGCATCGCCCCGGCGTTCATGCGCAACGCGCCACCCAAGTTGCCGGGAATGCCTTCCATAAATTCAAACCCGCCGAGATTGTGCTTGCGCGCTTCCGCCACGATCTGCTTCAGCCGGACACCCGCGCCGGCGGTGACATATTCGCCTTCGACTTCGATCCGATTGAAGCAGGGCTGCCCAAGATGAATGCATAGCCCGAGAATGCCTCCGTCGCGCACCAGGAGATTGCTCCCGCGTCCGATGAAGGTCACCGGAATGCCGCGATCATGCGCGAAACGGAGTCCCCGCTGGAGATCCTCTTCATCGACCGGCTCGAACCAAAGCTGAGCCGGGCCGCCGATGCGCATCGTGGTATGTTTATGCAGCGGTTCGTCGCGCTTGAACACCGAGCCTGGTTTGAGCTGAAGACTCAATTCCGCCTGCCAGTTCAGGCCCTGGGCCAGGTGCAGCGCCACGCGGTGAATGTCCCCCGCGCCCAGGGTAATCACCAAATCGCCCGGTTCCAGAATGGCATTCACCGCCGCGCGTAGCCGACCCAGCGTGGCTTCGTAATGAACCTTGCCGTGCCCATTGGCGCGCGCCATTTCCGCCACCGCCTCACCGGTGACGCCGGCCATCGCGGGTTCGCTGGCCGCGTAAATTTCGGTGATAAAAACTTCCGTCGCGTCGTGAAAGGCCTTGGCAAATTCGCCCAATAGCGCCTTGGTGCGCGAATAGCGGTGAGGTTGAAAAAGAGCCAGCACCCGTTTCCAGCCGCTGTTGCGCGCCGCGGCCAATGTCGCTTTGATCTCAGTGGGATGGTGCGCGTAGTCGTCGACCACCATGTAATTGGCGGAACGGTACTTCACCTCGAACCGCCGCGAGGCGCCGCGAAACTCCGCGAGGGCGGTCGCGATTTGATTCCATGGAATGCCCAGCTCCGTGGCCAGCGCAACCACGCCGAGCGCATCGCTCACGTTCTGGGCGCCCGGCACTTCCAGGGCAATCTCACCGAGCAATTGCCCCTTGTGCAAGACGGTGAAGCGCGAGGAAAAACTTTGCAGGCGCACGTCAAGCGCGCGGTAAACGGCCAGTTCCGAGCGCCCATAACTCACCGCCTGCGCGCAATGGGAACAAAGCAGCATCGCGTTCTTGTCGTCGGCACAGTAGACAATCGGGCCCCGCGTCCGCTCGCAGAGCGTGGCGAATACTTCCACGATCTCCTCGATATTATGATAAAAATCGAGATGTTCCTCCTCGATATTGAGAATCAGGCTCGCCTGCGGGGCGAAAAGCGCCAGCGTGCCGTCGCTTTCATCGGCCTCGATCACGAAGGGCTGCCCCTCGGTCCAGGCGGCATTGGCGCCAAGCAGCGGCACCTGCGCCCCAATATAATGGGACGGTTTCCTGCCGGCCTGCCGCAGCACATGGGTCAGCATCGAAGAAGTGGTCGTCTTGCCATGGCTGCCCGCCACGATATAGGCGCTTTTCATTTCGGCCAGCACCACGAGGCATTCCGCGCGGCGCACGCAAACAACGCCGCGTTGCATGGCCGCCTTGCGTTCCGGATTTTCCACGGCGATGGCGGAGGAAAAAACAATCAATGTCGCATCCGTGACTTGCGACGCCTTATGTCCCTTGAAGTAACGGACACTCGGCGGCAGAGAACTTGCCGCCTGTTCCGCCGGAACGAGATCCGAACCCGAAAGTTCGTGCCCAAGCGCCAGCAACAGCCGGGCCAGGCCGCTCATGCCACTGCCGCAGATGCCGATAAGATGGATCTTCTGCGGCGCGCTCTTCAACAGTTCTTCCAGGCGTTGTTTTAATTCCGGTTGCATGAAGCTTCGATCTCCTCGGCCACGCGCTGGGCCGCATCCGTTCCCGCCAGCCTGCTCGCCGCGCCCGCCATGGTCCGGCGCAATTCGGGCTGGGTCAAAAGATCCTCCACGGTTTGGCGCAACGTCTCGGCCGTCGTCTTGCTTTCGATCAGAATGCGGGCCGCGCCCGCTTCCTCGAAGATACGCGCGTTCAATAATTGGTGATCATCCGTCGCCGCCGGGTAAGGAATCAAAATGGCAGGCAGGCCATAATGACTCAATTCGGTTAAGGAGGCGGCTCCGGAACGGCTGATGACCACATCGGCCAGACTATAAAAATGTTCCATCTCTGTCGAGAAAGCCTGCACCACCGCGATCAGCCGCTGGCGCCGGTAATTGATTTCCGCAATGTTCGCGTCGGCCTGTCCGGTCAGATGAATGAACTGAACCTCGTCGCGCCAACCATGCCAAAGCGGCAGGCTTTTGAGCACGAGCTCATTAATGCCATGCGCGCCCTGGCTCCCCCCCATGATCAAGACCACGGGCAGCGCGGGATTCAACCCGAATTTTTCCGCGGCCACCGCGCGGTCCATCCGGGCCAAGCCGCGCCGCACCGGCGTGCCCGTCACCACACAATGCGCGCGATGCAGGTAATAAGCGCAACTCTCGAAGCCGAGCAGGGTTTTGTTCACCCACGGGGCAATCAGCTTGGTGACACGGCCGGGAATCGCATTCGATTCGTGGATCAGCGTCGGCAAACGGAGATGCCGTCCCAATAGCAGCGGAATCGCGCTGGTAAAGCCCCCCATCCCCACCACGGCCGTTGGCTGAAAATCGCGATAAGCCTCTCCACATTCGCGCCAGCTCTTCCAAAGATTAAGTCCGAAAGCGAAAACGCGCGGGGAAAGAAATCCAGGCCAGCCCATTCCGGGCAACGCGCGCGCTTTCTGGTTTTTCGCGCCTTTAAGGGCCATGGCATCGATTTGCTTCGGTGAAATCAACAGCAGGGTGTCGTGGCCCCGTTCGCGCAATTCCTCCGCCACCGCCAATCCCGGAAAGAGATGACCACCGGTTCCTCCACATGCAATGGCAATTTTCATAAACTTTACATTCTCACGCTGTAAGACTTTGCAATCAAGACCGGTTGCCGCGGCGTCTGATCCGGTCCCTGCCGGTGCAGATTGAAAAGAAGACCCATGGCGGCCAGGCAAGTCAGCAGATTGGAGCCGCCGTAACTGATAAATGGCAGCGGCAGGCCCTTGCACGGCATGAGGGACGTCACCACCGCGAGATTCATCATCGCCTGCAGCGCGATCATCGCCGTGATGCCGGCGCCGAGCAAAACACCGGCGGGATCGGGCGCGTGCAAGGTAATCCAACCGCTGCAAAGCAGCATGATCACAAAAGCCAGCACGATGGTCAGCGTCACCCACATGCCCAATTCTTCTCCGATAATCGGAAAAACAAAATCGGTGTTGACCTCGGGCAAATAGTACATTTTTTGGCGGCTGTTCCCCAAGCCCAGCCCCTCCCAGCCCCCCGAGCCCAGCGCAATCAACGCCTGCCATTGCTGGTAGCCGGCTCCATCCCGGTGCTGTTCCGGATGCAGAAAGGCCATCCATCGTTGCCAGCGTTCCGGAATAAGAATCGAGGTAAGCAAAAGACCGGCCAGACCCATCACCGGCGCCGGCAGCAGATAGAGAAGGTTCGTGCCCGCGCAGAACATGATGACCACCGCGATCAACAGCATGATCGAAGCCGTGCCCAAGTCCTGCTGTTTCGCCACCAAAAGCAAAAGCGGCGCCACGCCAAGAACCGGCCACAAAAAACCCCGCAGGAATTCATGCGCATGGCGCTGGTTCTTTCCCATCCACCACGACAGAAAAAGAATCAGGGCCAGCTTTGCGAATTCCGAAGGCTGATAAGTCCAGCCCGCCAGCCTTAGCCAGCGAGGCGAACCGTTGACCCGCACCCCGATATGCGGCACGAGACAGAGCGTCAGAAGCCCGGCGGCAATGGCCAAGACCACGGGCGCGCAGCGCAGCACCTTTTGATAATCGCAGCGCGAGAGAAGAACGCAGGCGATTCCGCCGATGATGAGCCAGGCGCATTGTTTGCGCAGGTTGCTGTAGACGTTAACCATGTCCCCCGTCGCCAGGACGGAACTTGTGCTCGAAAGCATCACCAAGCCAATGGCAATGAGCCCCAGCATCGTGATCAACAACACGTAAGCGACATTTCTTTGGACAAACATGGCCGTCTTTCCGGGTATGTTTTGGACAATCCTTACTGCACAACGAAGTTGGTTAGTTGCGCCGTGGCCGTTGCCGTCTCCGGCGCCGACGGAGTCGCGGCCGGAGTTGTAGCCGGCGCCGCGACCGGAGCCGGGGCATGCACCGGAGTTACGGTCGTCGTGGCCTGCGCTTCACGGGACGGAATTCTGAGCTTTCTGCCAATGCTCAGCTTGGTCGGATCCGTGATATTATTCGCTTCCATCAACGCCTTCGCCGTGGTCCGGAATTTGTGCGCGATCTTTATCAGCGTGTCGCCTTTCACCACCGTGTAGGTGCGATGACTCAAGGACACGGGCGCGGACGTTGCCACGGGCTTATCCGCCATCGTTGCCGGAGTGCCGCTCAAATTCGTCGGGCTTGCCGTATCGGTGGCGGGAGCCGTGGCCACTTCCGTTTTAACGGGAATAATCAGGTGTTCGCCGACATGCAAAAGTTGCCCCCTCAATCCGTTCGCCAGCTTCAACTTCGCGACTGTGGTGTGAAACCGGTACGCGATCTTCGCCAGCGTGTCGTGCATCTTCACGACATAAGAGCCGTTGCTGTTTGCCACGGGAACAACCGGCGTCTCTGGTTCAAGAGGAGGAGCCGTCGCCGGTTCCACCGGAGCGGTGGTCTCTGGAGCAGCAGGCTCCGGCGCTGGCGGTTGAGTTGGCGTTACCACGGGGCCCGTCGGAGTCGCAGCATTGGCCACGGTGGCCGGGGCAATCGGAGCAGATGCGCTGGCCGTTTCCCCCGGAGTGGTCTGCTCAATCGCGGGCGCGGGTGGCGTGGACGGTGCATTGTCCGCCGAAGACGCTTGACCACCGTCAGCCAACGAACTTTCCATGGTAACTGAGCCATCCGCGGCAACCTTGGCCTCCTTGGGAAGCGCCTTGTTGTCCGCCACGTCCGCATCGGCGGCGGTACTGCCCATGAAGTAATAATGGTATACCGTAAAGCCCACGATAACCACGACATGCAACGCCAGCACGGCGATGAATATCGTCATCAGGGTTAAGCCGCCGGTCGATTGCGGCTTGGGGTTAATTTCGTTGTTTTCCATGTGATTTCTCTCTTTCTTGTTTGGTGGTGGTGGTTTGGTGTTGAAAATTTCAGGATGGTTTCGCGCCGGTCTGCACCAATGCCCGGAATTGATTGCCCCGGTCCTCGAAATCCTTGAACATGTCGTAGCTCGAACAGCCGGGCGAAAAGAGCACCACGTCGCCGGAAACAGCTAGGGCGCGCGCCTGCGCCACCGCCGCGGCCAGCGTCGTGGCCGGATGGCACGGCACGGCGGAGCTCCAGGCCGCGGTAAGTTTTTCCGTCATCTGGCCAATGAGCACGGCCGCCTTCACCTTTTCGCGCAAAAGGAAGCGTAGCCCGGTGAAATCGAGACCCTTGTCTTTCCCTCCCGCCAAGAGCACAACCGGTCTGGTCATGGAAAGCAGCGCCTTTTCCAGCGCATCGATGTTGGTCGCCTTCGAGTCGTTGATAAAGGTGACGCCGTCGATCTCGCCCACCCTTTCGCAACGATGGGGCAAAGGCCGGTAAGAACAGATCGCTTCGATTGCCACCGACCGGGAAATGCCATAAAGATCGGCTGCGGCCAAAACCGCCAACATGTTTTCGGCATTATGCGGCCCGGCCAAGCTCGTCAGCTTCTGTTCGAGCACAGGTTCGCCGCGCGCCATCAGCCATCCCCCGCTCAATTGGTAATCGGCGGGCAATCCCGCCGAGCTGATCGTGACTTTTTGCGCCGACATGGCCGGCAAACGCAGGTTGGCGTTCACGATCGCGTAGTCATCCGCCGTCTGATTCCGGAAAATTTGCCACTTGGCCGTCTCATACTCCTCCATCGTCTTGTAACGGTCGAGATGGTCCGGCGTCAGATTCAGGTGGATGCTGATGCGGGGACGGAAATCGACGATCTGTTCGAGCTGAAACGAACTCACCTCGACCACCATCACGTCCAGGTCATGGCTTTCGCGCACGGCGGCGGACAAGGCGGTGCCGATATTGCCCGAGGCCATCGTCCGTTTTCCTGCGGCGGCGAAAACCCGGGCCGCCAGCTCCGTCGTGGTCGTTTTACCATTTGTCCCCGTGACGGCCACAATGGGGCATTCGCAAAAACGATATGCCATTTCGAGTTCGCCAAAAAGCGGCAGGCCCGCCTGGCGCAGCGTCTGGGCCAAGGGAACGTTTGGATTGATACCCGGACTCAGCACGCCGAAATCGAAGCCCGCGGTGGTCTGAACCTGCCGGCCCGTTTCCACCTCGATTCCGCGCCCGCGCAATTCCTCCGCGCGCCGAGACACCGCAGCGTTATCCGCGTTATCCCGCACTGTCACCTGCGCCCCCTTGTCCCGAAGAAATTTCGCCGCTTCCATACCGCTAATTCCCAATCCGAGCACCACGACCCGCTTGCCGTTCACATCCATAAATTTTCATCGCGTTTCTATCTCAGTTTCAGCGTGGCCAGCGCCAGCAAGGACGCCACCAGACTCAAGATCCAGAAGCGCACCGTCACCGTCGATTCCTCCCAGCCTTTGAGTTCAAAATGATGATGCAGCGGCGACATCGCGAAAATCCTCTTGCCCGTCAGCTTAAACGAAGCCACCTGCAGCAGTACCGAAACCGCCTCGAGCACAAAAACGCCGCCGGCGATCACCAGCGCCAGCTCCTGGTGCACGCAAATCGCGATCACTCCCAGCACGCCGCCCAGCGCCAAGGAACCGGTATCACCCATGAAAACCCTCGCCGGATGGCAATTGAACCAAAGAAAGCCAAGGCCGCTCCCGACCAGAGCCGCGCAAAAAACCGCCAGTTCGTCCGCGCCGCTAACCGGACGAAGGTAAAGATAGGTCGCCAGCCGCGCATTCCCCGTCACATAGCAAAACACCGCGTAAGTCATGGCCACGCAGACGAAACATCCGATGGCCAATCCATCCAGCCCGTCGGTCAAATTCACCGCATTCGAAGTTCCCATGATGACGAGCCCAAAAAAGAGGATAGCCAGGAAACTCACCATATCGACCACTACCGGCGTTTTCAAAAAGGGAATATAAAGACTGTTATAAGCGCCGGGATAATCGGCGGTCCAGCTCAAATAAAAATAAACGAAAACGGCCAAAAGCGCCTGCGCCACCAGTTTTTGCCAGGCCCGGATGCCCCGGGAATTCTTCTGCACCACCTTGGTGTAATCATCCACAAAACCAATCATTCCGAGGTAAAGCATGGAACCGAGCGCCAGCCAGTAGAGCCGCGTCGCCGGATCGCACCAGAGGAGCGAACTGATCGTGGTCGCCAGTAGGATTAGGATGCCGCCCATGGTTGGCGTTCCTTTTTTCCCGCTATGCAGATCGGCCAGTTCGCGCACCTCCGATTTTTGGCGCAGCGGCTGTCCCAGCTTCAACCGGGTCAGGAGCAGGATGGCGCGCGGCCCCAGGACAAAGGAAAAGGCCAGCGACGTCAGCGCCGCCGCCATGGCCCGGAACGTTTCATAACGAAAGACGTTCAACGGGCTCCAATGGGAGGAGAGATAGTGCAAATAATACAACATCAGCGCGTATCCTTTCCGGCAATCGTCTCCACCAGACGCTCCAGGCCCATGAAATGAGAACCCTTCACCAATACGATATCTCCCTCGCGCAGATGCGGCAACAGCGCCGCCGCCGCTTCTTCCGCGTCGAGCACCACGGAAATTTTCTCCGACTCCAGACCACCTGCGAGCGCCCCCGCGCGGCAGGCGTCCGCATTGGGCCCCACCGCGATCAACAAATCGAGACCGAGTTCGGCTGCCAACGCCCCCACCTCGCGGTGCAATTCCGCCGCGTACCGGCCCAATTCACCCATGGAACCAAGAACGGCCAGACGCCTTTGCGCGCCGGGAAATTCCTTCAACGCCAGTAACGCGGCTCTCATCGAAGCCGGATTCGCGTTGTAGGCGTCATTCAGGATTCGCACGCCCGCAAAATCGACCACCTGCATGCGCGCGCCCGGCAGCATGACTCTCTCCAGTCCCTTGGCGATCTCCTCCAGACTCAAGCCGCATTCTCCGCCCACCGCGGCGGCCAGCAGCGCGTTGCCCACCATCACGCGGTTGAAGACGGGGAGCCGCACCATCGCCTGCTCCCGGCCATGGAGCAAATGAAAGGAGAGACCGTTCACGGTGACATGAACATTCTCCGCACGCCAGACCGCATCGGAACCTTCGCCCACCCAAACCACCCGCGCCGCCGAGCGGTGCGCGATGCGCCGGCTCCATTCATCCATATTATTGAGCACGGCCACTCCGTTGCCCGGCAATGCGGCGATAAGTTCCGCCTTTTCCGCGGCGATGGCGTCCTGGCCGGTGAAAAACTCGATGTGGGCCGGTCCGATGCTGCTAATGACGCCGATGTCCGGCGCGGCCATCTTCGCCAGCGGAGCAATCTCTCCGGGACGATTCATCCCCATTTCGACGACTCCGAACTCGTCGCCGTCGTCGAGGCGGATCAGCGTCAGGGGCACGCCGATGTGATTGTTCAAATTGCCCTCCGTCGCCTTGGTCTTAAAACGTGTCCGCAGCACCGCGGCGATCAACTCTTTCGTGCTCGTCTTGCCGCTGCTGCCGGTCACGCCGATGGTCCGCACCGGCAGCAATCGCCGGTACATTCCGGCAAAACGTTGCAGCGCCTCGAGCGTGTCGGGCACTTCGACCAACCCAAGATCGCCGGACAGGCCGGGAATCAGACGGTTCGAGACAAGCGCCGCCACCGCGCCGCGGCTCCGGACCTCCGGCACGAAAGCATGCCCATCGAAACGATCGCCGCGCAGCGCCACGAAACAGTCGCCCGCGTGAAGCGAACGCGTGTCGGTGTGAAGCCGGTCCACCGCGAGCGCTGGGTCGCCATTGACCAGGCGTCCGCCGCTCAGCCGGGCCACTTCTTCCAGAGTGCAGCGGCGCATCACGAGATCCTCCTCCGCAGAAATTCCTGCACCACCATCCGGTCATCGAAGGGATGGTGCTGCCCCGCGATTTCCTGCGTCACTTCATGACCCTTGCCCGCAATGCAAACCACGTCACCCGGTTGCGCCAACGCCAGCGCGTGGGCAATGGCCTGCCGGCGGTCCGCCAGCCGCTCGTATTTGCCTGCGCTGCCGCCTGGTGAAAGGCCCGCCTCCATGTGATCCAAAATCACTTCGACGTTTTCATTGCGCGGATTATCCGCCGTAAAGATCGAATAATCGGCGCATTCGACCGCCGCGCGCGCCATCAGCGGACGCTTGACCGCGTCGCGATTGCCACCGCAGCCCAGTACGGCGATGAGCCGCCCCCGCGTAATGCCGCGCAGGACGGTCAATACCTTGCGCACCGCGTCGTCGGTGTGGGCGTAATCGACGACCGCGGTCACGCCATCCGGCGAAACGAATTTTTCCAGCCGCCCGGGAACCTGCGGCGTCGTGCGCAGCCGCTCCACGATCACCCGTGGAGCGATGCCCAGCGCCAGCGCCCCGCCCGCGGCGGCGAGCGCATTGGCCACGTTGTAGGAGCCGACCAACGGCAGGGAAAACGGAAAAATTTCCGCGCCCATGCGCAAAGCGCCTTCGGTTCCCTCCGCCGTGACGGAAACCTGGCTCGCCTCAATTTCTGTTCCGGCCATACCCTTGAGCGTGTAAGTAACCGTGCGCACGCGTCCGCTCAGCAACCGGATCAATTTTATCCCGTAGGGATCATCGGCATTGATCACCGCCACGCCGGGATTTTCCGGCCGGTCTAGGTTGGTGAAAAGAGCCGACTTCGCCGTGAAGTAATTCTCCATCGTGTGGTGATAATCGAGATGGTCCTGCGTCAAATTGGTAAAAATGCCGACCTGAAAATCGATGGGCGTCACGCGCCCTTGATCCAGCGCATGCGAAGATACCTCCATCGCCGTGGCCCAGCAATTGGCCGCTTTCATCTGCGCCAGCAATTCATGGAGATCGAGCGACTCCGGCGTCGTCCGCGACGCGGGCAGGATGCGCTCGCCAATCTCGTAACGGACGGTTCCAATCAGCCCGACCGGCGCCTTTGCCTCCGAAAGCAGGTGTTTTAAAATGAACGTGGTCGTCGTCTTGCCGTTTGTCCCCGTCACCCCGGCCATTTTCAGGGCGCGGTCGGGCCGCCCAAAAAAGCTCGCCGACATCAGCGCCATGGCGCGGCGCGCATTCTCCACCTCGATAAAAGTCGGACCGCGCTCCGAGACGAAAGCCCGGTTTTCCAGCACCACAGCCGCCGCGTCTTTGTCGCACACCTCGGCGATATGGGCGTGGCCATCGGTCTTCTCCCCCTTCCAGGCGAAGAAAACATCGTTGGGCTCGACGCGGCGCGAATCGTAGCGCAGGACGCGAATCATCCGGTCCACCGGCCCCTGCACCGATTTCGTCCTGACATCTTTGAGTATTTCGTTAAGTTTCACAGGTTTGAGGAGGTATTGGCGCTGAGCACCGGCCCCGGCGTCGGCAAGGGCCGGTCCGCGGGAATATTCATGATCTGCGTCAGTTGTTCCGCCATGGCGGCGAAAACCGGACCGGAAACCTCGGCCCCGTAGTACTTGGCGGTGTGAGGTTCATCGACCATCACGAGCGCGACAAAGGCCGGATTCTCCACCGGCATGAAGCCGATGAAGGAGGAAACAAATTTGGTGTGAGAGTAGGCTCCATCGACAAATTTCTGCGCCGTACCCGTCTTGCACGCGATGGAATAACCCGGCACACGAATATTTTTCGCCGTTCCATCCACCGTCACCTGCTCCAGCGCCCGGGCAACGTCCGCCGCGGCATCGCTGGATATGACCTGGCGAACGACCCGCGGCTGAAAAATCCGCACCGTGCGGCCCGCCGCGTCCGTCACCTTCAGCGCCAGGCGCGGTTCGACCAGATTGCCTCCATTGGCAATCACACTCATCGCCGTCGCCATTTGCAAGGCGGTCGCGCCCACTTCCTGCCCCATCGGAATGCGCGTAACGGAAAGCTCGCTCCATTTGCTCAGCGGACGCAACAGGCCGGGCGATTCGTCCT
Organism: Methylacidiphilales bacterium; assembly: GCA_035508775.1. Lineage (GTDB taxonomy): Bacteria > Verrucomicrobiota > Verrucomicrobiia > Methylacidiphilales > UBA1321 > JABDGH01. The sequence goes on from DATJMI010000053.1 coordinate 25,766, forward strand.
GGTCATGCATAATGCCGGTTCTTTGCCCGATGCCGAAGGCGCGCGCGTATTTGTAGAGATTCTCCTCGTGGATATAATTCAACGCTATCTTGGCGCAACCAATGTTGCTCGACTTGGCCAGCACTTCCTCGACGGAAAGCCAGCCGTTCGGCTCGTCATCGCGCAGGATTTTTCCGCCGTAAAGGAATGAGCCGTTTTCGCAGTAGACCGGAGTCTGAAGCGTCACCGCCCCCTCGTTGAGCGCCGCGGCGAGGGTGATAATTTTGAAAATCGAGCCGGGCTCGACCATATCGGTGATGCAACGGTTGCGCACGGCGTCCGCCGTGAAGGTCCGGCGGTCATTCGGATCATAAGTCGGGCGCGACCCCATGCCGAGAATGGCTCCGGTGTGGGGATCCATCACGACGATGCAGGCACCGTTGGGCTGGTCATTTTGCACAATCTGGTCGAGCTCATCCTCCACCACATGCTGAATCGCCATGTTGATCGTTAATGTTACATTATACCCGTCGACTGCGGGAATGGTACGCGTCTGGTACCCGGCGATTTCCTTGCGTTTGGCATCCTGTTCCACCCATCGTTCGCCCGGGGCCCCGGAAAGCCACTTGTCCATTTCCTTTTCCATCCCGGCCAACCCACGGCCGTCATCGCCGGTAAAGCCAAGCACATGCGCGGCTAGTTCATTGTTCGGATACCGCTCGTCGCGTGGCTCGAAAATCAAACAATTGAGATTCAGCTCCCGCAACCGGGCCACGGTGGCATCTTCCACGTTCTGTGCAATCAACTGGTAACGATTGCGCTCGTCGAAAACCGCCGCGATGCTGCCGGCCGGCGCCAGCAGCGCCTCCTCCAGCCTGGGCAGGTTCACCTCGGGATGCGCCAGCTTCCGCCCGTCGAGCCTCACATCGTAGACCAGATGCGTCTGCGCCAGGATGTTGCCCTCGCAGTCGAAAATCGCCCCCCGCTTGGACGGGATCATCTCGGGGCGAAGATGATTCTCGATCGCCATCCGCCAAAATTTGGCATGCTCCACCAACTGAATCTGGATCAGATTAAACGAAATGACCGTGTAACCCATAGACAACAAAACCACGATCCAAAGAGCGCGCGTGCGATGCTGCATGGTATTATCCTATTGATTGGCCGGAGGTGACGCGGCGGCGGTTTCGCTGGTTGAGGCCACGGGCGGGTTGAAAGGGTTGAGACCACTGTTGGGTATGGTTCCGATCCGTTCCAGGCGCATCCGTGTGCCGCTTTGATCCATCGGCACAACATTCGCGGCCATCTGATCGAGCCGGACCAAAGTCGAGTGCATCTGGGCCAGCCGGCGAACCAAAGCCGCCGGTGATTTCATCCGGTTGAGGTCGAAATTCAATTGGTCGTTGCGCAGGTTAATGGCGTCGAGCTGCTCCTGCAGCCGGTAAGTCTCCTGGGCCAAATGCAGATTTTGGTTTTTGCCCAGCATGTAGACCAGGCCGAGAATCGAAAGAAGACCCACGATGAGAATCCATTTCAGCACGCCCATCCAATGGAGCGAGTGACCGTGCCTGAGGCGATTGCGGCTCATACGGCGATTTTCTCCTCGTTGCGGATGGCCGTGCGCAGACGCGCGCTGCGCGCGCGCGGGTTCTTGGCCACTTCGCCTTCGCTCGGCAAAAATCGTCTCACCTCGCGCAAATGGCGTTGTGGATTCGGCAGCGTATTGGGCCGCCCCGGCGTATCCATCCATTCGGCACTCCGCTCGCGCATAAACTGCTTCACCACCCGGTCCTCGCCGGAGTGGAAACTGATCACGGCCAGAATTCCTCCGGGTTTCATGATTTCCACCGCCTGCGGCAGCGCCGCTACCAGCGCCTCCTTTTCACGGTTGACGGCGATTCGTAAAGCTTGGAAGACCTTCGTTGCCGGATGTAGTCCCCGAGATCCTCGGCGCGGAAGAGCCTTGGCCACCACCATCGCCAGGTCGGTGGTGGTGCGGAAGGGCGCGGTCCGGCGCCGCGTTGCCACAGCCCGCGCCACCCGCCTTGCTTCCCGTTCTCCTCCGTGTTCATAAAAAAGCTTGCTTAATTCCTCTTCCGGCAGCCTGTTCACCAAATCGGCCGCGGTCGGCCCTCCCCGCTGGTCCATCCGCATGTCAAGCGGCCCTTCCGCTTGAAAACTGAAACCGCGCTCCGCCCGCTCCAGTTGCGGCGACGAAACGCCCAGATCCAGGAGGACTCCGTCGACCTTCGCCCAGCCGTGCTCTGTGGTGCATGTTTTCAAGTCTTTGAAATTTCTCTGCTTCCATTTAAAATCGCCCGGCCAGCGGTCTTCCAAGGCCCGGGCCGCTTCCGCTGCCTCGCCATCCTGATCCAATCCCAGAACGGCCGCCCCCCGTTCCAAAAGCGCTCGCGTATGACCGCCGCGCCCGAACGTCCCGTCGATCCACCTGTCCCCCGGCTTCACCTGCGCCGCCGCCAGCACTTCCGCCAGCAGCACCGGCACATGCCCGCCCGCATCTTCCCTTTTCACCCACAAAATCGGTTCGCATTCCAGCGCCACGCCTTCGCCAACGCCGGCCGGCGCAAACCGACCAATTCGAAGACATTTCGCCGCGCCAGTTTCACGACCGAAGCTCCGATGACCTGCCCCTCCTTGTCCTTTTCCGTTTCGAATCCATAAACCAATTGCCTGCGCACAAGACCCTTGATTTTGATTTCCATATTCCTTGTTTGACCTCCTGGGATGACGAACCAGCCGCCATCAATGCCGTTGAGGAAAGACAAGGAGCAGGCATCAGTACATCCTTGCCGTTTCTTGGCCCGAACCGGCATCAGCCGGCCAAGCTCTCCAGAAATTCAGGGAGACATTCATAGGCCCATCGCGCGCAACGCCTCCTCCACGGTAATCGCCGCCGCCGGTCTCTTTTCCCATACGGCCTTGTCCCAAATTTCAAAATGATCGAGTTGCCCAACCAGCATCGCTTCCTTTTTCAAGCCGGCCTTCTGGCGCAGTTTTTCCTTCACCATGATGCGCCCCTGCTGGTCCCAGGTCGTGCTCTGCGCTACGCTGGCCAAAGCCAGCGCCTGCTGCCGCACCGGATCGCCATCTTTCAGCGTCTTCAGTTTTTCCTGCCAACTGCTCAACCAGCTCTCGGGATAAATCCGCAAACACTGTTCTGTTGAGGGCAAAATAAAAAGCCGCGACTCGTACGATCCGCCGCGCCATTCCGCAGGCACGGTAATGCGACCCTTGCCATCAAAGGCATGGTCGAACGTATCCGTATAGGACGCCCGCGTGGTCTCATTTGACATAATTTGACTTTTTTTGCTACAACCCCCCACTTTTAGCCACTATAAGGGTATGAAATCAATCCTTATTTTGTAATATTTCGAGGTAAACTTAAACCCGGCGGCACCAATTCCCCGATTCGGATTTGCCCCCAGTTTGGCCAGCCGATACCCTTTCTGCTCTATTCCCCCACTAAAATGCAAAAAAATCTTGCTACTTTGACCCTTATCGGGCGGGACAAAGCCGGCGTCATCGCGCGCGTCACCCAGCTCCTCTTTCAGCTTGGCGCCAACATCGAAGCCATGGAAGAACAGGTCACACGCGGCCAATTCAGCATGACGCTCCAGGCATCGTGGCCCGCCCCGCGCCTCGACCGTGCCGCTATCGTGCATGAGGTAAGCTCGGCGGCCCGCGATCTCGGCATGGAAGCGAAAATCCATTTCGCCCCGAAAGGCCCGCAGCGGCTGGCTATTCTGGTTACGAAAGAACCGCACGTTCTCGAAGGACTGCTCGCCCTGGCGCCGAAAAAACTCGGGGCGCAACCCGTCGTCGTCATCGGTAATCGCCCTGGATTGGAACCTCTCTCCCGTCGGAAAAAACTTCCTTTCCATCATGTTCCCTTCAACGACCGCGTCCGGGCCGAACAGCAAGTCCTGCAGCTTCTCGAAAAATACGAGGCCGATTTCATCGTCCTGGCGCGGTTCATGAAAATTCTTTCCCCGAATTTCGTTTGGCGCTGGAAAAACAAGATCATCAATATCCATCCCTCCCTCCTGCCGGCTTTCCCAGGCGCCAACGCTTACCGCCAAGCTTATGAACGGGGCGTGAAAGTGATCGGAGTTACCGCCCATTTCGTCACCCCCAATCTCGACGAGGGACCGATTATTGCGCAGGAAGTTTTGCGCGTGCGCCCTAACGAACCGCTGGCCGGCATCGTGAAACGGGGCCAGACACTCGAGACGCGCTGCACGCTGCGCGCCGTGCGCATTTACGTCACCAAACGGCTCGATGTCCACTGGGGACGGGTCTATTCCTAAGCCAAGCACGATTGCTCTTCATTTCTCCAATTTATCGGCAAAATAGTTCCGCCGGTTCCAATCGCAATTTGAAGCGGGGGAAGAAAAAATCTGCTGCCATAGAAATGGAAAGGGTCCATTCTTATTATCGAGACCTTCCTGGCGAAACGATTCATGAAAAAAAGCGTGACGAACAATGATCTCTCCGCGTCAACTGCCGGGAAAGTGACGCCGATCCCATCGCGGCCAATCTGGATGAAGCGGAGCCTGCTGGGAAAGCCGCATTGGGTTGAAGATCGATCCCCAGGGATACGTTGGGCCGTTTTGAGCGCAGTCTGCGTTTTAGTTATTGGAATCTATATCTGGAGTTCCGATTCGGGAATACTCGAGTTGGAATGTTCCAGCGCAAAAGAGACTTATTACAATTTGCTGGTGGATGGTTTTCGTGCCGGGCAGCTCAACGTAAAACGGGACGTACCCTCCGAACTCGCACGGATCACCGATCCTAACGATCCTGCGCTTGGGAATAAAAATCTATGGGTTAATCGCTACTATTTGCACGATTTGAGTTATTACAAGGGGAAGCTGTATCTCTATTTTGGCCCCACACCGGCATTGGCGCTCTTCTGGCCCTTTTTGATTCTGACCGGGCGCTATTTATTGCATAAGGATGCCGGAGTGATTTTTTTCTCGGCCGGCTTTTTGATTGGCGTGGCTCTGCTCTGCGCGATATGGCGGCGTTATTTTAAAGAAATCAGTATCTGGATTATAATGGCCGGGGCGCTGGCGTTTGGGCTGGCCAATTTCGCGCCGGTTATTTTGGGCCGCTGTGATGTTTATGAAGTCGCCATCAGCTGTGGCTATATGCTGATTATGCTGGTCTTGGCTGGGTTATGGCGCGCATTCCATGATTCCCAGCGCCAGTGGCGATGGATTGCCGCGGCCAGTCTGGCCTATGGATTAGCCGTGGGAGCGCGGCCCTCCCTATTATTAGGCGCCCCTGTTCTGCTTCTGCCGGTGATGCAGGCGTGGCCGGAAAAGCGAAAGCTGTGGCCTTTGTTGCTAGCGGCGGGAGGCCCCATTGGGTTTATAGGAATTGCACTCATGTTATATAACGTCTTGCGCTTTGATAACCCGCTGGAATTTGGGCAGAGTTATCAACTGCCGGTCAGAATGCATCAACAGTTCAGCCCGCATTATTTCTGGTTCAATTTCCGGGTCGGCTTTCTGGATCCCGCAGGTTGGAATAGTCATTTTCCCTTTGTCCACGATATTGTTCCTCCGGCACAGCCACTGGGCTATTACATGGTATACCATCCTTTTGGCGCTTTGACCAATATACCGGTGGTTTGGCTGGCCTTGGCCGCGCCATTGGCTTGGCAAAAAAGGACGGAAAAGGAACATTCGGCTCTGCGTTGGTTTTTGACGGCCATCGTCCTGTTGTTTGGGACTAGCTCCGTGATTCTTTGCCTTCACGATTCCATGTGCCTTCGCTATGAAGTAGAATATGCATCTCTGCTGGTGTTACTCGCCGTCATCGGTATTTTGGCTGTGGAGCGCGCTTTAGCAAGCCGGCGGGGCTGGCTTTGGATGGCCCGTTGCGGTTGGGGTCTACTGCTGGCATTTTCGATCGTATTCAATCTGCTTGCACGTCTGGATTTGCAACAAGAGGTTTACAATGACCTTGGAGCTCTTCTTGCTTTCAAGGGAAAGGTCGACGAGGCAGTCGTTCAATACGAAAAAGCCCTGGCAATTAACCCTTATTATGTTGCAGCCTATGTCAACCTCGGTAATGCCCTTAACCAAGAAAGAGAAGTGGACGGGGCGATAGTCCAATACCGCAAGGCCTTGGAACTCGACCCTAGGTTTGTCGAAGCTCACAATGATCTTGGCGCCGCCCTGTTGCAAAAGGGCCAAGTGGATGAGGCGCTTGCCCATTTTCAACAAGCCATGGCCATCGATCCCGGTGACCCAAAAATTCACAACAATCTAGGTTGGGCGTTCTTACAAAAGGGGAAAGTAGACGAAGCGATCTCTCAATACCAGAAGGCTCTCATCATCGAGCCTGACTATGCCGAAGCCCATAATAATCTCGGCTGGGCCTTATTATTTAAGGGACAAGCCGGCCAGGCGGTGAAGGAATGTCAAAAAGCTTTGCAAATCGATCCCACCTATTCCGGCGCTTATAATAATTTGGGCATTGCTCTTATAAAAGAGGGACGGCCGGAAGCGGCGATTTTCCAATTCCAGGCGGCTTTGCGTTTGAATCCCAATGACGCTGAGGCCCAAAATAATTTGACCAAGCTGGAAATGGCGATCCGGCAAAAGGCGGGCCAGAAGTAGACCTTCCATGGCAAAGCGATTCACAAAAAAAAATGCGACAAATGATGATATCGCCGCATCGGAGGCCAGGAATATGGCGCCCACCCTGGCGCCGCCGGCTTGGCTCAAACACGATTGGCTTGGGGGTCTGGGGCTGTTTCTGGCTGTCATTCTGATCTATACGCCGGCATGGCGGGCGGGGTTCATTTGGGACGACGATATTAATATCACCGCCAACCCATGCATTGTGGGACCGCTTGGGTTGAAAGAAATCTGGACGACAAATTCCGCCGATATCTGCCCTTTGGCGCTTACCACTTTCTGGATAGAACATTTGTTGTGGGGCCTGAATCCTCTCCCTTATCATTTGGTCAATGTTTTACTGCACGCGGTTTGTGTGGTGGTGTTGTGGCGGCTCTTACAAAGTTTGCGGATTCCGGGCGCCTGGCTGGGCGCGGCACTTTGGGGCTTGCATCCGTTGCAGGTTGAATCGGTGGCCTGGATCAGCGAAACAAAGAACACGCAATCAGGTCTTTTTTACCTGCTTTCCGTATTTTTCTTTGTGCGATGGCTAAAAGCAAAAAATCGGGGAAATCAGACCCAAAAGAATTGGAATTATGGATGGACTCTTTTTTTCGCCGCCTTGGCGATGATGAGCAAGACGTCCACGGTCGTATTGCCGGCAGCCTTTTGTCTATGCGCTTGGTGGCTGGAGGGGCAATGGCGATGGCGCAATCTGATAAGAGTAGCCCCTGTCTTTTTCATGTCCGTCGCCGCCGGCGTTGTTTCGATTTTGACGCGAAAGTTGGTGGGAGAAGAAAATTTACCCTGGGTACGGAGCTGGCCCGAACGTGTGGCCGCATCGGGCGACGTGATCTGGTTTTATCTGGGTAAATTGGTTTGGCCCTATCCTTTGATTAATAGTTATCCCTCCTGGGAAATCGATGCCACGCGACTGTTTTCCTATCTGCCGCTGGGAGCGATATTAGTCATCCTGATTGTTCTGTGGTCCATACGCCAGCCGTGGGCTCGCATCTGTTTTTTTGTCTTTGGTTATTTTTTGGCGGCTTTATTTCCCGTGTTGGGATTCGTAACGATGAGTTCTCTCGCGCACTGTTTGGTCGCCGATCATCTTCAATATTTGGCCGCCATGGGACCGATGGCATTATTGGGAGCGGTCTGGGTATGGTTGGCAAATCGGGCTATCTCAGATAGGCCATGGCTACAACTGAGCCTTTATGCGGGAGTTTTGCTGGTTTTCGGAATATTGAGTTGGCGACGGAGCTGGGCCTTTGAAAGCGAAAAATCGCTTTGGTCTGATACGGTTTCCAAAAATCCGGACTGCTGGATAGCTCATAACAATCTCGGCGTCATTCTGTTTCAAGAGGGGCAATGGGACGAAGCCGTGGCGCATTATCAAAAAGCCCTGGAAATCCAACCCGGCTACGCCGAAGCCTATCTCAACCTCGGCAATGCCCTTGACCAAAAAAGAGAAATCGGCGAGGCGATAGTCCAATATCAAAAGGCATTGGAACTCTATCCCGGTCTCGCCGAAGCGCACGCTAATCTCGGCGTGGCCCTATTGCAAAAAGGAGAAGTGGATGAGGCGCTTGCCCATTTTCAACAAGCCGCGACCCTCGATCCCGGCAACGCCAAAACCTGCAACGATCTTGGTTGGGCATTTTTACAAAAAGGGGAAGTGGACGAAGCGATAGTCCAATATCGAAAAGCTCTCACGATCAAATCCGATTATGCCGAAGCCCATAATAATCTTGGTTGGGCTTTATTATCTAAAGGACAAATCGGCCAGGCAGCCGGGGAGTTTCAAAAAGCTTTGCAAATCAATCCCAACTATGCCGGCGCTTATAACAATTTGGGCATTGCTCTCTTTAACGAAGGACAACCGGAAGCGGCCATTTCTCAATTCCAGGAAGCTTTGCGCCTGAATCCTAATGACACCGAAACAAAAAACAATTTGGCCAGGGCAGAGGAAATAATCCGGCAAAAGGCGGGCCTAAAGTAGATCTTTTCATGGCGAAACGATTCACAAAAAAAAGCGCGACGGACAATGCTATCTCCGCGTCTACCGCCGGGAAAATGACGCCGACACTACTAACCTGGATGAAGCACATCCTGTTTTTGGAACCGCACTTGGTTGGAGACCAATCCCCATGGATACGCCGGGCCGTTTTGAGTGCGGTTTGCCTGTTGGTTATTGGAATTTATGTCTGGAGTTCCAATTCGGGAATCATCGAGTCGGAATGCTCCAGCGCAAAAGAGACTTATTACAATTTGCTGGTGGATGGTTTTCGTGCCGGCCAGTTAAACGTGAAACGGGACATTCCACCCGAACTCGCGCGGATCACCGATCCTAACGATCCCGTGCTTGGGAACCCGCATCTGTGGACCGAACGCTATTATTTACACGATTTGAGTTATTACAAGGGGAAGCTCTATCTCTATTTCGGACCTGTGCCGGCTTTGCTGCTTTTTTGGCCCTATTTGATTTTAACCGGTCATTACCTGTTGCATCGGGATGCCGCCGTGATCTTTTTTTCGGCCGGTTTTTTGATTGAGGTGGGTTTGCTCTATGCGATATGGCGGCGTTACTTTAAAGAAATCAGTATTTGGATCGTAATGGCCGGGGCACTGGCGCTTGGGCTGGCCAATTTCGCGCCGGCCATTTTGGGCGAGTGTGATGTTTACGAAGTGGCGATCAGTTGCGGTTATATGCTGATCATGCTGGTCTTGGCTGGAATATGGCACGCCCTGCACGATTCTGAGCACCGATGGCAATGGGTCGCGACGGCCAGTCTGGCTTATGGATTAGCCTTGGGAGCGCGTCCGTCGCTGTTATTCGGCACCGCCGTTCTGCTCATCCCGGTGATCCAGGCCTGGCGGGAAAAGCGGACCGTGTGGCCTTTGTTATTAGCGGCGGGGGGGCCCATCGGGCTTATCGGAACCGGGCTTATGTGTTATAATGTCTTGCGTTTTGATAATCCGCTGGAATTTGGGCAAAGTTATCAATTGCCGGTTACGATCCACCACCAATTCAGTCTCCATTACTTCTGGTTCAATTTCCGGGTCGGCTTTCTGGCTCCGGCAAGCTGGAGCGGCCGGTTTCCCTTCGTTCACGATATCCCTCTTCCGCCGTACCCACAGGGGTATTTCATCGTGAATCATCCTTTTGGAATTTTGGCCAACATCCCACTGGTCTGGCTGGCCTTGGCCGTGCCGCTGGCCTGGCAAAACCGGACGGGAAACGAGCGTTTGGTGCTGGGTTGGTTTTTAATGGCCATCGTCCCGCTGTTTGGGACTTGCGCGGGGATTATGTGCTTTCACGATTCCATGTGCCTTCGCTATGAAATGGAATATGCGTTTCCGCTGGTGTTGCTCGCGGTCATCGGCGTTTTGTCTTTGGAGCGCGCCCTGGCTGGACAATGGGTCTGGTTGTGGATCGCCCGTTGTGTTTGGGGTTCGTTGCTGGCATTTTCGATAGCATTCAACCTGTTCGCATGTCTGGATTTCCAACAAGAGGTTTACGGCAATGTTGGGGTTGCTCTTTCTTACAAGGGAGAAGTAGATGAGGCGATCGTTCAATTCAACAAAGAGTTGCAAATCAATCCCAACGCCGCCGACGCCTATAATAACCTTGGTGGGGTATTTCTCCAAAAAGGGGAAGTGGACGAGGCGATCGTTCAGTTCAAAAAAGCCTTGGAAATCGCTCCCAACTTTGCCGAAGCCCACAACAATCTTGGCTGGGCCTTATTAGATAAGGGACAAATCGGCCAGGCGGTGGAGGAGTATAAAAAATCTTTGCAAATCGATCCCAACGATGCCATCACGTGTAAAAATCTCGGTATTGCTCTTATCAAAGAGGGACGGCCGGAAGCGGCAATTCCTCAACTCCAGAAAGCCTTGCGCCTGAATCCCAGCGACACCGAGGCGCAAAACAATTTGGCTAAGGCGGAGGAAATAATCCGGCAAAAGGCGGGCCAAAAGTAAACCGTCATGGCGAAACGATTCACGGAAAAAAGCGCGGAGGAGGGTTTCTTCACGCCGGCCGCCGAGAAAGCGGTGAATGCCTCGTCGCCACTATTCCGATTCAACCGCGCTTGGCTTGGAGGCATAGTTCTAGTCTTGGCCGTTGTTCTGACCTATACGCCGGTCTGGCGGGCGGGGTTCATTTGGGATGATGATGCCTTTGTCACCGCCAACCCTTGCATTGTGGGACCGCTTGGATTGAAAGAAATCTGGAGCACCAGCGCGGCCGATATTTGTCCCCTCGCCTTGACAACAGTTTGGTTCGAGCACGCGCTGTGGGGATTGACTCCGCTGCCGTATCACCTGACCAACGTTTTGCTGCATGCGGTCTGCGCAGTCTTGCTCTGGCGGGTGTTGCGGAGCTTGCGAATTCCCGGAGCATGGCTGGGCGCGGCGCTCTGGGCTTTGCATCCGGTGCAGGTTGAATCGGTGGCGTGGATTACCGAAATCAAAAACATCCAATCGGGTCTGTTCTTTTTGCTCTCGATTCTCTTTTTTGCAAGATGGCTTGAAACAGCGGGCCACGAAAGCCCAATCGGCGGCAATTGGAATTATGCGTTGACGTTGCTTTTCGCCGCGCTGGCCATGGCAAGCAAGACATCCGCCATGGTGCTATCTCCGGCACTTTGCCTGTGCGCCTGGTGGATGCGGGGCCGCTGGCAGTGGCGCGTGATGGCGGGTACCATCCCGGTATTCTTGATGTCCCTTGCCGCCGGCGCGCTATCGTTTTGGACGCAAGTCCAGTTGACGCCGAACACCGATCCGCAGTGGGCGCGGACTTGCCCACAGCGGCTGGCGACGGCGGGAGATGCCGTCTGGTTTTATTTGGGCAAACTCCTTTGGCCGGATCCGTTGATCATCATTTATCCGCGGTGGGAGATCGACGCCGGACGGTGGACCTCCTATTTGCCGCTGTTCGCCGTGCTCATTGTCTTTTTGATCTTATGGTTCCAGCGCAAGTCATGGCTGCGGCCCTGGTTTTTTGCCTTCGCTTATTTCGTAGCCGCCTTGTTTCCGGTGTTGGGGCTGATCGATATGGGCTTTTCTCCTTTCTCCCTGGTCGCCGATCATTTCCAGTATTTGGCCGCAATGGGACCGCTGGCGCTGGCCGGGGCGGGCCTGGCCAAGTTTTTGGATTGGCCGATTTCCGGAAGACGCTGGCTGCCGTCGGCCTTTGGCGCGGGTATGCTGCTTATCCTGGGAATCTCGAGTTGGGAACGCGCCTGGGTTTACAAAAACCAGGATGCGCTCTGGACTGATGCGCTGGCTAAAAATCCAGCTTGCTGGATGGGCAACATCAGCCTTGGCAACGCCCTCCTGCAAAAGGGACAGGTCGACGCAGCGATCGCCCAATATCAAAAAGCTCTGAAAATCGATTCGCATGACGACGTCGTCTATTACGATCTCGGTTTCGCCCTCATGCAAAAAGGCCAGGTTGCAGAAGCCATGCCCCAATTCGAGAAAGCTCTGGAAATCAACCCCGCCAATGCCGATGCCCGCGACGATTTCGGCGCTACTCTGTTCTCAACCGGCCAGACGGATAAAGCCATGACTCAATTTCAGAAGGCGGTGGAAATCAATCCCAACCTCGCCCAGGCATATTACAATATGGGCGTCGCCTTGATCCAAAAAGGACAACTCGATCCAGCAATTGCCGAGTTTCAAAAAGCCCTGAAAACCAATCCCAGCTTCGCCGCGGCTCACAACAACCTTGGCGTTGCTTTCCTGCGGCAGGGACGTGCCGATGAGGCGATAACCCAGTTTCAGGAAACCCTGCGATTCAACCCCGGCGATCAAGACGCGCAATATAACCTATCCCAAGCGCAAGCGATGGCCCGGCAAAAAGCGGGTCATCCGTAAAAACAACCTCACGCCTTTCGCCCCGCGATGCCCTCAGGCTTTCATCGCCTTGTCATAGCGGGCCGAAATAAAGTCCCAATTGACGACATTCCAGATCGCCTTGATGTAATCGGGGCGAAGATTGTGATATTTGAGATAATAGGCGTGCTCCCAGACGTCGATGCCAAAAAGCGGATAGTGTCCCTCGATCAGCGGGCTGTCTTGATTCGGCAGGGTCAGAATCGTCAGATTCTTGCCGCCATCCAGAACCAGCCACACCCAGCCACTGCCGAAAAGTCCCGCCCCGGCTTTGGCAACCTCTTCCTTGAATTTATCGAAGCCGCCAAGATCATTGGTGATGGCTTTGCCCAGGGCCTCGCCGGGCGTGCCGCCCCCTTTGGGCGAAAGCGTCTGCCAGAAAAGGCTGTGATTGGCATGGCCTCCACCCTGGTTGCGTACATCGGTCTGGATCGCCTCGGGAACCGAAGCAAAATTTTTGAGGAGTTCCTCAATGTCGTTGCCGGGGGAAAAGGAAGGTTCCTTGGCCAGGGCCTCATTGAGTTTTTTAACGTAAGCGGCGTGATGTTTGTCGTGGTGGAGATGCATGGTCTCCGTGTCGATGTTCGGCTCAAGCGCGTCGTAAGCGTAGGGAAGAGGCGGCAGCGTGAAAGGGCCGGCCGGTTCAGGCGTCGCGGTCGTGGCGGCCGGAGCAGTCTGGGCTAGGGCGGAAATCTTCCCAAGAGCGGTGGCGCCCAACGTGGCGGCGGCGAGGGTCTTCATGGCTTGGCGGCGAGTGGTGAGCATAGTTGTTCTCCGGTGAGGGTTTTCCCTTAAGGTAAACGGCTCTCAGACACGCGCAAATGTTATAACATGGAAAGCAGCCCAAACGCTGAGTCCGATTTAGCAAAAAATCTATCCTCCCCACTGGACAGTGATCAGTTCCGCGCCCTCGCCGAGAGGCTCCAGACTATAGCTCTCGGTATTGGCGGGAACGAGCCAACCTTCGCCTTGCTTATAAGTGCGGTCGTCGATCTTGATCTCGCCTTGGGCCAGAAAGTGGTACTGAAAGCTGGTCTGGTCGCTGGTCCAGACGCGGTATTCGCCGGGGTAAATATAGGCGCGTTCCACGCTGAAATAAGGACACTGAAGGACCCTCTCGGAGTGGGGCTGGACAAACTGCGGCTCAAAATCGTTGAAGCGAATCGATGCCAAAGCCTGCTCCCGGTGAAGAGCGCGAGGGTGCCCCTGGCTGTCGACGCGGCCCCAGTCATCAATCCGGTAAGTGGTATCGGAGTTTTGCTGAATCTCGAGAATGACGTTGCCTCCGCCGACGGCATGAATACGTCCGCTGGGAAGAAACATGGCGTCGCTTTGCGCCGGATAGAGCGTATGCAAAAGCTGGGGAAGCTCCGGCGTGCCTATCGCCTTTTCAAACTTGTCGCGCGTCACCCCCCGCTTAAGGCCCACATAAATCTTGGCCTCGGGCGCGGTTTGGAGGAAGTACCACAACTCGGTTTTCGGCTCGCCTTCCTGGCCCGGTTGGGGATGGACCTGCACGCTGAGATTTTCCTGACTGTCGAGAAGCTTGATGAGTATCGGAAAACGGGGGAGGTCGGGCGATTTGGTGCCGAAAACCGCGATCCGGCTCTCCTGCCAGAGAGTGTGGAGATTCTGATGGGTGTCGGGCTTGACACCGGGACCGGAAATGATGTCGCTGACCGCTTCCGGACGGTCGCTCAGTTCCCAGCTCTCGCCGATTTTTTTGTCTTCGGGCAGAGTTCGGTTGCAGAGAGCGGCGAGATTGCGCCCGCCCCAAATGCGCTCCTGGAGAATCGGCTTGAAGAAATAGGCGTTCATGGTTTCAGAAAAATCACATCGCCGGGCCGTACCTTGAGTTCCTGGGCGGCGGAACCTTGGTTCATCGCAATCTCCAGCAGCCCGCTGCCGCCGTAAAGCAGCACCAGCCGCCCTTTTTCAATATCGCCGTAGGTCTTCAGAAGCGGCGCCGAGTAGTTCTCCTTCCCCACGGAAATTTTGACGAGATTGCCGTCCTTGAGGCGGTTGGCCAGATCATTGTCATCGCGCAGATTGAGAACGACGTTGCCGTACCGATCGACGTGCTCCACCTCAACAGAAAGAATGCCCGAAGAAAAAACCGGCGCTTTGCCGGAAAGCCGCGCGAGGGCGGAAACGAGCGGAATTTCCGAACCCAGCCTTTCCGGCGCGACTCCAGAAGCGAGATGGGCGGCGACGGGGCCGAAAATGTCGCGCCCATGAAAAGTAAAGGAAATAGCGCCAGGGCGAAAATACTCCGGCCGGTCGAGTTTCCACGCCTTGAGAAATCCCTCGCGGTCGATCACCTCCGTAAAGAGACCGTTGTCGGGGCCGATATAAAATTTTTCCTTGTTGGTCTCCACCAAAATCGGCGCGCGATCCGAACCGACCTGCGGATCGACCACTGCGACGAAAATCGTCCCGGCGGGAAATTCCTCCGCGCATTGGTCCAGCAGGTAGGCGCCCTCCGTGACGTTGTACGGAGCGATGCTATGGGTAAGATCGACTACCCGGGCGGAAGGATTCACCGTGAAAATCACGCCCTTGAGCTGGGAAACGTAAGGATCCTCCCACCCGTAGTCGGTAAAGAGAGCAATGACCGGTTGCGGCGGCGGGGGCTGGGAGGGCGCAGGAGCCGGTCCGGCAGGAGTGCAACCATTCATAACCAGCAGAATAGCGGTGAGACCAAGGTTGGCAAAGATTCGCGTGTCCGGCATATCCCCCCATAAGCGGAACCTATTTTTGGCGCGCGACCAAGAGAAATCTACATTTAAAGATGGCTAAAATGTACCCGTAATAACATGCCAGGAAGGCACGCCTTGTTGCCGGAACCAGTAGTCCCCCCCAGGCCACAAAAAGCAATGGTAACAGCAGCGAGGGCCACGATGATCCATGGCTTGACCCACGGATGGAGGGAAATAGAAATGGGAGACCGAAAGAAAAATGCGCTCGCCTGTCAGCAAAATAAAGTCGTTGAACCGATCCATGGAAACGCTTGCATTCTCTTGCAATAACCGCCAGCGAAGGTGCTTTCAATCCACGATACCGCTGGTCCTTACGATACGATTTTTTTGACCAGGAATGAATTTCTGCGATAAGTGGAAATGAAAATAGGGCAATTTCTTGGGGCGGGGGCAGTGTTGGCGCTGGCCGGTTGCGCGTCGGTGAGTGTGGCGCCGGTATCAGAAGTGGCTGTGGAGCACATGCCGCAGCGCGTTTACGTCGAGCCATTTTCGGTGACCGGCGCGGAATTCAATGTGGACCGGGAAGGGACGGAACTGGCCGAATTTAAAACCGATCTTCAAAGCATGATGACTTCGGCGATCACAGCCGATCTGACCAAGCGGCTCATTTCCGCCGATGCCATTAAGCGGAACCAATGGCCGCACCCGGAAAACGCATGGGTGATCCGGGGAAAATTTGTGCGGGTCAACCAGGGAAGCCGTTTTCTGCGCAGCGCCATCGGCTTTGGCATGGGGGCCACAAAACTCGAAACGGCGGTGGAAGTCTATGATTTGTCGGAACGTTCCCACCGGCCCTTCCTGACCTTTTCAACCACGGGCGGAAGCAACGCCGAGCCGGGTGCCATCACGGGAATCGCGACTGACCCGCTGACCCTCGGCGTGGGACTGGCCACTGGAAGCGCGGGCGGCCTGGCACATGGATTGACCGAAGACACCAAACGCACCGCGCGGGAAATCACCGCCGAATTAAGCGACTACATGTATCGGATCGGCTGGATTCCCGAGGACAAGTGGATCAAACCCAAGCAAGTGAGCCAGGGAAGTTATTAGAGCCGGTCTTGCTCTGGAAAAATCCCCGCTCTTCTTGCAGCCGTCATCCCGCATTCATGCAAACAGCATCGGCCATGGACAACCGCAACGAGAGATTGCGCACACGCCGTGAATTTCTCGGCTCTTCCGCCCTGGCTCTCTTGGGGATGTATCTGGGGCTACCCGAGCCTTCTCATGGTTTGCCGGCAACCATGTCGCTGAATGACCGTCTGGCCCGGGTTGAGAAACAAAGTGGAGGTCGAATGGGTGTCGCTCTTCTTGATTCCGGCAGTGGGCAAATCCTCGGACAGCGCATGGATGAACCATTCCCCATGTGCAGCACATTCAAGGTTCTGGCCGTTGCTGCGATTCTCGCTCGCGTGGATCAGGGAAGAGAACAGCTCCAAAGAGCCGTGCCGGTCGGGCAAACCGATATCCTCAAATACGCTCCGGTTACGTCACGGCACGCCGGGTCGGTTATGACGGTCGCTGAACTGTGCGAAGCGGCGATCACCCTCAGCGATA
>DATJMI010000054.1:0-48598 GCA_035508775.1 Methylacidiphilales bacterium
ATTTCCTTCACCAACGGTTTGGGCTGGACCACAACATTGACTTTAACGCCATCGCCAAGAGGCTCATCTTTGATGGCCAAGTTGGTGAAAAAGCCCGTGGCGTAAAGGTTTCGGACATCTTCCTCTACCGAATTGGCCGAATAGGGTTGTCCAACAGTTGTGCGCATGTTGGAAAGAATAACGGCTTTGGAAACTGTCTTGGGACCGATGTATTCAATGTCGATTTCACGGACGATGGGGCCGTTTTCCGCGGGACTGGGGGCTTGCGTTTCGGGAGCGCCGACAATTTTCTTGGCCCGGCCAGTCGGCCCGACCTGCGGAGCGACCGTCTGATCAGGAGTCGCCGGAACTGCGCTTTGGCTCTGGTCGGGAGAAGCCGGAGCCGCGCTTTGGCCCTGGTCTGAAGAAGCCGGCATGGCAGGCTGGGCCGGAGGGTTCGATTCCGAGGAATTAGTCGCCTGAGAAAATGCGCCTTGGGAGGGGAGGAGAAGGACAAGAAAGAATGCCAGTAGCCTGGCCAGCCAAAATTGTCTCATTCGTCCGGTGAATTGTTTCAAATCTCCCTCTTCATTTTGGGCCTAAGGAGCTTAGCCATGCAAAACTAGCATCGAAAGCGCAGTATCCCTCATCTCTCGGCTGGAATTTGGAGATCAAGCCCCTAAACGTCAAGAGAATAACAAGACCCGTTTCGGGCCTCTCTCGCGATCCGGATTAACTACCGTCAAATTTTTTTGGCTTTGGGCTTTTTGCCACCCTTGGCCACGGCCACTTTCTCTTCGGCGCCTTCCTTCGGCGGAGGGTGATTGACCGTAATATGAAGGGTGGCGTGGACTTCGGCGGCGAGCTTAACGGCAACTTCATGTTCACCGAGTTCCTTGATCGGCTTGGGAAGATCGATTTTTTTGCGGTCAATTTCGTGCCCCGCTTCCTTGAGCTTGTTCGCGATATCCTGGCTGGTGACGGCGCCAAAGACCTTCTCCTGACCTTCACCCGACTCAAGAATAAAGACGAGCTTGAGTTTGCCCAGCTTGCCGGAAAATTCCTGGGCTTCGTTCAACTCGCGGGCCTCGCGCTCGGCGCGCTTGCGCTTGAGTTCCTCCACCTGACGCTTGGTGGCAAGGGTGGCGGGCGCGGCAAAATCTTTCGGGATGAGAAAATTGCGGGCATAGCCCGGCTTGACCGAGACGACATCGGCTTCGCTGCCCAGACCTTCGATTTTGGTTTTGAGAATGACTTCGACAGGCATAAGAAAAGTAAATTTGTGATTGTCCTTAAAGCCGTTCCGGAACGCGACCAGCAAGGCGACGGCGGTTGGTCAGACTGCCAAAGCCAGCCGCAGAGTCAATGCCATTCTGAACCGATTTTAGATAGAGGCTTCTACGGCTTCAACGCCTGGATGAGAATCTCCACCCGGCGATTGGCCTGCTGCTGATCGATGGTGGCTGGAGGGATAACGATGTAATCGGCGCTGCCATGGCCTTGGGCACGGAATTTATAGTCGCCCCGGAGCGCATGGCCCTCAAGCCAGGCTTGAACCGCTTCGGCCCGCTGCTGGGAAAGAGTCAGGTTGTAATCGGATTTGCCAAAAGAGTCGGTATAGCCGTCGATTTGAACGCTGGCCTGCGGATATTTTGTAATGAGACCAACCGCCTGCGTCAAAAGCGACCCGGCTTCGGGCTTGAGCTGGGCCGAATCAAAATCAAACAAAACGTCGCTGGGCAAACGCAACAAAACCGGCTCGGGAAGATTGGAAACAGCGGTATCAGCCCGGAAAGCCGGTACTAGTTGGGAGAAGCCGGGAAGTTTGCCATTGGTTCCATTGCCGGTAATTTGCGAGCCACTGGGTAGCCCGGGCTGGGGAAGCCCCGCCGTGGCGCTGATCAGATCCCGGGCCGTTTTCGACGTAATGGCCGGGCTGCCGGTGGCGGTGGGGTCAACTCGTGAAATTTCCGCCGTGACCTTAGCCTGGTCAGATGCAGCGAAGGGAAGACCTTGGCCAAGGTCGGTCGCGGCAACAACCCGGGACGGTTCCGGCACCGAGGGAGTACTGAGAGAAGCCTGCGGCGCCTGGAGTGTCTTCTCCACCAAATTCGGATCGAGATTGAACTGGGAGGAATCTTTCGGCGGCTCAACCACGGGGAGTTTGGCAATCGGATTTTCCTGCTCCGGTTTGATCGAATCGGGATTAATTTCGATTTCCTTCACGTTGAAAGGACCCGCCGGGCTTTGGTCGAAATAAGGCGTCTTAAGTCCGGGAATTTTATACCATCCCAGCAATCCGGCAACGATCAGGTGAATGAGAAAAGCGATCCCAAGCGCACCGATAACCCACCGTTTCTGCACGCGGTCAAAATCAGTGCGTATTCCAATGATGGGCATAAAAAGTTAAGTTCGGCTCAGATTAAAGGAAACCGGAAGGTCTTTCCATAATAAGACGCGTCTCCATCCGGCCCCGTTCACCGTTTTCGGAGAGTCTCTAAATTACCTCCCGCAGTTTGCGGCATAAATGGAGCCCATCCACAACCGGCAGCATGATCGACTGCACCCGGTCGTCTGTGGCAAGTTTGTAGTTGAGTTGATTAATCGCGCGGGTGGCCGGCGCGTGTCTCTGCGTCGGGTCAATCACCTGTCCGGCCTGCAGCATATTGTCGAACACCATCAGTCCGCCCGTCCGCATTTTCGGCAGCAGCGCTTCATAATAGATATTGTAGGATTCCTTATCGGCGTCGATGAAAGCGAAATCAAGCGGATGAGAAAAACGGAATCGCGGCAAAACCTCGCGCGCGTTGCCCAGCCGCAATTCGATCCGGTCCTGCACGCCGGCTTTTTGCCAATAACGCCGCGCGATGGTGGTCCATTTGAAATCCTGGTCGAAACAAATCAGCTTCCCGCCCGGTGCCAGTCCGCGCGCAATGCAGATCGAACTCATCCCGGTAAATGTTCCCACTTCCACGGCCCATTTCGCTCCGGTAATCTCGGCCAGAAAATTCAAAACGTCGCCCTGGTAACGGCCGATGGCCATTTCGCCGATCTCGCCCAGGTTTTCCGTTTCCGCCCGCAAGGCATCCAGTACCGGATCATCCACGTTGGAGCGGTGCGCCAGAACATAATCGTTCAGTTGATCGGTCAAGGCGACGTATTTGGACGACATAACGGCACGGCTAATGAGCCATTCGGGAACGGACGCCGGAACGAGCCGGCAAACGGCTTGAAGGCAAGGGATGCTCACGCAAATGCTCGGCCAATTCCGCAAAACGCCGGAACGCGCGGTCGCTCAAATGATGTTCGAGCCCCTCGATGTCGGAAAGATATTCCCGGGGATCGAGTCCCATCCGCTGGAACAATTCGGATAACATCGCGTGCCGTTTGCGAATCTTTTCGGCGACCCGGCATCCGTCGGGAGTAAGCGCAAACCCGCGATAAGGCTCGTAGCGCAAATAGCCGAGCTTCCCCAGCCGCTTCACCATGATCGACGTGCTGGCCCGGTTCAATCGCAGTGCTTCCGCCACATCCGACACGCAGGCGTATCCCTTGCGATTCTCGAGGTCGAAAATACACTCGAGATAGTCTTCCATGCTTTCCGTCACAACCGCGCGGTCATGCGCGCTGCGTTTGCGCGGCGTCTCTCCAGGGAGACTCCTGGCATCTCCGGCCATATGGGAAAAAGTACTACCCCCCTGAAAAGTGTAAAGAGGATAACGCTTATTTGTTATAGCTAACTTATTTTAATCAAATCAAACTTCTTTCTCCCGCTTGGCCGCCGACAGGGTCAGCAGGCCCACTTCCGCCGGCGCGCCCACACGGCACGGGAACCAATCGCCGCAGCCGTTCGATACGATCAGCACCGTCTGGCCGCGGCGATAAAATCCGCTCCAATATTTGAAAAAGAGCGGCCCAAGCCCGGCTGATTCGCCCACCATGATTTGGCCGCCATGGGTGTGTCCGCTTAGCACCAGATCCGCGCTCTGCGCGATATCGAACAAATGGGGATGATGGGCCAGCAGAATGCGCACGTCGCCTTCCCGCCGTTCCGGAAAGAGTCTGCTTACCCATTCCGTCTTCCCCTCAAACCCGCTATTCATCCACGGCAATCCCCCAAGAATGATTCTGCGTCCGTTCACCGGGATGATGGCATTCGCATTGAACAGGAAAGGGAGATGGCTTTGCCCGCAGGCTTTCGCCATCAAACCCGGCCCGGGAATCCGGTCGTGATTCCCCTCGCAAAGATACGTTCCATAACGTGACCCGATTCCCAGAATCGACGCCCGCGCGTCCGGAAACTCCGCCATATCGCGATTAATGATGTCTCCCGTAATCGCCACCAAATCGGCCTTCAGATCGTTCGACATTTCCCGGATAATCCGCAGCCGGGCCGGGCCGCAAAAGATACCCGAGTGGAGATCGCTGATATGCGCAATCTTGAAACCTTCCAACTCCGGCGGCAGCCCCGCCACGGGAACACGAAATTCGCGCGCGCGCAGGTCATGTGACGTCAGCGACCCATGAACGCCCATGCCCAATGCCGCCGACGGCGCCGCTCCAACCGCAACCAGCCGGATGAACTTGCGCCGCGACAGCCCCGCCGGCATCGCCGGCTTTTCTTCCCGAGCCACCGGGCCAAACAGGCGCAGAGCGAGCGCCACGAGCGCGATAACCGGCGTCAGTGCCGGCAAGAAAAGAAGGTTCCACACCATCTCTACTCCCAGCGGAAAATAGAACCAGCGCCGCAGGAACGGCTCCCAGCTTAAGGGAGCGCCAATCTGCACGAGCATCAGGCCGCACATCATCGCCATCCATGCCATCGCGACCATGGCCAGGAACCTGAGATAAGGCTCGCGCCGATGCAACAGCCAAACGAGCAGTCCCGCGTAGAGAGCGTTCAGCAAGACAATCAGAGAGGGTATTTCAACGATCCAATGTCGCACGGCTTATTATCCTTCAGAAAGATCACAGGTGGCAACTGGGGTGATCATGACAACTCTGTCATCGTGACCGCAGCAGCCGGCGCACGCAGCCACTTTAATTTTGAACCCCAGTTCCAAAACATCCACGCCCCCGCGCCGCCGCCCGCGAAACAGACTACGTCAACCATGTCGGCCACACCATGATGCAATACCATCGGTCCAAACCATTTGTAAAAAAACGACCAGACCGCGGTGTGCAGCGCAATCTCCCACCAGCGCGGCGGCGCATCATCGGGACGCAAGCCCAACCGGCGGTAGACCAGCAAAAATACCGGCAACGCCACCGGTACCAGCAGGCAATCATCCAGATGCCCGTGAAAAAACGGCGAATAGGCACTCAGACTCGGTTTGATGACCTCGCGGTTGAAAGCATAAATGACGAAGCTCAACAAAAAAACCGGGTCGCGCCAGTATCCAAATGAACCGGCTTCTTTAGAGGCTATGCAAAAATTCCCCGTGGCAGCGCCGGAAGGATTTTTGGCCCGGAGCAAGGAGCCGGGCGAGGAGCATAGCTGGAGTGCTACGTGACGAGCGAGCGACGCCGCCCCGGGCCCAAAAGACCCCGGCCCGAGCGGGTGACGGCGAATTTGGACCGAGCTCTTCGTTGCTCGCTCCTTACAGACCCCCGCGGGTACGCTCGTCGCTCGCGCCTCGATTCGGCCCAAATTCGACTCATCACGCTGCTCACGCGGAATTTTCGGATAGCCTCTAGCAGGCATAAAGCATGATCAGGTCTGCCACGGCCATAAAACCCATCGCCGCGATCATTTTCAACCCCAGCATCAACCAGTACCCTGCACCACCATCCGGCATCGGCAAAACAGGCATCATTTGAAATCAACCATCTCCCAGCCTCAATGAATGTCAATCCCGGCGGCTTTCTCTCACCTTGCCGCTTTCTTCCATCGGCGACCCGCCGCGTTCAATCAACGCCCGGATCGCTTAAAATCGGGCGGTCTCCGCGTGGCGACGCGCCGCTGGGCCGGTGCGAAACGCGGTTCGGCGGCCCCTCTTTGATATTAAGGGCATTTTCCGGCCCGATCACTTCATAACCCTGGAGGATAAAGACCGGCAACATCTCGTCTAAATGGGGATCGTACGCTTTGTAGGGAGCAATCCTGCCCCAAAATTTAAATTCCCAGTTGTCATCCGCCGTATGCGAGACCAGTTTCCGGAAGGGAGCCACGGCGACTCCTGGCGTTTCCTGCAACGCGATCCATTGCGCCGAATCCCAATCCTCGCCGTTCTTCTTCACCCAGCCCCAACCACTGCCGCCCGCGTCGTCAACCCGCCGGTGCGCAATCCAATAATCGGAACTTGTGGTGCGTCCCTCCCTGTAACCAACTGGCAGGACTTGCATCTTGGGATCGTTCACCAAGTGATCCAGGGGCGATCCTTTCCGGATCGGCGGCGCAACGGGCGGAGGCGCCCCGGTGGGCGAAACGTAGACGCCCGAATCATCCGGTTCCGTTTGCGCCATCAGCACGCCCGCGGACAGCATCCAAATCCCGGCCATGATTCCCCCCGGAAACAAAGCGCGCATAAATTTATTGACCCCACTTTCCATCCGCGCTCGAAAGCACCGGCAATCCACCGTGTTCAAAATCGGTCTTGCCAATGGCCCCCGTAAGCGCCACATCGAACTGGCTTTTCCACCACTGACTGTACATTTCACCCGAATGGCAGCCCCAGCTCTTGCATAAGGCGTCGCGCGCAAAATCGTTCCGGTCGATGAACTTCAAATCCCGGACATGAAGCCAGACGACGGACATCGTGTCGATGGTGTTGCTGTAATCGAAAAGAAAACAGGCTTTGTTCGAATGCCCGAAATAATCGAAAGAACCGATCTTGATCTTCGACCGGTCGAGACCGCGATTGAAGTAACTGATGAGTTCCTCCTTGGTATCGAACCAGACTAGCCTCACACCCACGGCCCTCGCTTTCGCTTCAATCTGGGCCGGCAAGTTAACCCCCATCTCCGTGCTGCGCGACGCGTAGCCGGGACGGTAAACCACCCAGGTGATCAGTTCGCCGCGTTGGGTCTGCGCCTTAAGTTCCTTAAGCCGGATCACGCTCGCGTCGACAAAATTAAACCAGTAGACGTCGTGTGAGGCGGCTTTTCCGTGTTCCATGAAACGGAGCGCCGGCCCGCCCGTTAGGACGATATCCTCACGCTCCTGAGCCGAAACCCCAAGCGTTCCAAACACAAAAAACAGACCTATGATGATCAACCAGCGCATGAAGGGGTGATTATCTGCCAAACTGCGCCCTTTTGAGAAAGAAAAAAACCAAAGCGCCACTTTTCGGACAGCCTCTAAGTCTCTTGAGCCAGACTCACCCTGGGCGCATCGCTCCACAGGTCCTCCAGCGCGTAGACCCGCCGCTTTTGCTCGTGAAAAATGTGAAAAATCACGTCTCCGTAATCTATCACCACCCATTGGCTGGCCGGGAAACCATCCACGGCCAGAGGATACCGCTCCATCCCCTCCTTCAACGCCTTTTCCACTCCATTGGCAATGGCCTTGATCTGCGGCTCTGATTGCGCCGAACAGATCACGAGGTAATCGGCAATCGTCGAAACCTTTTGCAAGTCCATGATCACCGGATCAAGCGCCTTTTTATCCTGGGCGAACGAAACGCAATACCGGGCCAGTTCCAGTCCCGACAACGGCGCATGCGTGGTTTCCGCCATGGATAAACGATTTTTAGGAACGATACAGCCGGCGCCGTTCGATGTAAGCCGCAACCGAAGCGGGCACAAGATAATCAATCGGCAGGCGGGATTTCACGCGGTCACGAATCTCCGTGGCAGATATATCGACTCGCCTCGCCCGCGGCAAGCTCAGAACCTTCGCCTTCCACTTGGGCGCCGGCCGCTCGCCCCGCTCGAAAAGAAGAAAAGTCACCCGCCGGACCAGTTCCTCCGCGCGATACCAGCGCGGCAGCGTGGCCAATTGGTCCGCGCCGATCAGCCAAAATAGCGTCGCCCGGGGAAAAGCCTCCCCGATTTCCGCCGCCGTATCAAACGCATACGACGGACCTGGCCGGTCCAGCTCGCACCGCGAGAGCCAGAATCGCAGCTCGCCCTTCAGGACCAGCCTCAACATCGCCAGCCGGTGCGCATCCGTCGCCCGCGGTTTCTTTCTCTTCAAGGGCGATTGCGCGCAAGGCACAAAAAGGACCGCGTCGAGCCGCGCCTGTTCCAACGCATCCCGCGCCAGGAGAATGTGTCCCAGATGCGGCGGATCGAATGTGCCTCCGTAAATTCCCAGCCGGAGCCGCGTCCGGCGTTTCATGCTTCCACCACGCAGGTATTCGCGGCGTAATCGTGAAAAGCCCGCCGGCGCGCATTAAACAAGACGCAAAGCAAAAGCGGCATGGAGTAAAAGGGACAAACCGACAGGGAAAAGATAAACCCGCGCAGCAACGATCTGGCAAATGGCGGTTTGTTGCCATCCGGCCCCACCACCCGTAAATGCAGCAAGGCCTTGGCCGGTGTCTGGCCGTGCCGGGCGTGAAATCCCGCTAGGTAGAGCGTGAGGACCGCGTAAATGACCAAGTTGCTGATTTCCAGGTAAGGATAAAGCGCATCGGGAATCGGATTCTGCGGCTGCAAATAGAGTTGCATCAGTTGATTCTGCCAATCCGGCATGCCGCTTAAGCTCATGACCACATACAGAATCGGCGAGGCTATAATATTGCTTAAAAGAACATCGACGATACCCGCCAAGACGCGCTTGGGCAGCGGCGCAATCGTCAATCCTTCCATCCCGGAAGCGGCGCCCCTCGCCTTTGCTTCGGCCGCCAGCGCCACCAGCTCTGGATAATACTGCCAAGGCTTCCAATCCGCGTGGGGCTCATCCGGCCGCACAAAAGATCCCAGCCCGGCCCGGTTTTCCCGGACCCATTCGCGAAGCTCCTCCAATCCGGCGGGGCCATACTCTTTCCCGTCGTCACCCCTGATGAGAAATTCTCTTTTTTCCGGCATTTTGATCTTTTATCAAATTCCCTGCCACTCCAACAGAGAGACTTTTACTTTTCGGACAGCTTCTTCAGCCCAACCGGGATTTCCATCAAAAACTCTTCCCACTCCGGCCAAACAGGATAAAACTAGCTCATGATCCGTGCCCAAGTTATCGTCCGGCCCCGTGCCAGTATCTTTGACCCTCAAGGTGACGCCGTCCAGCGCGCCATCCAGCATCTCGGCTTTTCCGCCATCAAACAAGCTCATGTCGGTAAATTCATCGAACTCGAACTCGACGCCAACGATGCCAGCACCGTCCGCGCCCAACTCGAATCAATCTGCAAAGACCTCCTTTCCAACCCGGTGATTGAAGATTACGCGCTGACTTTTGAGGCCAGTGCTCCCGTCCTGGCGAAAAAACCGGCCAAGCCATCCAAAAGCGCGAAAAAAAACAAGACTCCCGCAACCAAGCCTAAAACCGCGGCCTTCAAGCCGGTTAAAAAAGCGAAAGCGCCCAAGACTGGAAAAGCGGCGAAACCTCGGTCCGCCAAAATTTCCCGGACAAAAAAAGCCCGAAAGAAATAACCATGCGCTGGGCTGTTATTCAATTCCCCGGTTCCAATTGCGACCAGGACGTCTTCCACGTTCTCCAAAATGTTCTCGCGCAAGAAACGGCCTACGTCTGGCACAAGGAGGCCTCGCTCGGCGCCGCCGATGCCATCGTCCTGCCCGGCGGTTTTTCCTATGGCGACTATCTTCGCTGCGGCGCCATCGCCCGATTCTCGCCCATTATGCCGGCGGTGAAAAAAGCCGCCGCCGAAGGCAAAACCATCCTCGGCATTTGCAACGGATTCCAGATTCTTTGCGAAGCGGGGCTTCTTCCCGGCGTTCTCATCCGCAACAGCGGCCTCCATTTTCGCTGCGAAACCGTGCCGGTGCGCGTCGAGCATCCGGCCAGCCGCTTCACCCGCGATTATCTCACCGGGCAGGTTCTGCGTCTCCCCATCGCGCATGGCGAAGGCCATTACGTCGCCAGCGAAGCGACCCTCGAGACGCTTTTCCAGCACCGGCAAGTCCTCTTCACCTACAGCGATCTCCAGGGCCGCAACAGCCCCGGCGCCAATCCGAACGGATCGCAGCGCCACATCGCCGGCATCACCAACCGTGCCGGCAATGTCCTCGGCCTGATGCCCCACCCGGAACGCGCCTCGGAAAAAATCGTCGGCAGCGACGACGGCCTCGGCCTCTTCACGTCGATTCTCGCCAGTCAAGGAATGGCCCCGGTGCGGGCCGCTTAAACGGATGCAAGCCATTCCGCCATCATCATCGCTGGTTCACCGGTTGTTTTTGATCCTTGGGTCCGTTTTCTTCACCAGCGCCATTATCCTAGTCTACTATCGTGTTCTTTGGCGGCACGAAGGAACCCATTTATGGCCGGTTCTATTGGGAATCAGTTTCTACCTCTATGCTGCGAGCGGATATTGCAGGTCCCGGTTAGGTCTGGCCTTGCAGATCATCGCCACTGTTCTTGTTCTAGTTTGCTGCCTGCTTTGGATCGCATCGAATTTATGACCGACGACGCCCTTTCCACTTCCAATGTCTTACCCCTGATTCATACCATCCGGGGCCAACGGGTGATTTTGGCCTCCGATTTGGCGAGTCTCTACGGGGTGGAAACCAAGCGGCTCAATGAGCAGGTCCGGCGTAATTTGGCGAGGTTTCCCTCCGATTTCATGTTTCAACTCGTTGCGGAAGAAAGAGATGCATATCAAATTTCAAGGTCGCAATTTGCGACCTTGAAGAAGGGTCATAACATCAAATACCGCCCTTACGCTTTCACTGAGCATGGCGCGGTGATGGCCGCGAATGTCCTGAACAGTCCCCGGGCAGTCGCGATGAGCGTCTACATTGTCCGCGCCTTTATCCAACAGCGCGAAGTATTGGCCGCCAACGCGACCATTATGAAACGATTGGCCGAAATCGACAAAACCCTGCTGCAACCCAACGCCGCCTTGCGCGATATTTACCAAAAGCTGTTGCCGCTGCTTCAGCCGCCGCCTGAACTTCCCCGCCCCAAAATTGGGTTTCACGAGTCCAGAGCCAGATACGGCTCCCTTAAAAACTAACAGTTCTTCCCCTCCTCCCATGCCCGACCCTGCCATCACCCCCGAACTCATCGCCAAGCATGGCCTCGCGCCCGAGGAATACCAGCGCATCCAGGACATTCTGGGACGCAAGCCCAACTTCACCGAACTCGGCATTTTCTCCGTGATGTGGAGCGAGCACTGCTCCTACAAAAATTCCCGCCTCGAGTTGCGCAAGTTTCCCACCACCGGCCCGGGCGTCCTGGTCAAAGCGGGCGAGGAAAACGCCGGCGTCATCGACATCGGCGACGGCTGGGGCATCGCCTTCAAGATGGAATCGCACAACCATCCCAGCGCGGTCGAGCCCTTCCAGGGCGCGGCCACGGGCGTCGGCGGCATTCTGCGCGACATCTTCACCATGGGTGCGCGCCCGGTCTTCTTGCTCAATTCGCTCCGCTTTGGCGACATCCGGCCCGGCGCGCCCCATGCCGCGGTCAATCGCCGCCTTTTCTCCGGTGTCGTCTCGGGCATCGCCCATTACGGCAACTGCATCGGCGTGCCGACCGTCGGCGGCGAAATCTATTTCGACGCCTCCTACGACGGCAACCCCCTCGTCAACGTCTTCTGCCTCGGCACGCTCAAAACCACCGATATCCGCCGCGGCGCGGCCACCGGCCCGGGTAATCCCGTTTTCTATGTCGGCGCTCGCACCGGACGCGACGGCCTAGCCGGGGCCGCCTTCGCTTCGCGTGATCTCACCGAGGATTCAAAAGCGGACCGCCCCGCCGTCCAGGTCGGCGATCCCTTCATCGAGAAACTTCTCCTCGAAGCGTGCCTCGAACTCTTCCAGCATCCCGAAGCCGTCGTCGGCGTGCAGGACATGGGCGCGGCGGGACTGACCTGCTCAACCTGTGAAACGGCGAGCCGCGGGAGCAGCGGCATCGAGATCGACCTTGCCCTCGTCCCGCAGCGAGAGCCGGGCATGACACCCTACGAAATCATGCTCTCCGAATCGCAGGAGCGGATGCTCATCATCGTCCGCCAGGGCCATGAGAAAACCGTCACCGATATCTTCACCAAGTGGGACCTGCCCTGCGCCCGCATCGGCCACGTCACCGCCGACGGCCTCATGCGGGTCAAAAACCACGGCGTCACCGTCGCCGAGATACCGGCGAAAAAACTCGCCGACGAAGCGCCTCTCTACAAGCGCGAGGGCCGCCGGCCCGCCGATCTCAACCGGCGCCAGAAGCTCGATCTCGCCAAGCTGCCCGAAGCCGAGATCGCTTCGCTCTTGCCGAAGCTCCTCGCCACCCCCGACCTCGCCTCCAAGCGCTGGGTCTATCGCCAGTACGACCACATGGTCCGCCTCGGCACGGTTACTCCTCCCGGCAGCGACGCCGCCGTGGTACGCATCCCCACCGGCAACAACACCTGGAAATACCTGGGCGCCTCGGTGGACTGCAACGCCCACTACGTCGCGCTCGAACCGAAACTCGGAGCCCTCATTGCCGTCGCCGAATGCGCCCGCAACCTCGCCATGACCGGCGCGGAACCGCTCGCCCTGACCGACAATCTCAATTTCGGCAATCCTCACAATCCCGAAAATTTCTATCAGCTCCAGCAGGCTGTCGACGGCCTCGCCGAAGGGTGCCGGGCCTTCGGCATCCCCGTTACCGGCGGCAACGTCAGCCTCTACAACCAGTCACCCGCCGGGGCTATCGACCCGACGCCAACCGTCGGCATCGTGGGTCTGATCCGCGATCCCAAACACATCACGCCATCCCATTTCCAAAATCCCGGCGATGCCATCCTCCTCATCGGCGGTCCTGCGGACGGCAGCATTGGCGAAGAACTTGGCGCCAGCCTCTATCTCCGCGAAGCCCATGACCTCAAGCGGGGCCGCCCGCCTGAACTGAATCTGGAGCGGGAGAAAAAACTCCACGAGGCCGTTCGCGCCGGCATTCGCCTCGGTGAAATCCGTAGCGCCCACGATCTCGCCGAAGGCGGCCTCCTTGTCGCGCTGGCCGAATGCGCCATCGGCGGGGCCAACCGCCTCGGCGCGACCGTGACGCTCGATTTTTCTTACCAGCGCCTCGATGCCCTCCTTTTCGGCGAATCGCAGAGCCGCGCCCTCGTCACCACCCGGCCCGAGAACGCCGCCGCGCTGGCGGCGCTCCTCAATCTTCGCGGCGTGCCGGCCCGCCGCATCGGTACCACCGGCGGGGACAAACTCATAGTCCGGATCGCCGGCGCAACGGCCCGTGAATTCTCCTGGGATGTGGCCGCGCTTCATCAGGTGTGGGAGGGCGCGCTGGACGTATATTTGGGTTAAATGGGTCGCCCTTACACTCTCATTTTCCAATAATGCCGGTGAACCCTTTTGATCGAGTATCGCCGTTTCGAAGCATAGCGACTGTCCGATGAGCACCATCAAGTAATTCAATAGTCCCATTTTTGTCCGTCTCCTCTTTCTTAATGCCAAAGATTACCTGCTTTTCAACCGGAACCTCACGGGGTTCGAACTCAGGATATTTATGAGCATAACATTTTGCGAATTTATTGAGATTACCACGAGCTTTGATTAAATCCGCTTTCATCGAAACTTTATTGGGATCGATTCCGCACGTGTAAAGCCGTTCGATATCCACGTCGGCATAAACCCAACGCTTTATCTGCCTGTAACTCTCGTTTTCGCGATAGCCAACCGTCCACGGAAAGATCGGGCTTCCGTTTTGCTTCCTCTCAGCAAATTTTCTTATGTGCTCCCGTAATCGATCAGCCGACAACTCTTTAATTTCCTCGAGTAATTTCTCCCACTCACCAGCACCCGATTTCTTTTTCTCTTTCTCTTTCTGAAACTCGATTTCCAGAAAGCGCCAAAGCACCTCATCTACCTCACATTCTCTTTCGACTCGGTAACACATTTATCGTAGTGCTTTAAGTTAGCGGAGTGTCGGGATTTTTCCACGACGGTGCAGATTTTTTCAAGTTCTACGGAAAAGAAAAACCGTACCACTACCCTGACAAGCCGCCCCTCGACAACCGCTACCCGGCAAATGTTATGATCTGGCGTATGCCGGACTCCTCCGCCAAATCGCTTATCGTTTCGCTGCACGACGCCCATCCCGGCTCGCATGCCGCCATTGCGGAGCAGATCGCCTTTCTCTCCCAGTACGGCATCAACCATAGCAGCCTACTTGTCGTGCCCGAATTTCATCATCGCGGATCGGTGCTCCAGGATAAATCGTTTTGCGAGGCCGTCATCGCGTGGCAGGAGCAGGGCCACGAAATCGTCCTGCACGGTTATTTTCACGACCGCCGCGAGTCGCCACCCGAAAAGCTTTCGAATCTTTTCTGGACCCGGCTCTACACCAGCCGGGAAGCCGAATTTCTCGACCTGCCCGATGCGGCCGCCCGCCTGCGCCTGGAACGGGGTCGCGCGCTTTTCGCTTCGCAAGGCTGGCGCGTCCGCGGCTTCGTCGCGCCAGCGTGGCTCATGGCGCCGGGGTTGACCGGCCTGCTGGCTGAACTCGGCTTCGCCTACACCACCCGCCTGCGCGAAGTCATTCCGCTGTTGCCAGGAACCAATCAACTCGTGGCATCCCAATCGCTCTGCTACAGCACCCGAGCCGCGTGGCGGCGCCTGGCTTCCGCCCTCTGGAACAAACGCCTGTATGGACGGCTGCGTGAGACCAACCTGATCCGCCTCAGCCTGCATCCGCGCGATCTTGAGTTTCCGCTGTTGCGCCGCCAAATTGATCAAATCCTCCGAGCTTCCCTGAAGCGCGGCTTTCAACCCACCACCTACGGCGATTATGTTGCGCATTGACCTCCAGCTTCATTCCCGGTTTTCCGACCGCCCGAGCGAATGGATTTTCCGCCGCCTCGGCATGCCGCAGAGTTACAGCGAACCGGAGGCGCTTTACCGCAAACTTGACGCCGCCGGGATGACCTTCAAGACGATCACCGACCATAACCGGCTCGACGGCTGCCTCGCCATCGCCCATCACCCCGATGCTTTTCTCAGCGCCGAGGTCACCACTTATTTTCCCGACGGCTGCAAAATCCATCTTCTCGTTTGGAATCTCAGCGAGGCGCAATTCCGGGAAATCGAGCAACTGCGCCCCAACATCTATGAGCTCGCCGCCTATTTGCGGACGCAGCAACTGCCCCACGGCGTCGCGCACCCTCTCGTCAACATCAACCAGCTTCTCACGGTCGAACATTTCGAGCGGCTGGTCCTGCTTTTCCGCTGTTTTGAAGGCCGCAACGGCAACCGCGAACCGATGGCGCAGGAAGTCGCCAATCGCTGCCTCGCGGCGTTGACCCCGGAAAAAATCGCCGAATTGGCCAACCGCCATAATCTTGAACCGACCCACACCGACGCCCATCGCAAGGTCCTCTTCGCCTCCTCCGATGATCACAGCGGACTCTATCCGGGCCGGACCTGCACGGAAGTTCCCGGCGGAGAAACCCTCGCCGATTTTTTCCGCGAATTGAGCGAGGGCCGTGCCGTTCTCCAAGGCCCGCCCGGCGATCCGCTGACTTTCTCCAGCAGCCTTTACACCACCGCTTTCAATTTCGCGCGCGACAAGATCAAGCTCCACGCGCCCACCAGCGCCGGGCTGATGGGCAAAATGGCCGGGCGCTTTCTCGCGGGGCAAAATCCGACCGCTTTTTCTTTTGCCGAACGCTTCGGCCATTTGACCGAAGCCATCCGGACCGGCCAGGCCCTCGATTTTGTCAAACCCAGCGAAGTCACCCTCGCGCGCGAAATCAGCACTTTTCTTTCCGATCCGAAGCTCAAGCAGGCTCTCGACCGGATCATCGCCGAGGAACCGAACGCCCAGCGCCGTTCCTTTCGCATGGCCTCGCACATCGCCAATGAGCTTTCGTACCGGCTCATCTCCCAGTTTCAGACCCGGGTCAACCGCGGGAATCTAATCGATGCTTTCCAGGCCATCATCGGCCTGCTGCCGGTCGGCCTTGGCCTGCTGCCCTACCTGGTTGCGTTCGGCCAGCAGGCGCCCGACCGGACTCTCCTCACTCATATCGCACGCCGTTTCACCGGCACCGTGCCCCAGCCACTGCGCAACGAAAAGCGGGCCTGGTTCACCGATACCCTGGAGGACGTCAATGGCGTCGCCCGCACCATCAGCGCCATGGTACGGGCGGCGGGCCATGCCGGGGCGGACCTCACCGTCATCACCTCGCGTTCCAAGCTCTCGATCACCGATATCCCGATCAAAAATTTTCCACCAGTCGGCGAATTTGAAATTCCCGAATACGAACTCCAAAAGCTGAGTTTTCCGCCCTTTCTCGACATGCTCGACTACATCCAGCGCGAGCGCTTTACCGAACTCATCATCAGCACGCCGGGCCCGATCGGCCTCTGCGCCCTCGGCTGCGCCAAGCTCCTGGGCCTGCGCACGACCGGGATTTATCACACCGATTTTCCCCAATACGCGCGCTTTCTCAGCGACGACGCCTTCATGGAATCGCTCGTCTGGAATTACATGCAGTGGTTCTATAACCAGACTGATGTCGTCTACGTCAACTCGGAATTCTATCGCCGCTGCTGGATCGACCGCGGCATCCTTCCCGACAAACTCCGCATCTTTCCCCGCGGTCTAGACACCGAACTTTTCCATCCGGCCTTGCGAGACGCCGGGTTTTGGCCCAAGTGGGGCGCCCAGGGCGCCGTTCTTCTTTATGTGGGACGAATCTCCAAGGAAAAAGACCTCAACCTTCTGGCCGAAGTCATGCCGATACTGAAAAAAAAGGCGCCGGAACATACGCTCGCCATCGTCGGCGAAGGCCCCTACCGCGCCGAACTCGAAAAACTCCTTCCCGGGGCGATTTTCACCGGCATTCTCACCGGGCGCGAGCTTGGCCTCGCCTATGCCTCGGCAGATCTTTTCGTCTTCCCGAGCACCACCGACACCTACGGCAACGTTGTGGTCGAAGCGATGGCCGCCGGGTTGCCGGTCGCCGTCTCCGATGTCGGAGGCCCCCGCGAACTGGTCAAAAATTCCCAGATGGGCCGTGTTTTCCACGCCCGCGACACGGCGGCCTGGGTGAATGGACTCGCCGAAATGCTGGCCAAACTTCCGGCGCCCGAAGAGCGCTTCGCCATCGCCCGGCAGGCCGGCAGCGAGCGCCGATGGGATCACGCCTTCGCCCGTTTTTGGACGGATGGGCACTAAGAATTTCGAAGTAATCTCCCAGAGGCTGCCCGCGAAACGAGGCGCGAATCCGACGATTTATTCCCTATTTACCCGAAGTATCGGTTGCCGAATCCGAAGCCGGCGCGGTGGCGGTGGCATTGGCGTTGGGATTCACACGGACCAGCCCCGCGTTGATCGCCCGCTGCAAGATCTCCTTAGCATATCTGTCGGTTTTGCTCGTATCGGCAATGTCGCTCATCAAAGCGACCAATTGCTGTTGGGCTATCTGGGCTTGTCGCAACGTCGGCTCCATTTGTTGAACCTGCGAATTCATGGCCATCCGCTGCGCGTTAAGGCCGTAAATCTGGTAACCTAACCAGAAGATAAAAGCAGCCAAGACAATCGCCAAAGGCCAGAATGGTGAATAATAAACGTTACTGCTATCGTATTCGTCGGACATAAAGATCTCCCTCTTTCTTTAATGGGTGGGAGTGGAGCTGGGTGCTGGCGCCGGCGCGGGAGCAGCTTCCGCACCGCCGGAAGGAGCCGCGTTTTGATTTGGTTTAATGGAGATATTCTGGCGGGTCATGAGGTCCTTGAGTCCTTGATCTCCGGTCCGCGCGGTGTATTCCGCCACGAGCAGAGCCACTTGTCGCAGATTATTCACGCTCACCTGGCCCCGGTTGATGAATTGCTGGGCTTGCATCAGTTGAGTTTGTTCGTTGCTGGCGAGATGCGCGAAGATGATTTGAACGATCAGAAGCACGGCCACCAAACTGCTAAGACCGGTGATAATCAGGAATTCATTTCGGTTCATGGAGACAATAAAAGTTGAAGGAAAACGGTTAAGCCTCCATGCATAGACGAACCTCCAGCCAGAACAAGCATTAAATTGCCCTCTCCCTCCGGGTTCGTCTTTCCCTTCCATTCCTTTCCGGTCCAAGGCCATGGCAAAAGTTGGCCGGCCCCCTGACGCTTGCGGGATTGCTTGCCCGCGGCGAAGGTCTGCGCTTATGTTGTTTCATTCGGCGCCGCTCCGGCCTGCCAAGTTATTTGGTCACCGTCCCTATGAAACAGTTCTTCATCACTTTCTTTGCCAATCTCGCCGCCCTCCTGGTCGTTTTCGGCGCTCCCGTTTTTCTCCTGATGATTCTGATCATCGCTTCTTTTTCCGCCTCGGCCAAAGGCCAGCGCCTCCTTTCGGTCGAACGGGGTTCCATTCTCGTCTTCGACTTTTCCCTCAATGTCAACGACTCTCCCGAGCACGCCACCCCGGTCAGCCCGCTGGATGCCGCCCTCAATAACAACAACAACAAAAGCGTCACCCTGCGCCATCTCACCACCGCCCTGGAAAAAGCCGCCAAAGACGACCGCATCAAGGCTCTTTTTCTCACCGGTTCCTTTGAGCCAGCCGACTTCGGCACCGGCTACGCCTGTCTCAAGGAACTTCGCGAGGCCATCCTCGATTTCAAGCAGTCGGGCAAAAAGGTCTATGCCTATCTGGAGGCGCCCTCGACCCGGGACTATTACGTCGCCTCCGCCGCTTCCTACATTTACATGAATCCCTTCGGCGAAATGGAAACCCCAGGGCTGGCCAGCATCAAAACCTACTACGCGGACTTCTTCCAAAAATATGGCATTGATGTTCAAGTCACCCGCGTCGGCAAATACAAATCGGCGGTCGAGCCCTTCACGCTCGATAAAATGAGCGATGCCGACCGCGAAGAGACCCAGAAGCTTCTCGACGATCTCTGGGGCGATTTTGTCAGCGCCGTGGCCGAAAGCCGCAAGATCGACCCCGCCGCCTTTCAACAGCTCGTCGATGCCGAGGGATACATCCTGCCCGAATCGGCCCTTAGCGCCGGGCTCGTGGACAAACTTTCCTATCTCGGCGACGTCCTCAAAGATCTCGGCAAACTCGCTCCCGCGAGCGATTACGCCCTCGTTCCCCTGCCCTTCAAACAAATTTCCATCGAGGATTACATGAACGCCGGCCGCACCCCGAAGCTTCCGGGCGAAAGCCGCAGCGACAATGTCGTGGCCATCCTCTATCTCGAAGGCGAAATCGTCGACGGCTGGGGCGATACCTCGAATATCGGCGGGGACCGGTTCGCCGCTCAACTGCGGGAGCTCCAGCGCGACAATGACGTCAAGGCCGTCGTCCTGCGCGTCAATAGCCCCGGCGGCAGCGCCTACGCCTCGGAGGTCATCCAGAACGAAATCATCAAACTCAAGGAAAAGAGAAAGCCGGTGATCGTCTCCATGGGCAACTATGCCGCTTCCGGCGGCTATTGGGTCTCCACCTATGGCGACCGGATCTTCGCCGAACCCAACACCATCACCGGCTCCATCGGCGTTTTCGGCCTTTTCATGGATATCCAAAAACTCGCCAATGGTTTCGGCTTTACCTTCGATACCGCCAAAACCGGCAGTTACGCCGATTTTGAAACCATCTCCCGGCCCAAAACTCCCCAGGAAATCGCCCTCGCCCAGTCCCGGGTCACCGACCTTTATCAAAAGTTCCTCAAAAAAGTCGCCGACAGCCGCCACATGCCCGTCGAGGCGGTGGAATTTATCGCCGAAGGCCGCGTCTGGTCCGGCAGCGATGCTCTCAACATCAAACTCGTCGATGAAATCGGCGGTCTCGACCAGGCCGTCAGTTACGCGGCGGAGAAGGCCGGCATTAGTTCCAACTATCGCGTCAAGGAATACCCTGAACAAATGAGCTTCGCGGAAGCCCTCGCCATCCTCCTCAATAATAACGAACAGCCCCTGAGCCATGCCAAAGCCGATCCTCTCACCGAGCAATTTCTCAAAATGAAAGCCGATTTAAAATCGCTGGAGGATTTTAATGATCCCCTCGGCATGTACGCCCGTTTGCCTCTCGGGTGGGATATCAAGTAATTCCCTTATCCTCGCGCCCTTTTCACAAACTGGATAAATCCGTCCGCCTGCTTTTCCAACCGCTCCACCAGTTCCGCCGATTTGAGCCGCCCCTTTTCGTCCAGGTGGCCGTTGATTCCCGAAATATGGACCCGCTCGGGAAAAATCATCGCGCGCCGGTAAATGAGGATGTCCTCGATTTGTTCCACCGGCCTCAACGCGCCCCAAATGCCCGCCGCCAAGCCCACAAACGCCACCGGCATGCCGGTGAAGCTCTCAGGAAATTTGAGCATATCGACGAAATATTTGAACACGCCCGGAATGCCGCCGTTGTACTCCGGCGTCACAATCACCACTCCGCTCGCGTTCAAAATCGCTTCCTGGAACGGCGCGAAAGAAGCCGGTTTTTGCGCATAACTTGACGGATGAAAAATCTCCGGCGGCAATCGGTGCAAGTCCATCACTTTGGGCGCATGGCCCTTCGCCGTGTAAATCTCCACCACGTGGGCAGCCACTTTTTCCGTGTTGCTCTCCGGGCGGTTTGTTCCGATTAAGATCGTGATCATAGGTATTCTCTCTTTATCGCTTCTGTTGCTGCACTACATGATGGTAACACCATCGCACCGGCCAACAAGAGGCCCCCTACTGAGATAGGTATATTGTTACCCCTATTAAGGGCAAAAAAAGTGCGAATATGGTCACACCAATCTGGACGGCGATGACAAACAAAATCAAGCCGCTCCATAAGGTCCGCCGCGAATAGAAGATCCAAAGCCCAAGAAACATCAAGGCTATGGCAAAAATGACGAGTTCTATCTGGAAGGTAAGGATGAATTGCGTGATGGCGGGCAAGGGTCGTCCAGGCAACACATCATGGAAAATTTGCCTGAACTTTGAAACGATGGAAATCTGAATGAAGACATTTAGGCTCAATGACACGAGGGAAAAAACGATCCAAAACGTCCTTACCAACCTAATAAAAAACCGATCCAACTTAATAAAAAACCGATCTGCGGTCGTATTCATGATTTGTTCATGAAATGTTCAATCGCGCCGTCGCCGGCAGATTTTTTTTCTCCGGGCAATCAAAAATCTTCCCCGGATTCAAAATCAGATTCGGATCGAGTAGTCTCTTCAGCTTCCGCATCAGCTCGACGTTCAGGTCGCCCACCGATTGCGGCAGAAATTTTTTCTTCGCCAGCCCGACTCCATGCTCGCCGGTGATCGTCCCGCCCCGCCGCACCGTTTCGGCCACAATCTCGGCGAAGGCGGTTTCGACCCGGAACATCTCGGCTTCGTCCTTTTCATTCGTCAAAAAGGTCGGATGTAGATTGCCGTCGCCCATGTGGCCGAAAGTTCCGATCCGCAATTGATGCCTCCGGGCCAATTCCTGCACGAACGCCACCATTCCGGCCAGTTCGCTGCGCGGCACCGTCACGTCTTCCAAAATCGTCGTCGGCGCCACCCGCGCCAGCGCGGAGAAGGCCGAGCGCCGTGCCGTGGCCAGCCGTTGCGCCTCCTCCGCCGTCGCCGCCACGCGCACCTCCAGCGCCCCCTGTTCGCGCGCCAGCCGCGCCATGATCTCCCCCTCTTCCGCAACCACGGCCGGATGGCCGTCCGTTTCCATTAGCAAGACCGCCTCCGCCTCGCGGGGCAGCCCCACCTTCGCGTAATCTTCCACGCAATTGATCGTCGTCCGGTCCAGGAACTCGAGCGTGCAGGGAATGACCGGGTGCGCGATGATAGCCGACACCGTTTCCGCCGCCTGCTCCATCTTGGCGTAGACCGCCAGCAGAGTGCGCTTGGCCGCCGGGCGCGGCAACAGCCGCAGCAGGATTTTTGTGAAAATCCCCAGCGTTCCGCCCGAACCGATAAAGATTTCCCTCAGTGAATAACCAGCGACATCCTTGACGCATTTGTTCCCCACCCACATCACTTCGCCCGTCGGCAGCACCACCTCAAAACCCATCACGTAATCCTTCGTCACGCCATATTTGAGCCCCCGCAAGCCTCCCGAATTGCTCGCCACGTTCCCGCCGATGGTGGAAATCTTCATCGACCCCGGATCGGGCGGATAAAGCAGCCCCAGGCGATCCGCTTCCTCGAAAATCGTCTGGGTGGTTACTCCCGGTTCCGCCAGCAGCGTCAGATTGCGGCGATCCAGCTCCAGCACACGGTCAAACCGGCTCAGGACCAGCGCCACCGAGCCTTCCACCGGAATGCTTCCTCCAGCCAGCCCGGTTCCGCTGCCCCGCACCACCAGCGGTGTCCGCGACCCATTGGCCCACTTAACCACCCGGGAAACCTCTTCCGTTGTCTGGACAAGTAACACGGCCACTGGCTGTTGCGATATGGCCGCCGTCCCATCGAACGAATAGGGGATCATATCCTCCGTCGCGGTCAAAATCCGCTCCGTGGGGAGCAATTCGCCCATTTCCGCCAAAATTTTTGTAAGATCCGCCACGCAAATGGAGATATACCATGGATGTATCCAAGCCGCTCCAAAATATATTGCCCATTATCGGTACAACATTTGCTGAGGACGATTATCTCACTTGCCAAAACCCCTTCATTTCGCTTGAGTCCTCATCTGTTTGACATGAACCGACGCCTTTGGCTTATCCTTTTTTGGGGATTCGCGACCGCTTGCCTCGCCTCCACCCATACTTTTGCCTCTCTTGAACCCGGCCAGATACTGAAACTTCCCGGCGGCCACACCGTCAAGATTCTCAGCATCACCAAGATCGAATATTCCAAGGGAGTCATGGCCGTCATGGTTCGTTACCAGACTAATCTCTCCCTTGACCAGCGCACCGCCCTGGTTCAGGAAGTCGACGATTTCTGGAAAATCGCGGTGAAGGACGTGGACCACTACGGCTACAACGAGGCCATTCTCAGCTCCAACGAAATCCACAAGGGCCTTTTTCTCACCGCCAGCCGGATGCTCAACTTCATCTTTGAAAAGGGGCCTGACGGCAAGTGGACCCGGCTGAGTCGCGCCGACGTTCTTGCATTTCAATAAATTCTGATGGAATAGACAAAGCAAAACGCGAGATTTTTGCCCCGACGAGATTAGGGTCTCAATTGGAGATAGATTTCCCTGCCGGGTCTGAACCATCGGGAAATGAAATTGGGAACGGCGCCAAACGCATTGGCCTGCAAAAAAGTGGCTCGATTGTTCTTATAGACGACGGCTATCCCCTGCGAAAGGGCGAAATCGAAGCCGATATCTTTCGACGCACTCCCGCCCGGCAGATAAGCCACGGTATAGCCCGTCGTGAAGACCACGGGCACGTCGCCGGG
Organism: Methylacidiphilales bacterium; assembly: GCA_035508775.1. Classification (GTDB taxonomy): domain Bacteria; phylum Verrucomicrobiota; class Verrucomicrobiia; order Methylacidiphilales; family UBA1321; genus JABDGH01. Next base: position 23,366 of record DATJMI010000054.1, read on the forward strand.
AGAATTTTTTGTCAGGCCCGAGGTGACATCGAAGCAGACATTGTCCGCCGTCAGAGTATGAGACGTCGGCGCTGTCTTGCCGGGCAAGTAAGTGAAAAAGACCGCCGGGTCAAAAACATAATGGCCATCCAGCAGCTTTTGAAAAACTTCGGTTGAAGTTCTACCATCGGGATAAGCGCCGTTATGGGCGTCGGCATACTGGGACATGGCAGACGCGATCTCCTGCGCTTGTTGCAAGAAAGCATCCTTCTGCATCCGGTTAGCAGTGGTTCCATTGAAGATCGTCTTTGTCACCCAGATAATCAGGATAACTATAACGATAAAGCTTATAGTAAACCTTGTTCCCAAGCCAAGTATCCCAGTCAAACATCCATTCTTCGCACCTTTTTCCGACTCTGGCGGAGAAAACGCCGAGGGCGGAAGGATGGCCGTTAATAAGGGCTCCCCGACGGGAAAATGGGCCAAAACCTGGGCAACCGTGCTCCACTCGGTCAGCTCCTCATACCAAGCCAGCGTTTCGCCCGAAATCTTGCCCTCGGCCAAGAGCTGGCGAATTTCAGCTAGTTGATATGGCCCGGTCTGCTTCCCTCCCCAATTTAGATAAATTTCGGGCACAAAATCTCTATACCAGCTAAACGGCGAAAATTATAGAAAGAACCCTGAAACTACCGCCTTCACGGCAAATGATTCAGTAACTGGTACGGTCCGATTTCAAACCGCCGGCGCAAGGCCCGGGTGATGAAACTCTTTCCCAGCACCACCGATTCGGTCAACGTCAGCCCCTTGGCCAGACCCGCCGTAATCGCCGCGGAATAAGTGCAACCCGTCCCGTGCGGATCGGCCCCGGGGATTCGCCGCGTTTGAAAATGAGAGAGCCGTCCCTCCGGTGAGGCGAGGGCGTCGACCGCCTGGTCCGTTTTGAGATGACCACCCTTCACCAGCACATGCGGGCGTCCAAAATCACGTGCCAGCTCCAGCGCCGCCTTATCCAGCATGCGCAGATTGAGAATCGGCTTGCCCCACAAGAGAGCCGCCTCATCCCGGTTCGGGGTGACCAGATCGGCCCGGGCGATGAATCTCCGTAACGCCGCCATGGCCTTCTTGCGCAGTAAAACCCGCCCGGTGCTGGCCACCATGACCGGGTCGATCACCAGCGGCACGCCTTTCTTGAGCGCCGGCTCAATCGCCCGCTCCACCGCCCAAATAATCTCCGCCGAATAGAGCATCCCGGTCTTGATCGCCGCCACCGGAAACGCCTCAAGAACCAGACGCGCCTGATCGGCCACCCGTCCCGGCGGAAGCGGCGTGATATTGAGCACCCGGCCGGGATGTTCCGCCACCACGCTGGTGATGGCCGAAGTCCCGTAGACTCCCAGCGTCGTCCATGTCTTCAGATCAGCCTGAATTCCCGCCCCGCCACTGTTATCCGAACCGGCGATCGTCAGCGCCACCGGAACCGGCGCAGTCCCGGTACTGGCGCCGAATGGACAAGTCTCTCTTTTCTGCGAGGAGCGAATCATTTTTCAGGGCGTGTTTTCAAAATAGGACGAGGCCGCGCCGGGAGGATTTTTGCCCTTCGGCAAGGAGCCGAGCGAGGAGCATAGCTGGAGTGCTACGTGACGAGCAAGCGACGAAGCCACGGGGCAAAAAGACCGCGGCCCGAAGGGTTGCAGTTCATGGGGCGGCCTAACTCGTCGTTCCTCACTCAGTCGAGTAGCCCTGCGGCCACACTCCTTCACTCGCGCCTCGGTTCGGGCCCCATGGACGCGCAACGCGACCTTGCCCTATTTTGAAAAACACGCCTTAATATGTCTCCATGGCAGGCGAACCAATTCGTGAACTACCCGGACTCTGGGTGAGCCTTGACCGCGTTGAGTACAATCCGCACGAGGAAGGCACCCCCGACCGGCCTTACGGGTTTGTTTACCACATCACCATTCACAATGACAGCACGCGCGTCGTCACCATCAAGGGACGCAAATGGGTGGTGACCAATACAGACGGCTCGAAGCTTGTGATCGAAGGCAGCGGCGTCGTCGGCGAATGCCCGCGTCTCGCTCCCGGCACGCAATTTCACTATCAAAGTTACCATCTTATCGCGTCCGATAGCGTCGCCGAAGGCGCTTATCTTGGCCAGGCCGAAGACGGCCAGCGTGTCTTCACCCGCATCCCGGCATTTAAAATGGAAATCCCCTCCATTTAGCGCATCAGCCTCCCGGTCTCCGTACCGGCCATAGTCTGGAACGATTTCTCCAATTTATTTAGCCGGACCCTATCGCATCATCAGCCGCTTTCATGTTCATCTTTGCCCTTCCCTTCTTCCTGGAAAATGCCCGCGACTTCGAAATCATCGGCCTTGTGCTCGGCGTCGTTTTTTGGTTTCAGATGCTCCGCCATTGCCTGACGCGCGAACCCAACTCGCTGAAAAAAATCCTCTGGATCATCTTCATGTTTATTGCGCCCGGCTTGAGTTCCTTGATTTATTTTTTTCTGCGGGTTGCTAAGGTGTGAAAGACGGACAGAAAGAAACCTCCCACCGACATGCCCGCAACGGATCCATCCCTGGGTCTCCGGAAACGATTCATCCTTCTTGCGCCGGTCATCCTCATGCCTCTTTTGGCCAGCGCTCAGGATTTCGCGCAACCAGGGGTCAATCCCCCCCCCGGCACCAATGATTCCACCCCGGCCACCAATCAACCGCCTGCAGCGCCAGCCACGCAACCAACGCCGCCAGCCAATCCCAGCGCCGTCGAGCAGCTCACCCAATCGAATCGCGAACTCTTGGATCTCCTGAAAAAACAGCAAGGTGTTTTGGAGGATATCCAGTATGACCGGCGCCTGCAAAGCCGCCAAATCGAACAGCTTGAAGTCCGCCTCACGGAAACCCTTCAGGACAACGCCGCGCTTCAAGCCAAGGTCGCCAAACTTCAGGCCGAGCTCGATGCGCTTCCAGCCTCGCCGCCTGCAGCCCCGGCCAGCACCCCCCCGCCAACCGCTCCACCCGCGCCCGCTCCTCCTCCGGCCCCCGCTACCTATCTGCCCCCGGCGCCCGAGATTACTCCCGGCCTTCAATCCTGGCACCGGATTTACACGCTCTCGGGCGCCGATAACCAAACCTCCGATTCCCTGCACATCCAGGGCTCCACCTGGCGTGTCCTCTGGCACAATCAAGATAAAGCTGGCGATGCCTATAAAAATACCAGCGCGCTTTTCATTAATGCCTTCGCCAAAGGAGATACCATTCCGCAAAAAGTCTGTGCCAAGCTCGGTTCCGGCGGCGATGCGGCCAGTCTTACCGGACCCGGCGATTTCAAACTCAAAATCGAGGCCTCTGGTGGCAAATGGGAACTGGCTGTCGAAGACTTTTATTAAGATACAGATAGGGAGTTGGTGCCCTTCTTCGGACAATCATAAAAATATCCATCCCTAGACAATTTATTCAACTTCCTTAAAGGACGGGGGCCTCATTCTGTTTTCAGTTATAAGTTTTTTGATTGACGCCTTAAAAACTAGGCGATCATAATCAATTGAATTTTAGACGCACAGAGGGAATGAAACTATCTCAGTTAATGCTGACGCCAAGCGTCAGGCCGCAAGACATGGTTGTCTTTGCCTGCCTCACATGATCAGGAGGTGATTCATTGATGGCTCAAGGCATCATCAAATGGTTCGATAACAAAAAGGGCTTTGGCTTCATCGCCCAGGATGAAGGTGGCCAGGATGTGTTTGTCCACTTCTCCGCCATTTCGGGCGAGGGCTTCAAGACTCTCGACGAGGGCGACCGGGTCGAGTTTGAAGTCAATCAATCGGACAAAGGACTGAAAGCTTCCAACGTCACCAAGCTGTAATGGCGGACGTTTGCCGTTTTCTTAATTCTTAATTCGTCGCGTATTTCACACCACAGCCGTAAGGCCTCGATACCGGCACCGACACGGGTTTACCCGCCATTGCTTCGTCCAAGGCGGCGATAACGTAATTCTTGGCGGTCGGGATATCTGCCGGATTAGCCGAGGGCTTGTTGTCGATTCCGCCCGCGTAAATGAGAATCCCCTTCGGGTCGATCACAAACATCTGCGGCGTATTCCGCGCTCCGTAAAGGTGTCCCACCTTCCCGCTCGCGTCGATCAGCGTCGCCGTCGACGCCACATGGTTCGTATCCTCGTAGGAGACGATATCGGTTGGCGACTGATAGCCTTCGAGTCCCGCCGCGCTCGAATTGATCCGCAACCAAGCCACCCCTTTGGCCGTTTCCTGCTTCTGCAGGTTTTGCATCGTGCCTGAATCATAAAACTTATGCACAAACGGGCACTGCGGATTTGTCCACTCCAAAACAACGAACTTCCCCTTGTAGTCGGCCAGTGAATGGGTCTTCCCATCAGCCCCCCTTAAGGTGAAGCTTGGCGCCGGTTGCCCAACTTTGGCGGCAATCTGGGAAACATTTTCGGCGGAAACCGTCAGACCTATGAATAATCCAGCACAAATCGCAAAAAAGATAAAAGAGCGCATAGATGTCATAGGTATTTAGACTCCGGAAAAGGCCAAAAGTTTCATAAACCTTTCAGTGCATCCAGCACAATCCCCGGGGTCAGCACCTCGGGCAAAACCTGTGGGAAATCGGGATTTTGCGGCGAATAAAGGAGATAAAGTGGCACCCCGTCCCGATTATATTTTTGCAATGTTGCCGAAATCGTCGGGTCGTTATGCGTCCAATCGGCCCGGAATAAGGCCACCTTTTTGTCGGTAAAGGCTTGTTTCACGGCCTCCGTTCCCAAGGCGAACCGTTCATTCACCTTGCAGCTCAGACACCAAGCCGCGGTGAAATCGACAAAAACCGGCTGCCCACGCGCCAGCGCCGCCGATACGGCCCCGGTAGTCCACGGCTGCCAGCTATCGCTTGACGCCTCCGCCGTTCCGGGAACCACCTGCGGCGGGACCGCACGCGCCAGCGCCATCGCATATTTCAGCGTCACCAAAGCGAGCAAGGTCACGCCAAGCGCCGCCACGATCCGCACCCGCGATGTCTTGAGAGGCGCAATCCACCGTCCGTAAATCCAGGCCGCCAACCCCGCCAGCAGTAATAGCCCCAGCAGCACCGGCTCTTGTTCCTGCCCTACGAGCGCCCCCATGACGTAAATGAGCCAGACCACCGTCGCCATGAGCAGAAAGCCCATGAATTGCCGCACTGCTTCCATCCACGCTCCCGGCTTCGGCACAAACCGCAATGCGCCCGGAAAAATCGTCAGCAGCAGATACGGTGCCGCCATCCCCAGCGCCAGAAACGTGAAGATCAGGAGCGCGACCCACGCGGACTGTTGCGCCGCCACGCCGAGAGCCCATCCCATATAGGGCGCGGTGCAAGGCGTCGCCGCGAGTGTCGCCAGCGTTCCGTTCAGAAACGAGGAGACCAAGCCGCTGGTATGACTCGTCGCCTTCGCATCGAGTCCCACCAGCGATGCACCCAATTCGAAAACCCCGAACAGATTCAACGCCAGAAGGAAAAAAAGAAAAATCAAGGCCAGCACAAATCCCGGCGACTGCATTTGAAATCCCCACCCGAGTTGGTTCCCCGCCGCCCGGAAAGCCAGCAGCAACCCCGCCAGGATCCAGAACGAAATCAACACTCCGGCGGTGAACGCCACACCCTGCTTCCAGGCCGCTCCCGGATTTTCCCCCGCATGGCGCACCAGTGAGAAGACCTTCAGCGACAACACCGGCAGCACGCACGGCATGAGATTGAGAATCAGCCCGCCCACAAAGGCCGAGCCGAGGACGAGAATGAGAAGCGGTTGCGGGGCCGGAGAAGAGGGCGGGACCGAGCCTCCCGTCGCTTCGGGATGGCTGATGGAAACTCCGTTGGTATTTGCCGCCCCAGCGCCTGGCTGAGCCGCAGGATTCGCCAGCGCAGCCGAATTAATCGGAATATCGGTCGCATTCGTTGAAAACGAAGCAAGGTAAACCGACCACGGCTTCCCGCCCAAAGACGGATCCGAAACCAGCACCCCGCTGATCGTATCCGGCTTTTCCCCGTTTTGCTGAAGCGTCAGCGGCCAGATAAAGGATGAAAGTTTTTCTCCCTGTTGCGGGTGGCTGTTATCGTCCTCATTCGCGCTTAACACGTTGGGTTGTTCCGGAAAAAAATAGAGATGACCGGCCACCAGTTCTCCCGCTCCCGGCTTATTCTTGAAATTAATCCACAGTGCCTGTGAGCCGGGCGCCCCTAGACCCGGCTTGATATTATAGCAGGCTTCCACATCCCACCATGTATTCGGAACCGGCAAACGCGCGCGCGCCTGATTGAAAAAGTCGCTATTATCCGCCACCGCGCCCGCTTGCCCGGAGCCGAGATGCACCGTCAAATCGGCTTGGCCCGGGATGCATTCCTCCTGGCAGACCAGCCACGTCGCATGCGCAGAAATGTCGAAGTGCTGCGGCAGGCCGCTTGCCGGCGGAGTGATGGTGGTCAGCAGGTAAGTATCCCCCTCATAGCCGTAAGTGATCAACGGCCCCATGTTGTGCCTCTCCGGCGTCGGCCATTGAATGGGGCCGGCGGTAAAACCCGGCGGCAAAGTCCAGGAAATTTCCGTGGCCAAACCCGCGTCGCCCGGATTGATCCAGTAGGTGTGCCACTGCGGATCCATGTGGAGATGAAGCGCCATCTCGAACGGCTCGCCCGGCTTGATTTCCGTCTTCTCCGGAATCAGCTCCGCCACCACATGCGTGCCGGTCACTGGCGCGCTCGCGCCAGTATACGGGGCGGCAATCCGGTCCGAAGCCATCCCCGGCAACCCGCCCACAGCCAGCAACAAAAGCAGAATCCTCATCATCATTTAACTATAGGTTAGGACGCTGGAGAGGCCATCCTTGTTCCCGTTAAAATTCCGTAATGGACTTATACAAGACCCCGACAGCAATCTGGCCGGACTGATGGAAGAGAAACGTTAATCAGATTAACGGCGACAGGCATCTTCTCTTGTGAGAATTAAGCTGCGGGATAGAAGAGGACATGCCACGGAAGGCAGCCTGAGGACGGCCTGGCTTTTGAACTGGCGCTGACCGGCGCGCGCCGGGAACCCTAACGGCTCAGGGCATCCTGCTCGATAGCAGCGTTGTCATCCCCACCTGCACGGCCACGGCTCACGCGAGGCGCGCTAGAAAGAGGTTGGTTCTACATCCTCGCAAAACCTCCGCGCCGCATGAAAATATGTCCCTTTTTTATAAGAGGCAGAATTACCCCTCTGAGGTAAATCCCTCTCAGGCATGACGCCACAGCTCCGCTACCCACCCAACCCCGGCTTAATCAACTCCCATTGCCAGGGGCACCAGCGGCTTTCGGCGATAAGCGTTTCCGCCGCCGTCTCCGGCTGGCGCGCGATCTCCTGGAGCACCGATTTGGGCGCGATCACCGTCGGGTCGAGCTCCAGTTCCGCCGCCACCTTATCGCGCCAGGCGCGCAGCCTCTCCATCCGCTGCTCGGCGGCGATATTGCGCGGCGGCCTTTCCGGACGCGGCAAGCGCGGAATGGGCGGCGCGGCGCGGCCCCGTTCAATCGCCTCGGCCAGCCGTTCCGCCCGTTGCGGCGTGCTGCGCCGGGGCCAACAGGGCGCGCCCATCGGCGGCACGCGCCGGTGCTCGGCGCACCAGGTCGCCAGTTCCAGGAGCAGCTCGTTGTGCAAAACCTTGAAGACCGGCAAATCGGCCTCCTCGGCCTCCTTCTCGCGCCAGTGCCACAATTCCTTCTCAATCGCCTGCGCCGCGGGGGAAAGCAGCGACGAGCCTCCGATCCGCCAGGCATTCTCGGGGTCCTCCTCCCGCACCGTCTGGCTCGCCGTCACCACCCGCGCACACGACTGCTCATGCCATTCCCGCCGGCCCTTGCCGTCGAGCTGCTGGCCCAGCGCCTCCGCGATCGGTTCCAGGTACTGGGTATCCTGCACCGCGTAATCGATCATCGCCGGCGAGAGAGGCCGCTGCGACCAGTCGGCTTTCTGGCTCTTCTTGTCGAGCTTGATTCCACAAAATTGCTCCACCAGGGCGCCATAGCCAAATGCCCGCAAGCCAATGAGTTGCGCCGCCAGCATCGTATCGAAAACCGCCTGCGGCTCCGGCGCGCCCGCCCGGCGCAACATCCGCAAGTCAAAGTCGGCTCCGTGCAAGATCCAGGTATGGCGGCTGGTCGGCGGCCAAAGTTCGTCGAGCGGAAAGGGGGCGAGCGGATCGATGAGAAAATGTTGTTCCGCGTGCGAGACCTGGATCAGGCAGACGCTCTCGCGGTAGTGATGCAAACTGTCGGCCTCGGTGTCGAGGGCGAGCGGGAAGTAACCCCGCAGGCTGGTGATGAAGAAGTCGAGCGCCTGCGGCGTGTTCACCCAAAGAAACTTGGCCTTGCGTTGCGACATATCCCTGTATCTTGATCTTTCCTTTATCCTCTATGTTAGAACCTAGTCTTTCGCCGATTTTTATTTATCCAAGGCCAAACCGCGATAAATTGACAGGCTCCACTTTATGAGTTTCATCCCCCGCATCGCCAAGACTTATCCAGGCATGACCTTCACCAATGACGAGGTGCGCCGCTACGGGCGCCATCTCATCATGCCCGAAGTCACCCTCGAAGGTCAGCAGAAACTCAAAGCGGCCCGCGTCGTCGTCATCGGTACCGGGGGACTCGGCGCGCCCATCCTCGCCTACCTGGCGGCGGCGGGCGTCGGCCACATTGGCATCGTCGATTTCGACACCGTCGATCTCTCCAATCTCCATCGCCAGATCATTCACAAGACGGGCAACGTCGGCAAACTCAAGACCCACTCGGCGGTCGAGACGATGAAGGAAATCAATCCCGTCATCGACATCAAAACCTACGACACTTCGCTCCGTTCCGACAACGCGCTCGACCTTCTCCGCGATTATGACGTCGTCATCGATGGCACGGACAATTTTCCCACCCGCTATCTCGTCAACGACGCCTGCGCGCTGCTCGACAAGCCAAACGTCTACGGCTCCATCTTCCGTTTTGAAGGCCAGGCCACCGTCTTTTGGGCCTCGCGCGGCCCCTGCTACCGCTGCCTCCATCCCGAGCCGCCCGAGCCGGGAACGGTGCCGAGCTGCGCCGAGGGCGGCGTCCTAGGCGTGCTGCCCGGCGTCGTCGGCGCCATTCAGGCCACCGAGGCGGTCAAACTCCTCATCGGCCAGGGCGATCCTCTTACCGGGCGGCTCCTTCTTTTCGACGCGCTTAAAATGAAATTTCGGGAGATGAGGCTCCGCAAAGATCCCAATTGCCCACTCTGCGGCCCCAAAGCCAGCATCAAGGAGCTGATCGACTACGAATTTTTCTGCGGCGTCGCCCCGGTACAAAAGAAGGTCGTTCACCTCGAAGAAATCGAGGTCGAGGAGGTCAAAGCGGCGCTCGACACGGGCAAAATCCCCGCGGAAATCGATCTGCTCGACATCCGCGAGCCGTTCGAGGCCAAAATCGCGCAGATTCCCGGTTCGCGCCTCATTTCTCTTGCCGAATTCGGCAAACGGATGCATGAACTGGATAGCGCTCGCGAAATTTGGCTTTATTGTAAAGATGGCGCCCGCAGCGCAAAGGCGTGGAAATTGCTTCACGATGCCGGGTTCCGGAAAATTAAAAATGTGGCAGGTGGAATCGATGCCTGGAGCGAAGAGATTGATCCCAACGTACCGCGGTACTGACACCACGGTCTGCGGCGGTGCGCCTGTTGTCATCGCCAGCCAGCCCGGAACGGAGACCAGTCCCGATATTGACATCGAGGAAAAACTGAGGGAAGCCTTTGCCCGCGGCTGGACCGTCGTCGTCTGGAACGATCCGGTCAACCTGATGGAATACGTCGTTTACGTTTTCAAAACCGTCCTGAAAATGAACGAGCAGGATGCCACACGCCACATGTGGGAAGTTCACCTGAGCGGCAAAAGCGCCGTCGCCCATGAAACACGCGAAAAGTCGGAGCTTCTCGTCCATCGTTTGCGCGGCTTCGGTTTAAATACAACATTGGAACAGTCATGACCTGCGAAAACCTCGAATCGGGCTGCTGGCGCCTCGGTTTTTCCGAGCCCGAGGCCTATTTTCTCGTCAACGTGATGGCCCAGCTCGCCAGCCATTATCGGGAAGACGTCGCGCAACTTTCTCCCCCCCAGCGAGCCTACTGGCTCGGCCGCGGTAACCTGCCGCCCGGCACGATGCCTCGGCAGAGTGAAGTTCAATCCGCCGAGGAGCTGCTAGCCGGCGCGCGCCTTGAACTTCGCTCCGAAAGATTGGCCCTCGCCGAAAAATTTCTTCGCGAATTCAAAGCCGCCGGGAAACACGATCCTTGGAATATCGATCTCGATTCCGCCGAACGCGACGAGTTTCTGGCCATGATCAACGACCGCCGTCTCCTTCTCGCCCTCGATCACGGCATTGCCGAAACCGATATGGACACCGACCCGAGTCAGATCGAAAACGAAGCCCGCCGCGCCGCCATCTTCGAAATCTATTTTCTCGGCCGCTTTATTTTCGCCACCATCGGCCCCCAGCTTTACCGGCCATGACTGGGGCGTCACTTCCTCTGGGAGCGGAGATCCTTGCCCTCTCTCAATCCATCGAAACGATCCCGTCCTTGCTTTCCGCCATTGATTTCACCGCCTTCGATGGCTTCATTTTCGATTGCGATGGCACCCTGGCCGACAGCATGCCGGTGCATTATCAGGCCTGGAGCCAGTCGCTGCGCGAAAAACTTGGACGCCCCTCCGATTTTACCGAGGAATTGTTTTACCGCTTCGGAGGCATGCCCGCGCGCCAGATTGTCCAGCGGTTAAACCACGACTATGGCTACAATCTCCCGCCTGAGAAAACCGCGCACGACAAGGAAATGCTCTTCCTCAAAATGCTTCCCCATATCGGCCCAGTGCCGGAAGTGGTCGCTGTTCTGCGCCATCTCGGGCCCCAGGCGAAAGTCGCCGTGGCCTCGGGCGGCCTGACCGATATCGTCTGCCAAATCCTCGATCATCTCGGCATCAAGCATGGCCCGGGCAAAATCGTGAAATTCGTCGTTGGCTCCGATCAGGTGTCCCAGGGCAAACCAAGCCCGGAACTCTTTCTGCGCGCGGCCCGGTTGCTCCAGGTTGATCCTCAGCGCTGCCTTGTTTTCGAGGACGCCGAACCCGGGTTTCTTGCCGCCAAAGCCGCCGGTATGAAATGGCTCGATGTGCGGCCCTACCGCTCCGGCCTCGCCGCCGCCGCCATCTATTGAAGCTCCTGCCGCTTTTCCGGCGCGCGGGCGACAAACAATCATCCCTTCCAGCGGGGCCTCTCCCTAGTTCATGAACCCTTCGGATTTGAGGTAGCGCACCATCTTGTCCCGTTCGGGAGCGGAAAGAGTACCGTCGACATGGAGAAAACGTTTGCCGTCCGACTCCAAAAGCGACACCACCCGTTTACCTTGGTTGACCTTGAATTGGGCGACAAGTTCACCGTGCAGGGCGGCATCGCGGCCGGTCAAAAAAAGAGAATCGGAATTCTGCTCGGTGGCAACCATATCGGCGCGAATTCTTTTTTGCAGACGCTTTTGCTGCCGCAGGAACCAGGAGTAGCAGGCGGCGAAGACTGCCAATGACACGCCAGCTGCGACTGCAATTGTCACGAGGAGCAAAAACATATCCTCCTGCCAGAAACCCATTGCGGCGCCTAATTCCATACGTTGATAAGCATTACGCAACTCGGTCGAAAGTCAAAATGAAGTTGATGGCTTGCGTGTTTTTAGAATGAAAAAGCCTGCCAGACCAGAGACCCACGGGAGGCAGGCAGCTCCTGCGTATGACAGATTTCCTTTATGGTAAAGCTCTTCTGCCGTCTGCAGGGCCATGTGCGGCTCGTTTTCGCCTTTAAGGCCAAGGCGAAGATACTTCCGTGGGCCGCGCCCATTTTTCGGCTAGCCGCTAAGGAGTAGCCACAGGGGCTACCGTCGCATGACCGGTGAGAACATCGGCCGCATCCACGACTTGTGGCGGGTTACGGAGTTCTCCGTCATTTTGGTAGATGCTGGCCGTGACAAAGATAAGAAGATTTTTCTTTGTATCCTCAATCGCCTTGGAGCGGAAGAGTCTTCCAATCAGAGGCAGATCTCCCAGGATCGGCACGCTGTCGTTGACGGTTTCGACATCGTCACGCATCAAGCCCCCGAGCACGACGGTCGAACCGTCCGAAATCAGCACTTTGGTGTTGATCCGGCGGGTATTAAAAACAGGCTGATTGATATCATTGGTGGTGAGGAGCGAGGTTTTATCCAGCCCGGTTGGGGCTCCCACCGTACCGGTTGGGAAACCGAGGAAGAATCCGGCGGTTGTCTGGGGATTAACAACTTGAATGGGACTTCCGTAATTCACAAATCCCTCGAAATCAGTTACTTCAGGAACAAGAGAAAGGTCGATGGTCTTGTTGTCGGCGGCGATCTGGGGTCTGACGACGAGACGCACACCGATATTGCGGCGCTTGAAATCGGTCGGCGTCGCGGGAATAACGGTGGGTGGATTGTTCTGAATAATGACCCGCTCAGCACCGTTATTAAATTGTATCGGCGTCACAAACTGCGGCGGATCGAAAGCAATGGGATAGGGAAAGACTCGGATGTCCTCAACCGTGCCCTGCTCGCCGCTCTTGGTCAACACAGTCGGTTCAGTAAGAAGATCGAAGCTCCTCTTCTGAGATAGGGCGTCGAAGACCATGTTATAAGCGGTATGGTCGATAAATCCCCGCACCGCGAGTTGATTGAATTGCTGGGCCACTGGCGAGATCAGGGCATCGATGCTATCCGGCGCCAAAGCGCGCGCGCCGGGCATAGCCGTGGTAAAGGTGACGCCAGCCGTTCCCGTCTGGTTAAGAATGCTGTTGAAATTAATGGCGGTATTGACGGTGAGATCGTTAAGGTCGTTTTGATTGATCTCGACAAATTTCGTAGCCACCCGGACCATCAAGGTGGGCGCTTGGCCCGCATAGACCAATTCTTCAAGGAACTCCATTTGGTCGGCGGTGTCGACCACCGTCAATTGCTGGGTTGCTGGGGTATAAACCGCGCTGGAGCCTGGAGGGAAGAGCAGACCTTTGGCTTTCAAAGCATCGAGAACGGTATCTTCGGTAGTTTCAGTTCCCGCGCCCGGGGTCGGCGTGGGCTGAGGAAGGGGACGGCCACCGCCCACCGGCGCGCCACCCTCAAAAGCCAGACCACCGGTATCCGTGGAGCTTGCCATGGGTGGAGCGACGAAACTAGGCTGCACAATGAAGGTGCGGCTGATGAGTTCATCGGTGCTCGCCGAAGATGGAACAATGGAAATGGCGACGTTTTCAACCTTGTATTTGACATTGGCAAGCTGGCAAACATAGCGCAAGGCCTCGCCCAGAGGGACGTTGTTCAGGGTCAGCGTGATTGGCTTGGAGGTCGTCTCGGCGCCGGGATCGATGACAAAATCGACCCCTCTTTTGTCGGGATCGGCATCTTTGCTTTTCAGGCTGAGATAGGTCGTGGCCTGATCGATGGTGGCGTTGTCAAAATCGAGCGAAACAAAGATGGTTTTAAGTTTTTGGTCGATGTTGAAAGTGGTGCTGGCCTCCAAAGTGGGCTGGGCGGCCTGGGCGCCAAGACCAACTTCGTTGTTGTAAATGGGCTCGAACCAGTTTTCTTCCACGTTGCGGAGGCGCTCCTCCCGGGTTTCCAGCCGGGCATGTTCCGCATAATCGCTTTTTTCAGTATTGATTCGCTCAAGCTGCTTCGTGGCGGCGCCATTGTAAGGATCGATCGCCAGAATTTTTTTCAGCGTCGATTCCGCCTGGTCCCATTGACCGGTGCGGCGATATTGTTCGGCCAAAGCCAGAAGCTGCTCAACCTGGTTGACCTGATCGACAAAACCGGGCGTGACGGCCGGGTTACCGAGCATCGACGTATCGTTGGGATTGGCCAGAGCATGATTGATCCGCATCAATTTCTGATTGGCCAGCCTGTTGTTCGGGTTGTATTGGACCACTTCGTCGATGAGCAACTGAGCCCGCTTGGTATCCCCCCGCTTCAGCGCGTCGTCGTAGAGCGCGAAATCGACGCGGGTCAAGCCCTCGGCCGATTTGGCATAGACCAGCGTGGCGCGCGAAATGGAACCGTAAGCCTCCACACAGAAGAGATAATTTTTCCGCGCTTCGGGATAGTTCTGGGCCACTTCGGCCTTGCGTCCGGCACTGAGGGCTTCATTGGCCCGGAACATAAGATCCTGGCGCCGAATAATCTCCTGTTCATTGGCCCGGGCAATCTCCTCCCGCGTCATCGGCGTGGAAGTCGAAGTTGGCCCCGTTTTTGTGGCTTGGGAAGTCGTGGATGTTGGGGTGCCAGCGGATGACGGAGCCGTATCGGAAGAAGTGTTGCTTGAAGAGGCCGCCGCAGACATATCGGAAGGAGGCGTGAGCAATCCGGATGTCTGACTGGCTGGAGGCGGAGCAGCGATGCTGCCGGTGGCCGATTCCTGCGCGAATAGTCCAGTCCCGGTGAAGGCAATTAAAATGGCGAACAAGAGAAGTAGAGGCATGAAAGACGCCTGTCTTTTAGAGGTTGGGAAAATCATGAATTGGGCCCTCCCTCGTTCCCGGCAGGCGGCAGAACAATGCCCGGACCAATCGGTTCAGGTTCGGGAAGCGGCGCCTCCTCCGGCTCGGCATTGAGCGTTTTGATGTAGAGAGGCTTGCCGTTGGACCGGATCAACCGGGCGGTGACAAAGATGAGAAGATTCTTTTTGGTCCGTTCTGAAATTTTGCTTTGGAAGAGCCGCCCGATTATAGGAAAATCTCCCAGCACGGGGATCTTGTCATTAATTTCCTGGGTGTCTTCGCGGATGAGCCCGCCCAGAACAGCGGTTTGGCCATCGAGAACCTGAAGACGAGTGACGACGGATCGTTGCTCGAAAACCGGCTCATTGATGATACCCGGAGTCAGAACCTGTGCCGGAGGCTGGTTATCAACGGTCCCTGCCGGAAGTTCGACAATGCTTTGGCCATAGTTGATAAAACCGTCAAAGTCGACCACCAAAGCCTTGGTTATGTCGAGATCGATGCGTTGATCGGGATAGGTCGTCGGCTTGACTTCAAGACTCACGCCGATGTCCTGCGTGACGAATTCGCGCGGTGTGGGGGGGATGCCCAGAGTCAGGTTTTGCCCCGCACCCGGACCGCTGGTATAGGAAACCGGGAGGTCGCTCAATTTCGGCAGGTCAAAGCTGCTCGGATAGGGAAATTCGCGGACAATATCGATATCGGCCACCAGGCCGTTCTGCGTGGTGACCGAAGGGGCGGCCAGAACGGAAACTCCGGTCATGTTGTTAATCGCATCCATGAACATGGCCACGGCGTTGCTGTTGATGACGCCGCCAACTGTCAATTCATTGGGAACGTTCGGGAAGACCGTGGCTCCGGTAATGGGAAATGTGTCGGCGCCACTGGCACTGGCGCTATTCTGGGCAATGTTTGACTCAAGAAGGGCATCAATGCTATCCGCTCGAAGACCGCCGTTGGGGTCTTGACTGCCCGAATAATTGGGAGTACGCAATGCCGTGTTGAGGCTAAAGACGCCGCCATCGACCGAGGGTGAGATTTCATAATTAAAGCTGATTCCCTTGATGGCATCCTGGTTGAACTCAGCCAGTTTGGCTTCGATCTGGATCTGGGGCGATTCCTTGCTGCCTTCCTCGATCAAATTGGCGATGAGATCAAGCTGCTCGGGCGTGTCGCGCACCACCAGTTTGCTGGAACCGGAAAGGAAAGTGGCGGTGGCGCCCGGAGGGAACTGAATACCCTTGGCCTTCAAATCCGCTTCCACGTCGGTGGCCACATTGGAAATAACGTCACCCTCCCCACCCCCGGCTCCGCCCGCCGCCGCCGCCGCCGCCGCGGCAGGAGTGACGCGAAGAGTCGAGCCGGCGAAGAAATTGGCAGGCGTGAGAAAAACGCGCACGCTCAAGGTTTCGCCTTCGTCGATGGAGGGGCGAAGATAGACGGCATAATCCTCGATACTGTACCTCAAATTGGTCTGTTCCGTAATATATTTCAGTACCTCAATGAGAGGCACATTGGTGAGAGTAATGCTGACCTGGCGGGTCACTGCATTCGCCGCGGCCGCCGCCGCAGCTGCCGCCGCCGCGGCCGGCGTGGTGCCAGGCGCGGGAGGAGGTGGCGTCGATGCCGTCAGTTTGAGGACAAAATTAACACCCTCTTTTTTGGGATCGAGCTCCTTGCTCTTTTCCTGAAGAAATTGGACGACGGTGGCAATGTCGAGTTTCTCGAAGTCGACTTTGTCAATGATGATGGACTGAAGCTTGTCTGTAATCTCCGCTCGATGAGATTCGCTTTCATTTGTGGTCTGCACCAAGGCCGGAATAACAATGTCGGGAGAGATCGCTTCGGACCATTTCAAGACGAGGTTGGTATAACCTTCCTGCTCATATTCTTCGTGACGGACTTTATCGTAAGCATTGCGGTATTTCTCGACATGGTCCATCTTGTCGCGCGCCGCCTTATTGTAAGGATCGAGAATAAGCGCTTTGGAGTAGGTCTCCTCGGCCTTGGCATATTGGCCGGTCTTGAAATAAGCGTCGCCCTGGAAAAGAAGTTTTTGCACGGCGGCCACCCTGTCCTTAAAGTCCGGCGTGACCGCGGGATTATTAACCGTCCCCTCGGGATTGCGAACCTGAGCTTCATAGGCCATTTGCGCTTTTTTGAGCAGCTCGAGATCTTGTGGATAAGTCGGATCGTTGGGTTGAAGATTAATCGATTCCTCCAGCAACGAGGCAGCTTGGGCAAACTTGGCATTTCTGGCCGCTTCCTTGGCCTGTCCAGCTTTCGCAGCGGCAAGTCCCGCCTCGGCGCTGTTGTAAAGTGAGAGCGATATCCCACCATTGGTAAGAGCGTCCAAAGCGTATTGGAACCGGTCCGCAGCTTCATCATATTTGGCCGAAGTTAGGAGATGTTGGCCATCAATGATGGCCTGTCTGGCGCTGAATACGAGTTGCTGACGCTGAACCGTCTGCGCCTGAGCGGCTTGCTCCGGCGTCAACTCCTGAGAACTTGGGGTAATGCTCGAAGCGGCGGGAAGCCAGAGTGTAGAGAATGGCAAAAGCGAGGCTGCCAGGAGCACTCGGGCGTTGTTAAATATCATTCGAAAAGGCCTCCGATTTATAGCTTTTTATGTAAAAAAGTAGTGGGAGTCAACATCTAAAGTAAGTTATGGTGACTAAGATGGATTGGTCGCCGGTGGGGCCGGAGCCGGAGGGTTAGATGGGTTGGATGGATTAGAGGAGTTAGAAGAAGTGGTCGAGTCGGGCGAATTGGTGGTGTTCGATACCGGCACCTCGTCCCAATCGGAACTCTCTAACTTAAGAACGTTGATCGGCGCCGGGTTTGACGGATCGTTATCCTTAATAACGGCGCTTCCATCATCCTGGATTTTGATCAGCAGGTATTGCTTGCTCGGAACAAACGGAACCGAGAAGGTTTTGCCCACGGGCACCTTGATTTCCTTGCCAACCTCTGTGGGCATGAGCATGACAAAATCAGCGGTCGATTCGGGCGAATCGATGGATTGACGGTAAGTGAGAGTGACTTGGGAGCCGGTCTTGGGGTTATAAAGGACAAGGGTCGAATCATCCTCAGGAGTGACGGTATGGGTGTTGGGGTCTTCTTTCTTGACAATATTCAGAGTGAACTTGCCCACGATAAGATCATCGAAACCGAGAGGGTCGCCTGTATGTTTATACCGGGGCTGGAGGTAGCTGGGAACGTCCGCGAGGTAGATCTGGAATTGGTAAACGCCGTCGAGTTGCTCATAGCCCAGGAACTGAATATGGAAGGGTCGCCGGTCGTATTTCTCCAGGCGAAGACGCGAGAGGTAACTGGGATGGGTGGCGGGGTCGAGAGGATTGGTTGAGCTCGAGCCATCGCACTTGAAAGCGTCGAGCCGCTGGCCCGGCTGCTCGTTCTTGAATTCGGTAAGATTGGAAAATCCATCGCCATCGGGATCCTGCCGGTCAACATCGGACGCGGTGAAATCGATATGGTATTTTTGATACCAGCCAATAAGGACACCTTTGGGCGAACGGGCGTCTTTAGTGAGTTTTTGGATATAATTTCCGTTGGGATAGAGGGCGGGAAAGAAAAGATAGGGATCCGATATGAAAAGATACCGATGATCTTCATCCGTCTCGACCGGATTCGGCCATGAAGCGGGTGAGGTCCAGGGATCGAAACTGGCCTTCACATCGTCTTCGGTAAGCATCCTGAGCTTGTGGGAATTAACCGGAGCAACGGTATTGACGCCGGTCAGGTCCTGAATCGTGGGAAAAAAGTAGCCCAGCGCGCCGCCTCCGGCGGCGAGAAGAACCAGGGCGCTGGCAAGAATAATGGTTTCTGAAGTCGTTTTCATCGGTTGCCGGAATCAGAGGAAAGCCCCTTCCAGTCGATAAGATCGACGCGGAGCTGGACGTGGAGAATTTCACCGCCAAAGAGATATTGCGGACCCGCCACCGGCTGGGCCGAGGCAACGGTACCGGGAGAAGACTCCGTGACGGAAGCATTGGAGATGGAACTGGCGATGGTATCAAGCTCGCTAATCTGAGGTGAACTGGCCTTCTCATTTTGCACTGAAACACTGCGGATCACGAAAATATAGGGCGACTGCATGAGATCCTCGACTACTTTGCGGAATGGGTCGGTCGTCGTGTCAAAATCAATCTCAAAAGGGTAAGCGGTATAGATACCGCCAGCCACCTCGGCGGAATGGCCGGAGATATAATCGCCTGTCTTGCTCTCCATATCATTGGGCAGGCCATTCTCTTCCGCCGTCCGGCGGATGTGGGTAATTGCATTGACAGGCGCGCCGAGGAGAATATTAACCATCTGCTCGATCGCCAGAAGCTGCTTGCTTAAAACCTCGGTGTCTTCCTCGGAAGGCGCCTGGCTGAGATAACGGGAAAAGCCGTAATAATAATCTTTGGGCACCTTGATGCCGCGAACTTTGGCCGCGGCGTTGAGCTTGGTCACGGTGTCGTCGAGTTGGTGCTTCCACTCGACGGTGTCGACGTTGCCGATCTTGGGAAGCTTGTTGCCCTCGGCCAGAAAATATTTCTTCACCAGAGGATCGAGCTGCTGCTGGGTAAGCTCGTTGTTGTGCTGGAGCACCTTGACCGACTGCTCGGTGGGAAGATAGGGCTGCTTCGAGGAATATTTTTGAAAATCATCGTTGGCCGCCTGGACGTCGTTCAACGTATCGGCTAACTGATACGCATCGAGGTAATAGGCGGCGGCGCCACCGATGAGGCCAATCACCACAAAGGCGATGATCATGGAAATGTCAAAGCGCGAAAGATTTTTCATGAGCGGAAATCAGAGCCTGGCCGCGATGGGTCTTCTCAGCCGGAGATGCATGGTGAACTTCTGGGCGAACGAACCGGGATCCGTATCGGGCGTGGTGAAGGAAATGAGCGTTTCACTGGTCCTCGACGTGTTGATATCGAAATAAGGCAGCGTCGCCAGACTGTTGACAAAAGCGCCCAGGCTGGTCGAGTCCACCTGCATCGTTTTGGCATTGGCATGGTAAAGGCCGGTGATGACCAGCATATTGATCTCCCCCCCGCCTCCCTGCGGACCATTGTTATTGCCGTTGAAATTGTTGCCACCCCGGCCGCCTCCACCTCCACGCCGCCCGTTGCCGTTGCCGGCCGGCCGCGCCGACTCATAGCTCGGCGTCATTTCCGTAATCCAAACACCGGGAGGAATCTTGTCATTCAAAGCGGAAAGAATCTGCGGCCAGCGATTCCGGTCCTCGCCAAGATTGGTCACGGCATCGCGTACCTCGCCGAGCGCATCGGCTTGTGCAGCCAGTCTCTGCACCGTGCTTGCGTTGTGTTTCAGACCCACCGTCTGGCTGCGCAGGGTGGCGGCGGTTTTCGCCGCGAGATTGATTTGCTGCCAGTATGAAAGCGAGAGGCAGACAAAAAGAATGGCCCAGAGCATGAGCGCACAATAATAATAGGGCTGTTTGCGCCGTTTATCGCTCCGAGCGGCAAGCGTGGGAGCCTCCAGGCTGACTTCCGCCGGGCAGCTCCCCGTTTCGCGCAAAGCCAGGCCGACAAGTTCCGCCGTGCAACAATTACTCTGCTGCAGACTGTCCCGGTTGAGAGATGGAGCGAGACTGACGTTGCGCAAAGGATTGAAATAGGCCACCGGAAGACTGAGCTTGTCGGCGATGAAAAGGTCGAGGTAGGGAAGTTGCGAACTGCCACCGGAGAGAAAGATCCGTTTGGGCGGCCCGCCATTGAGTGTCGTACGGTAATAGGCTATCGAGCGGTTGATGTCGACGTGCAGCCTGGTCATGGTGGACCGGATGATTTTTGAGATGCGCGCGGCATCGGCATCATCCGGATCGGCGTAAACACCGCCAAGGGAAACGAAGCCCTTTCCTCTCTTGAGCGTCTCCGCCGCGGTGAAAGGTTCCTGAAGCTCATTGCAGATATTCTGCGAAATCTGATTGCCGGCAATGGGAATGTTGCGGATCCAAAAGCTCGATTTCTCGACAAAAACAAGATTGGTCGAACGGGCGCCCATATCAATGATCAGTGAGCAGTCGTCCGTTTGCGGTTCGCTGTAGCGGAAAGCATTGAGCAAGGCGAACGGAGCGACATCGACACGCTTCACTTTCACTCCGGCCTTCTCCACCGCCTCAACCTCGGCCTCTAGGATGTCCTTCTTGATGGCCACAATGACCGCTTCGGCATCGGTTCCCGCCGTCATGCTGCGGTTGGGCATCATCTGGTAATCCCAGGTCACTTCATCGATGGGAAAGGGAACGTTTTGCTTGGCTTCAAACTCAACCACCTGCTCGACCTGCGTCGTGTTGATGGCGGGAAGTTTCACGAAACGCATGAAAACACTCTGGCCGGAGATGGAGAGAAGCGCTTCCTTCGCGCGGATATTTTGGTCTTTCAACATCTTGGCCAAAGTGGGCGTGATAAATTTGGCTCTCGATTCCTCCTTATTGGGATCAAGCCCAATTTCCGTGATACCATAGCGAAGCAGAGTAAGCGCGCCGCCGCGGCCAATGGCAAATTCGCCAAATTTGAGCGTGCTGGCGCCAAGATCAATGGTTACGACTTTTTGAGCGGCGGGCATGATGGAACAGTTACAGGGCTAAGGGTGAAAATTCTCCGGGAAGCTACTGAGTAGGCGCCGGAGACGGTGATGAAGATGGAGGCGGCGTGGGCGGAGGTGGTGGCGGTGGCGCCGAAGAAGACGAGGAATTTTCCTCCAGCGACAAGGTCGGATACCGGTCTGGCGAATCGACAATAAAGGAACACTGATTCGCGCGATAGACGAGTCCGTCAACAACTCTCGGGAGCTTATACCAATTGGGATTGTCTTCTTTTTTCCTGTCATACCAATCGGAAAGCTGGCCATTAATCGTTGCCTCAGCATGAATGTTAAACTTCCGGTCAAAATCGGTGATACCAGTATCCGTGCTGTAACGGGTTAAAGCATTGGGACTAACGTAAAGTGCTGCGTAGTTATCCTTGCCGGAAGGCACATTCACATAGGTAGCCGTACCAGTAAGAACGACCGCGATTCCTTGACCTGCTTGGCCTTGGGGATCGTATAAATCACGGCCTTCGATCCAAACATTAAAAGTTACCGACGAAAGAAAAGGCGGGTCTTTCGGTTTGGTTGTAACACTGTAGTGCAATTCCACTTTCAACCACTGGGTGCCGGATATCGGCGTGGCTTGCGCCGACGTGGAAAGGGACGGAGCAGTGACAAAAGATACCGAAACACCATCCTGGTCATTGAAAAGAACGGGCCGGTCTGGTGGCGGCGTCTGCGACCACGCCGGAACGGAGAGAATAGAGAGGAAAAATATAATGGCATGATGCCGCCTA
The DNA here is from genome assembly GCA_035508775.1 of Methylacidiphilales bacterium. Taxonomy (GTDB): domain Bacteria; phylum Verrucomicrobiota; class Verrucomicrobiia; order Methylacidiphilales; family UBA1321; genus JABDGH01. The sequence goes on from DATJMI010000054.1 coordinate 45,311, forward strand.
AGTTCCATTGCACGAAATGACATGCTTGTATCTAGTTACATTACTAGGCAGAGGTCAAACATTTTACGCACAAAAATGTACAATCTTGCTGACCCGAGTTGTTTTTGCCGTCTCCGCCGGCCTTTATCCCGCGACAATTCCCAACACAACCAATTCCAAAATTCGCCGCTTGTCCCCTGCCCCCGTGAGCATTTCCCGCTGCGCGTGATAGAGCAGCGAAAGGGCATGAAACCAAAATTTGGCCGGTTGGCGCTGGCTGCGCTGGGCCACCTGGCCGAGAGCATACGTGCTGATGGGTTCGCCATCTTTTTTCCGCGGAAGATAAGCTTCACCACCGGCGCTGACTTCTGCCGAAGTAAACGAACCTCGGTTGATCAGCCGGAGCATTTTATTTTCGCGCAGGACCGCCGCCAAAGCGGCTTGACGAACCTGGCCCGCGAGCAAAATGAGAATGCCAACCTCCGATTCATCCTGGGCCAGCAGCGCCGAAAGTTGGGCCAGAGCCGCTTTGGCCTCTCCGGCAAGAACGGCATGGCAAAAATCCCAGACGAGAATTTCCCGGCTTCCGCTGACCACGAGGCTGACATCATCGCGCGTCAATTCGGACTTCCCCTCCCCGGCAAAGAGAACGAGTTTTTCAATTTCCTGCGACCAAAGCGCGGTATCGATCCCGGTGGCCTGGTAAAAACGTTCCGCCGCGCCGGAACCGGGCCGCAGGCGGGCGGCCCTCATCCGGTTCTCGATCTGGAAAATGATCTCATCTTCGCTCGTCTTACGAAGATCGGGCAGATCAAAAAATTTCGCCTGGGCGAGTTTGAGCAACGCCTTGCCAAAAGCGCGGCCCCGGTGAATGCCGGAGGCGCTGATGAGAAGGGTGACGGAAACGCCGTCCACCCGCTCGAGATCGGGCAAGAGCGTCTCCAGAGCTTCCTTGACGGAGGCGTGGCGGCCCACCCCGCTCTCGTCGAAAAAATTAACCGCCTTCCACCAGACCAGCTTGCCTCCGCCGAAAAAAGGGAGCGTCAGAATCGCCTCGCGAACCTGCCGCACCGAGCGAATAGCCTCATCCGCCGAATCGGCCCGGCCATCGATCGGCTCGAAATTCATCGCGTCAGCGGGCGCAAGCCGGCGCGCCAGTTCGGCGGCGGCCTTCTTGACGGCATCCTCATCGGAACCGCCCAGAAAATGGAGGGCGGCACCTTTCGTGTTGCTTGCTGGCGTGGCCATGATTAGTTGATGGGGTATATGGAACATCTCTGGGCTCCGTGGCGCAATCTTTACGTGACTCAGCCTCCGGCCGCGCGGGGCAATGTCTTCGCCGAAATCGCCCGCAGTTCCGATGACCAGGCCAACCACGTCCTGGCGCGCGGCAAAAGCTGCTTCGCCGTGCTCAACATCTATCCCTACAACACGGCTCACCTCATGATCGTGCCTTATCGCGCCGTTCCCGAGCTGGAAGATCTCAGCGACGACGAATTGCTCGAATTGATGACCATGCTCAAACAGGTGAAGGTGGCGGTGACGGCAGCGTTCCAGCCGCATGGTTTCAATATCGGGATCAACTTGGGGACCGCGGCGGGCGCCGGTATCGAGCAACATCTTCATGTCCACCTCGTCCCCCGCTGGCGCAACGATACCAACTTCATGACCGCCACTGCGGAAACCCGGGTTCATCCCAATGATCTCGGCACCGTCTACGCCATGATCAAGAAGCACTTGTAGCCGGCCTGCACGACATGCGCATCGGACTGCTTCAACTCAACGCCACCATCGGCGCGTTCGACAAAAATCGCGCGCGCCTCGAAGAAGCCTACCGCCAGGCGGTCGCGCAAGGCGCGCAACTGGTCCTCGCTCCAGAGCTTTTTCTCTGCGGTTATCCGCCGCGCGATCTCCTCTTGCGCGCCGATTTTGTCCAACGCGGACTCGATTGCCTCGACGCGCTCGCCGCTGCGGTAGGCGAGACACCGCTCATCACCGGCTACGTCGATCGCAATCCCGCGCGGCCCGGGCGCGCCCTGCACAACGCCGCGGCGGTGATCCAGCGCGGGCGGATCGTCCACCGCGTCATCAAAACCCTCCTGCCCACCTACGACGTCTTCGACGAAGACCGTTATTTCGAGCCCGCGGAAAAAATCGCGCCGGTCGAGATTGCCGGAGAAAAAATCGCCGTGACGATTTGCGAAGACATCTGGAATGACGCCGATTTCTGGCCGGACCGCCGTTACCGCCGCGACCCCGTGCATGAATTGGCCGCCGCCGGCGCGAAATTGATCGTCAATATTTCCGCCTCGCCCTGGCAACGAGGCAAGGAAGCCACCCGGCTGGCCATGCTGCAACAGGTCGCGCGCGATGAACAAGTGCCGCTGATCCAGGTCAACATGGTGGGTGGAAATGACGAGTTGATTTTCGACGGGCACAGTGTGTCCCTCAACGCTCAGGGCGATCTGCTGGCGCTTGGCGCCGGCTTCGCCGAAGATATCCTCCTCATCGATACCGAGGCCGCCTCCCCCGCCCGCGCGCCCACCCTCCCCGCCAACCAGGAGGAACAACTTTTCCGCGCCCTGGCGCTCGGCGTGCGCGATTACGTCAACAAATGCGGATTTAAATCGGTTGTGCTCGGATTGTCGGGTGGAATCGATTCCGCGCTCGTCGCCGTCATCGCGGCGGAAGCCCTCGGCCCAAAACAAGTCTGGGGCGTGTCGTTGCCGTCGCGTTACTCCAGCGAGGGCAGCCTCGCCGACGCCGCGCAACTCGCCAAAAAATTGGGCATCCGTTACGACGTGCTGCCGATTGCCGGACCGGTGGTGGAAATCGAACGCGCCCTGAGCGGCGTCTTCGCCGGACAAACACCCGATTCGACCGAGGAAAACATCCAGTCCCGCCTGCGCGGACTGCTGCTCATGGCGCTCTCGAATAAATTTGGGCCTCTCGTCCTCACCACCGGCAACAAATCGGAACTGGCGGTCGGCTACTGCACCCTTTACGGCGACATGTGCGGCGCGCTGGCTGTCATCGCCGATCTGCTCAAGACTGAAATCTACGCGCTGGCGCATTGGATCAACCGCCACGAAGAAATCATTCCGAACAACACCATCAAAAAGCCCCCGAGCGCGGAACTTCGCCCCAATCAAACCGACCAGGACAGCCTGCCGCCCTATGACACGCTCGACCATGTGCTGCATCATTATGTAGTCAACGAAGCCGACCCAACGCGACTGGCCAACGAGGGAGTCTCATCCGAAATCGTCCGCGATGTCTTGAACAAAATCGCCTTCAGCGAATACAAAC
>DATJMI010000055.1:0-5811 GCA_035508775.1 Methylacidiphilales bacterium
GGGGGCAAGCAGGGAACGGTATTTCTTCTCAATACGAGCAATCTGGGCCATGAACAATCGGGCAACGGCCAAGTTCACCAGACGTTTTCCTTCGCCAGCGGAGAGATCCACGGTGGTCCGGTCTATTACGACAGCCCAGTCAACGGTCCGGTGGTTTACGACATGGCCGTCAGCGACCACCTGAAGGAATACTCCTTCAATGGCTCGACTTTTAACACCTCACATATTGCCGAAAGCTCGGCCACCGCGGCTGGAAATCCGGGAGGATTCCTTTCGGTGTCGGACAACAACGGCGCTTCGGGCAGCGGCATTGTCTGGGCGACGATCGAAACCAAGGACGCCGACAGCAGTTTGGAGCCGGGCATCGTGCGGGCTTGGAATGCGGATGACATCGGCGGCACGGAACTGTGGGACAGCAACCAAAATTCGAGCCGGGACAGCATGGGAACCTTCGTCAAGGATGCCAATCCCACGGTGGTCAATGGCTTGGTTTATGTCGGCTCGTATTCGAACCGGGTCAATGTTTATGGCTTACTGCATTGATCATTCAATGCCCGTCGTTTGGCACGCCGGAGGATGACCAATAGACAATTGAGACAACGCGCGATGGTTAACCATCGCGCGTTGTTTTGTCTAGGGGTCGGCAGGCAGGATAAGATCAATGCATTTTCGGGCCAGGTCCGGCGCGTAGTCGTATTGAAATTTGGAAATTTTCCTGCGCAGCACTTTTCTCAGCCAGAAGGCGGAAATTTTATATAGCAAAGTCGCCAGGATGAATCGCGCGCGGCTAAATGGCCGGCGCAAAGGAGAATCGTCCGCCGACTTGAAAAGGATGGTTCTTTTCCCATAGAGGAGAGCTTTGCGGATGATTCGTTTTTTATCGAGGAAATCATGTTCTTTGCGGCGCCATTCGCCGCTGCTGAGCTCTGCGATGATCCGCGAAGTATTATGCGAGGATGTCTCGAGAACGTCTTCGGCGAAAACGTGCGAGAGGTAGCCTTCCTCGAAAAAATTGATCCACAACTGCAAGAAGATGTCGCTGTCGGCACGTTTCTCTTTGTAGGGAGGAAAACATTTTTGCAATACGGAGCGCCGGCAGATGAAAGCGGTTTCGTTGAGAGGCGTCCAAGGCGCGATAAAAAAGTAGTAAGTCGACTTTTCGCCCGAAGGGTAAAGGTGATAGTTGTAGGCCTTGCCCCCAGAGCGGCAGAGTGTGGCGCTCACCATCGAATATTCCGGGTTTTCCTCGAGGAACCGGACCCCTTTTTCCAGCCAGCTCGCGGGCACGATCCGGTCCCAGCACAGGAGAAACGTCACATATTTGCCGGCCGTCAGGGCCAAGCCCTTGTGCAAAGCCTCTTCGATGCTGTCGTCTTTTTCTGAAAGCACCCGTGTTTTGTCACGGGCCAGGGCGAATTCGGCCGATCCGTCGGTGGACGCGGAATCGATTACGAGATGCTCCCAGTCCTGAAGGGTTTGCCGGGGCAGACACTCACAGGCGAAACGGAGTCCTTCCAGGTGATTCCGGTTGGGAGTAATGATGCTGAGGAGAGGCATGATGATTCACTTCACTCCAAAATATTTGAGGACACCACGCTCGACCGAGGCGGCATAGTCGCGATAAATGCTGGCGTAACTCCGGCCCTGGATGACGCGCTGACCGAGGTAATCGCCGGCGATGATCCGGTAATAGGCATCGCGGGCGTTCATATAGGGACCTTCGCAGTAGATAACCGGGCCATGGTAGATACGGTTGGCCAGCAAATCGCGGGCGTAGACGCTGGGAACGCTGGTGACGTGGTGGGCGAAATAGCCGACGTATTGTTCCGGGGGATATTGGAACGTGTCGAGCATTTCTTGGCCAACGAGAGCGCAGCCGCGCTCTTCCTGCACCGCGGTGCGGTCGAGCAGCTTACGGAGCAGATCATATTTGTAATCGTCATAGGAAAGTTCCGATTTCCGCTCGTAGGCTCCGTTGACAAAGATGACGAGGCGGCTTTGCTCCACGAGCGTTGGGTGATCGGGATTGCCCCAATCATCGGCATTATAGTGAACGCAAATGGTGAGATCGGGGTGTTGTTCATTGACGATGTTGCCCCGGGCGCGAATCTCGGCCACGCGATAAAAAAGGAGGGCCGCTTCATAGTCGATGCGGGCCGTGGTGACGTCCTGGTCGTTGCGATGCCCTGAAATGCGGGGCATTTCAATGCCAAAAAGATAAGAGGGCGTGTAGGAGGCGGCTCTCGGCCCGGAGAGGGCGAGCGCGGCAATGGCCTCGCGATGGAGCGATTCAGGCCGCAGGCTGGTGGTCGGTTCATAACCTCGCTTGGCCCAGACGATGTCGGCGCCGTCTGCTTCGAGCCGCTCGGCCAGCCGCTGGCAAGTGATCATGTTAAGCTTGGCTTCCTCGACAGGTGGATCGTCGCCAAGTTTAAAATAGCGCGCCTCGAGTTTGGCCCAATCGCCGCCGATATGCCCCGGATCGAGGGCGATTTTTATACCCTTGAGCGGACGGGCCGGATCGTTGGAGCTGGTTTTCGTTTGATAGAGGTAGGGGAGCGCAGCGCAGGCCTTCTCGTTCGGGGCAAAGTGGAGGGTGAAGAGGGGTTCGGTTTTGGCCGGGTCGGAATAAAGGATCATTTTGTCATCGTCGATTTTGACAAAATCCCAGAAGCCGCCATCGGGGGTGTAGACTTGGTTGATCAGGCGGGCAAACTCGGCCCGCGTGATGGTTTTCTGGTAGGCTTCGAGCGAAGCCCAATCGGGTTTGGGAGCCAAAGGGGAAAGGTGTTCGGCCATGGCGCGGCTATCCGGCAGTACTATTCCGAGAATGATCGGAAGACAAAAAAGGCACAAAGCGCGGCTCACGGTGACGGGACGAATTGCGGCATGATGCGTAAAAATGGAAAAGGGCACGAAAAGGCCCCGCTAAAATTCACGATAAAAACGGAGAGGGCGGCGCCGGGCAGCCCATCTTTCAAGTTCATCCCCGAGTTTAAAGCTTGTCGGCAAATTGGGCAAGGTTACGCCGTTTTTAAGGCGGAAGTGGGCGGGTGGTAGAGGCTATCGGCTATCCGAAAAGTAAGCAATGGTCGCGCCGAAAGGATTTTTGCCTTGAGGCAAGAAGCCGAACGAGGAGGTGCTGCACACGGCAGATTCTCTTTGAAGGCGAAGCTTTTCTGCCGTCCGCAGGACCGAGCGAGCGACACCGCCCCAAGGCAAAAAGACTTCGGACCGAGAGGGTGACGGCGAATTTGGGCCGAACTTTTCATTGCTCGCTCCTGACAGACCATTGACAGATAGGCTCGTCGCTTGCGCCTCAATTCGGCCCAAATTCGACTCGTCACGCCACCCTTGTTTACTTTTCGGATAGCCTCTATGGCCCTGATTTCCTAAAAGTAACCTGGAGTGGAGAAAGGAGTGCTTGCGGGCGGAGCTTGGACTTCGCATGATGGCACGATGATGTTTTTCCTTTTTGTCCCGCCTTTGAGGAGGATGGCTCTTTTATGATGAGGTTTCTCCGCAACCAGTCTCAAACTGTATTAGTCGTGATTCTGGGCGTTCTCGGCCTGTCGTTCCTGTTCTATGGCAACGTGGGCAGTATTTTGACCAGTTCCAGCAGCCGGGGACCGGGCGATTACGGTAGCATCGATGGGAATAATCTCACCAGTTCCGACCTGGTCGACGCGATCCACGATACCCGCTACTCCCTGATCATGCAGGGGCGCAAAGAAATATTAAATCAGCAGGGAATGGATGCTCAGGTTGCCGAAGAATCATGGCGTCAGCTTTTGCTTAAAAATGAGGCCGAAAAGCTTCACATCGATATCTCCGATCAGGAACTCGAGGACTACATTAAACAAAACCCGGTGTTCCAGGATCCTGCAACTAAGGCCTACAGCCCCGATCTTTACAAGGGCTGGCTGGCGCAGTTGCAGGGCGCTTTGCGTATTCCGTCCGATTCCGAGGCCGATCCGCTGGCCACAACGCAGGCGGTAGTTTTGGACGTTTTGCGCCAAATGTTGCGTGCCAAAGCGGTACAAAAGGCGCTTTTTTCGACCATCCGGGCTTCGGCGGGCGACGCTTCGGCGGCTTACGAGAAAATCTATGCGCCCGTGACGGTAAGCACGATCACCTTCGATCCGAAAAATTTTCAGGCGGCGGCGCAGGTGACGCCCGATGAGATCGCCACCGAATACAAAAATAACCCCCAAAATCCGGCTTACCGCACGGAAGAAAAGCGGAAGGTGGATTATGTGCTTTTTCCGCTAACACCCGATCAAATGAAGTTACCGGAGCAGGATAAAGACGCGGCTCTCGATGCCTTGGGGCAGAAAGCGCTCGGTTTCGCCCGGGACGTTCAGCCCGATCCCTCGCTCAGTCCGGCGGACGCCACACCTCCCGATTTCATGGCGGAAGCAAAAAAGCATGGGCTGACAGCGGCCACGACCGATTTCTTCACGGTCGATCAGACGCCGGCTGGTTTGCCTCCCAGCCCGGCTTTTAACAATGCCGCTTTTGGCCTGTCCAAGGACGATTCGGTGAGCAAGGTCATTGCATTGAGCAACGGGGTGGCCGTGCTCCACCTGGCTGAAATTCAACCAAGCGTACTGCGCCCCTTGGACGAAGTGAGAGCGGCTATCCAAGAGCAACTCCAGCGCACCAAAGAAATCAACGCGGCCAACACCGCCGCGAAAAACGCCGGGTTGGCGTTGCAAACGGCCCTGACCAAGGGGACTCAGCCCAAAGTCAACACCGTCGGCCCAAACGCAACCGCGGCTGAAAAAAGCTTCGTACAGGCATTGCAGGCCAACTTAAATCAGACCACCTCCAATGTGCCGCTGGATTTCCAGGCCGCCGCCGCCACGCTCAATCTCAAGACCGAGACGCTGCCTCTATTTGTTCCGGGCAAGGTGGGCAACAATGATCCGAAGCTCGGGAGAATCGCCGATGTTGTCGCCGGTCTCCAAATCGGCCAGATTTCCGGGCCGACTTCCATGGAAACCGATGATACCATTCTTCTTATCCATCTGGACAGCCGGGGCAAAGCTGATCCTGCGGGCTTGGCCGATTTTGAGACGAGGTATCACCAGGAGCGGGATGATGAGCTGCGGAATCAGGTCTACGATGATTGGGCCGAGTGGATGAGCAAAAAGCCCGGAACACACAAGCCGCCGAACCTAGATCTGTACGGATCGTTTGAATAACATGCCGCTATGGAATATAGAACGGGAATGACGGGAGTCTAAAAGAGCAAGTCGCGCAGGACCTGGCCGGCGACGTAAAGGGTGCCGCGCCACGAATAGCAAAAATTCTCCTGGTCCGCGCCCGAAGCCGGGGCGAGATAGCCTTGGGAAATGTTATACTCAACCTGCTGGTTGAGAGCCTGTTCAAGCCGCGCGCGCGCGGTTTCAGGCGTCTGCTCGCCCGAGATAAGGTCTTCGGGCTTGATTTCATTGATTTCCAGGAAATCTTGATGCGCCTGGCATAATTCGGCGACATCCTGGCAATGGAGGGCGCGATAGACGGCGGAGTTCGGCGGCATGACCAAGCCGTAGGTGAGGGGATAATCCCAAGTCATCCAGCGTCGGCCATCCTTTCCATACGAAGTAAAGGCAATGAAGTGGAAGCCGATGGGGCCTTGCGCAATGTAGCCGACGGTGGCCTGGCAGAGGCCGTCATGGCGGAGGAAAATCCGGTAATACTGTTCATGTTGGGCGGGATGGAGGCAGCATTCATCAAGCTGGCGGAAACCGAGGTCACCGAGAGCCTGGCTAATATCGGTGAGCTCATCAAATTCGCCCCGCGGCG
>DATJMI010000056.1:0-24186 GCA_035508775.1 Methylacidiphilales bacterium
CGTCATCCATGGAATATCTATATTGCAGATAATAGTTATGCATGGTCCAGGGCAGGTTGCAGAGTTCCGGACCTGCCTCTCTCAGGCAATCATAACTGCTGGACCGTCCAATCGTGGCCGAATCCGAGCTGTATTCTCCCGCGTTTTTCGCCAGATTAGCCGCGCCCCGGTCCAGCATCCGGCACAGCGACTCGCCGAGTTCAAGCCGGTTGGAAGTCAGCACCGGCCAGTAGGTGAGTTGAAGGTTGAGATTCCACCAGATTTTCGGCCAGGGAGTCGGGGCAAACCAGGGCCCCATTAAATCGATGGCGGGCCGGTCCGCCCGCGTGGCACTGGCCAGTTTGTACATTTGGATCCAGTAAAAGCTCTCCAGGCGCGTATCCGGAATGGAAAGAAAGCTTTCAGGATAATAATGATGCCACCAGTCACGATGCGTCGCCGCGAGCGCATCGAATCCGGTGGCTTCGGCCTTGGACAAATCACTGGTCGCCTCCGCTCTGGCTTCGTTGATGTCTTTGCTCGAATAACCGACGGCCAGCAAAAGCCAGACATGGCCGTCCGGACGGGTGATCTGTTTCCAGGCCGTCACATGCCCCCCACCCGATTGCAAACTTTGGGAACTGAGAAAGATATTTCCGTTTTGGCTTTGCACGGGAGCGGGATTTTTATCCTTTTCGGTGAGTGGCGTCTTTTTGACGAGCAGCCGAGGGTCCACCGCTTCGCCGGGCGCCCAGGCAAATTTAAACTGCGCTTCGCCCTCCGTGGGAATGAGCTCGATCGCCTGCACCATCTGGCTGGCGTGGGTGAATGAGCGGAATCGAATTTGTCCCGCGTCTGTTTTCAATGTTCCCGTAACTTCCGCGTTCCATAAATCGAGCCGCATGGAGCACGATTGAATTTTGCCGACCGGGTGAAGATAGAGGTCTCCGATGGGAAGGCGCGCTTCAGCAAAAACCACGTCGGTGCGCCCGATGCGCCAGTCGAGGCTATTGCCGGGACCGGCGAAAATCATGGCCCCAAGCTGGCCGTTGCCCTGAAAGGCGCCCTGCCCCCATTCTTCCGGCATTTTGGTCCAGACAAGATCGTGACGCGCCATAAAAGTTGGCCAGTCGATATGGTCCGTCAATTGTCCGCGGCTGATGGGCAACAGAACCAAGGTCAATAGAAAGACGATGGAGGGAATCGTGCGCATAGGGTTGTTGGGTGTTCTTGATCTCAGATTGATGTTCTATACCGCCAGTTCCAGGAGCGCCTCTTTCACCTGGCGCATCAGAGGCGCAATGGTCCGTTCGGTGAAATCGAAAGCGAGACCGGTCTCCCGAAAAAGATCGGGCAAGGGGCGCGAGCCGCCGAGGCTCAAGCCCTGGAGATAATGGCCGAGCGCGGAGGGAAGATCGCGCCGCGCGGCCTGCCAGAGTTGCAGGGCGCCGAGTTGCGCGATGCCATACTCGACATAGTAGAACGGAATCTCGAAAATATGGAGCTGGCGGTGCCACACGCAGGCGCGCGCTTCCTCAAAACCGCTCCAATCCTCGATTCCACCGAAACGATCCATGAGCGAAACCCAAAACTTGGACCGTTCCTGCCGGGTGTGGCCGGGATGGGTGTAAATCCAATGCTGGAAGGCGTCGACGGTCGCCATCCAGGGGAAAAATTTGATGATTCCCTCCAGGTGATCGCGCCGGGCGCGCCGGGCGTCCTTCTCCGCATAGAAGACACCCAAATGGGGCGCCGCCAGCAGCTCCATGCCCATCGAGGCGACCTCGCAAAATTCGATGGGCGCGCCCCGGTAAGCGTGGATCGGCAGCTCGCGCGCGGCCAAGGCGTGAAAGGCGTGGCCGGCTTCGTGCAGCATGGTCTCCACGTCGCGATGAACTCCCACCGCATTCATAAAAATGAACGGCACGCGCGCTTCGGCGAGCGTGCTTTGGTAACCGCCCGGCGCCTTGCCCTTGCGATTGTCGGGATCGACCAATTCCTGCTTGCGCAAAACGCCGAAGTATTCGCCGAGACGGGGATCGAGCTTGGAGAAAATTTCCTGCGATTTTTCGATCAGTTCCTCCGATTTGGCAAACGGATGCAGGGGCGGGTTGTGGTCGGGATCGACCGCCAGGTCCCATGGGCGCAGCGATTCGGCGCCGAGCCGTTTTTTGCGGTCCTGTTGAAGCTCCCGCATTAACGGAACGATGTGCTGTTCGATGGCCTCGTGGAATTTGAGGCAGTCTTCCGGCGTGTAATCGAACCGTTCGTAATTGGCGAAGGTGTAGGCGCGGAAATCGGGGAAATCGGCCGCGCGGGCGATTTCGTCACGCAGGACGAGCAATTGATCGAAAATATCCTCAAGCTTGGCGGCCTCGCGCAAACGGCGCTCGGTGACAACTTTCCACGCCGCCTCGCGCCGCGCGCGGTCAGGTTCTTCCTGGATGCGATTCATCCGGGCCAGCGTCTGTTCCTGGCCATCGAATTGCACCGTCAGGCCGCCGCTGATTTTCTGATATTGCTGGGTCAGCTTCGCCACTTCCGTTTCGCGGGCGACATTTTCCTCGCGGTAAATCCTCACCTGTGTGTCCACGCTGCGGCGGTAGACGCCGTAAAAGGGCGGCAGTTGCGCAAACAGAGGCAACCCGGCCAGTTTTTGCATCAGGGCGAATTGGCGCGGCTTGAGCCACGGATCGACCACTTCCACGATATGCAGGTAGGCTTTTTCCTTCGCCTCATCGTCGGTCTGGCAGGTCATGGCGATATAGGCAAGCGCCGATGATTCCGACAGCGCCGCGCAGACTTCGCTGTGGTCGCGCAGCCAGGCTTCGAGACCGGCGGTTGAAGCAGCCGCGGCGAGCCCGGCCTCCAACCGGTCGAAAACCGGGGCGAGCTGTGCCGTGTCGGTGAGATCGATGGTTTCGGGAAGGAATCGGCGGGGCTGGAAGTGGGAGATTTGCATGGAGAATTTTGACGATATTTGGAGCTGGAATGAACGAAAAATTTTAAGATTGAGGAGATTCGAGCCGATGCTGGCGCTGCAACTGGCAAGCAAAGACACCCGTAGCCACACCGCAACTCATTAAAGCGACTTCCCACAACACCGACATGGCGGCCATAAAACGAAAGCCAGCCTCCTGTATTTCAGCACTTTCGATTGCCGCATCCAACCAAACATATGCCTGCCGGTGAAGCCGGCAGGGATTTTGTTCCGCCTCGATTTTCCGCCGTATGGCCGGAAAAAGATGGTCGCTTCGTTGATCAGAACGAAGACCGATAGTCGCAAGCATCAAGCAAGGGAGAGGCAACTGCAGTGGCACGATTATCCGCGCAACGCATAAACGCCACATGCGTCGGGCCAGTTTCGGTTTGTCCCATGTGAAGCCAGGCATGATTGATTTGCTGCGTTCACAGCGACCCAAACCGGCGCTGGCGCTGGCCATAGTCGATGAGGGCCTCGGCAAAATGCTGGCGGCGAAAATCGGGCCAAAGGGTGGGCGTGATGTAGATTTCGGTATAGGAAAGTTGCCAGAGGAGGAAGTTGCTCAGGCGCATTTCGCCGCTGGTGCGAATGAGCAGGTCGGGGTCGGGATAGTAGCGGGTGTAGAGATGGTGGTTAAAGACCTGGTCGTCGATCTGCGCGCTGTCGAGATGCCCGAGTTTGATTTCACGGATGATGGAATGGACCGCCTCGATGATTTCGACGCGCCCGCTGTAGCTGAGAGCGAGAATGAGGGTAAGGCCCACGTTCTGGCGCGTGGCCTCGATGCATTGGTGAAGCTGGTCGCGAACCGATGGCGGCAAATCGGAGAGACGCCCAATGGCCTGAAGCCGGATGTTGTTTTTGATCAACTCGGGCAGTTCGTCGCGAAGAAAGCTTTCGAGCAAACCCATGAGGGTCTGGACTTCGGTCTTGGGCCGCTTCCAGTTTTCGACGGAAAAGGCGTAAAGAGTGAGATATTTGACGCCAAATTCTCCCGCCGCCTTGACGACTTCGCGGACCGATTCGGCGCCGGCGCGATGTCCCTGAACCCGGATCATGTTCTTGGCTTTGGCCCAGCGGCCATTGCCGTCCATGATGATGGCGACGTGACGCGGAATCTTGCCGAATTTATAAACGGTGGGCGGACTCATGGGTCATAACGCGGAGCATGGCCGGTCATGCCTCGAAGGTTTGCGCGCGCTGGGCGCCCACCGAAACGATGCGCAGTTTCGCCCCGGTCAACTCCGCCAGGGTTTGGAGATATTTCCGGGCGGCGGCGGGCAGTTTGCTGAATTGGCGCACACCGGAGGTCGGTTGTTCCCAGCCGGCGAATTTGCGGTAGACCGGACGGCAGTGGAGCAGTTCCTCGGCATCGTTGGGCGGATAGAGGAGGCGTTTGCCGCGGGATTCATAGGCGACACAAACGGGAATTTGCCGGAGCGTGTCGAGACCGTCGAGATTGGTGATGGCGAGTTCGTCGATGCCATTGACGACGCGGGCGTAGCGGGTGGCGACGGCGTCGAACCAGCCGCAGCGGCGCGCGCGGCCCGTGGTGGCGCCGAATTCGCGACCCATGGCATGCAGCATGTCGGAAACTTCGGCGCATTCCGTCGGCAGGGGACCTTCGCCGACCCGTGTGGTGTAGGCTTTCATCACGCCGACCACACGGTCCATGCGATGGGGCGGAATGCCGGAACCGGTCGAGGCGCCGCCGGCGGTCGTGTTGGAGGAGGTGACAAAGGGATAGGTGCCAAAGTCGATGTCGAGAAAGGTGCCCTGCGCGCCTTCGAAAAGAATGCGCTTTTTTTTCTCGCTCTGCCGATGGAGCCAAACGACGGTATCGGTGATGTAGGGGCGCAGCTTGTTGCCGGCTTCGAGGTAAGCTTGCTCGATTTCCGGAAAGGAAAGCGGTTGACCGCCGAGCGATTCGAGGATGGCGTTGTTTTCTCCGACCCGTTCGCGGAGTTTGGCGGAAAAGACCTTGGGTTGGGCGAGATCGATCAGACGCAACCCGGTGCGCGCGGCTTTGTCGCCGTAAGCGGGACCGATGCCGCGCTTGGTCGTGCCGATTTTTTTGGCGCCTTTACGAGACTCGCGCGCCTCGTCGATCTGGCGGTGGTAGGGGAGAACGAGATGGGCGGTTTCGCTGATGAAGAGCCGTCCGGCGAGCTTGAAACCGCGCTTTTCCAGCCCTTCGATTTCGGCGACCAGCGAAACGGGATCGATCACGACCCCGTTGGCGATGACACATTTCTTGCCCCGGCGCAAGATGCCGGAAGGAACGAGGTGAAGGATGAATTTCTCCCGGCCGATTTCGACGGTGTGCCCGGCGTTGTTGCCGCCCTGGGAGCGGACGACGATATCGGCCCCTTCGGTCAAGACGTCGATGATTTTGCCTTTCCCTTCATCGCCCCATTGAGCGCCCACAAGAATCGTGTTCATGCCATTTTCAGCGTCCAATGCTGGTGTATTTGAAGCCCAGGGCACGAATCGCCTCCGGATCGAGAAGATTGCGCCCGTCGAAGAGAAGCGGACTGAGCATGCTCTTTTTAATCGCGGCCCAGGGAAGGGTCTTGAATTCGTTCCATTCGGTGAGAAGGAGCAGGGCGTCGGCGCCATCGGCGACTTCCTCGGGCTGCGCCGTCATCTTCACTTCGGGAAGAAGCGGGCGCGCCTTTTCCATGGCCTTTGGATCGTAGGCGCGGACTTCGGCGCCCTCGGCGAGAAGTTGCTGGATAATGGCGATGGAGACGCTGTTGCGGACATCGTCCGTATTGCCCTTGAAGGCGAGGCCGAGAACGCCGATTTTCTTATGGCGCAAAATCCAGAGCGCTTCGCGGACTTTTTTGAGGAAGCGTTCTTTCTGTTCGCGGTTGATCGTCTCGACCTCCTTGAGCAGCCGAAAATTGTAGCCGAGCTCATCGGAAATGCGGATGAAGGCGGAGAGATCCTTGGGGAAACAAGAGCCGCCGTAACCGATGCCGCAGTTGAGGAAATCGCGGCCGATGCGCTTGTCGGCGCCCATGCCCTCGGCCACCCGCTCCACATTGGCGCCGGAAGCCTCGCAGATGGCGGCAACGGCGTTGATGTAGGAAATTTTGAGCGCGAGAAAGCTGTTGGAAGCATGCTTGATCATCTCGGCGGAATTGAGGTCGGTGATCATGACCGGGGCTTTGAAGGGCGCGTAGATTTCCTTCATGGGTGCAACCGCGCGCTCCGAAGAGACGCCGATGACGATGCGGTCGGGCTTCATCAAGTCCTCGACTGCGGAACCTTCGCGGAGAAACTCGGGATTGCTGACGACATCGATTTCCGCTCCGGGATTGTAACGGTTGATGGTCTGGGCGACTTTTTCTCCCGTCTTCACCGGCACGGTGCTTTTATCGACGACGATGCGGTATTCTTTGATGTGAACGGCGATTTCCCGGGCGACACCCTCGACAAAGCTCAGGTCGACACTGCCGTCGGGTTGCGGTGGCGTAGGCACGGCGATGAAGACAACTGTGGAGGCTTCGACCGCGTCGCCAATGGAAGCGGTGAAAGAGAGGCGTCCCGCGGCGACATTCCTTTTGACCAGCTCTTCCAGGCCGGGTTCGTAAATGGGAATGTGGCCGTCCTGAAGTTGATGGACTTTTTTGAGATCGTTATCAACACAGATAACACGGTGGCCAACTTCCGCAAAACAGGCGCCTGTGACCAATCCGACATAACCGGAACCAACAATGGCAAGATTCATAAGAGGGGCAACATTGTGCCGGGGATGGGGGCTTCCGGCAAGAGACAGTTACAATCTGGGGGTGTGCAGCGTATACTGCGGAAGGGCTTTGAGGGTAAGGGAAAAAAAGACGGAATGGTCACTCTGGCCGTTGTTGATTTGAGCGTCGGAGTAGGTGAGAGCGAGTTGCCAGGCATCGAGGTCCCGGTAAATGGTGTATTGCTGATTCTGCAGGCGTCCGGTGGTCGCCTCAAACTGTTCCTGGCCTTCAAACTGCCAGTGTTCGTTGAGACGGTAGAAAAGGTCGAGAATGGTGGTGTTGCTGTGGTCAAAAATGAGGCTGTGGTTGATGTAATGGTAGCCGAGGGTGGCTTTAACCGAAGGGTCGGGACTCCAAACGACATTATTGTCGATTTGGTTGTAGCTGTGGCCGGTGATGTCGAGGGCGCTCTGCGAATTGAATTGCAACTGCTGGGTCGCATTATAGGTGATGTTATTGAAGAGGTTGCTGAAGGTGCTGCCCGGAGTGGCGGCGCTGAAATTGTTGTCGAAGTCGGCATCGGCGTAGGTCTTCCAGGTGACGAGGTCGACATTATTGCCGTCGCGCTTGGTTTGGAGGCTGTTGGTAACGCCGAAGCGAACCACGGCTTCCCGGTCGATAGAGTCAATCGAATTGTATTCGGTCCAATCGAGCGGCTGCAACTGGGTGGAGTACAGGCGGTCATCAAAACCGCGAATGTTGTTGGGCGTCACCGTGGGCGAAGGAGCGTAGATCGAGTCGAAGAAGGGTTCGATGACGTGGCGGATGCCGTCGATGCCAAGATCGGGGTTGGAAACATCCAGCCAGGTCCGGGATATTTTGAAATCGCCCTCCAGGCCGACGTCGCCGGCGAACCGGGCCTTGTCGTTATCAATCAGGTTGGAAGCCTGATTATCGTCGTTATAGAAGGTAAAGCGCCCGCCCATGCGCGGGACGAGAGAAAGAAAATTGAAGTACTGCTGCGGATAGGAAAACTCATGATAGGTGTCGTAACGGTAAGCGCCGTAGCCGACGGTAGCGGCCGGACTGGTATTATAACCATACGCGGCGTTGGGGTGGTAGTAGGAATAAGCCGTCGAACTGGGGAAGGAATTGTAAATGTATTGGGAAGGATTCTGGAAGTCGCTTAGATAGGCATAGTGGCGCACGAAATTGACCACGCTGCTTTGGCTGGTGTACTCGATGGGCCAGTCAAAAATCTTCTGCTGTTTAGTCTCAACCTCAAACTCGGGCAGGCGTTGGTCGGCTTCGAAGAAGGGATTGACCTGCGGACTGGCTAAAAGCGAGAGGGTGAAATTGGGGTTATATTGCTGGAGGGCGACCACATTGGGAGGCTGGTTTTCCTGCTGATATTCGCCGGGAAAGAAATCGCGGGTGACCCAAGGATCGCTCCAAGCGTTGATGTCGGCAATAGAGGTAAGGTCCGGTGTGAACTGGAGATGCTGTTCATAGGCAATGCGATACCGCTGGTCGGAGGAAACTCCGTCGTAGACATTGCTATCGTTAAGATCGCCACGGGATGCCGCGTTGGGGCCATAGGTCTTGGAATAAAGGTTATCCTGGGCAAAGTAGGTCTTGAGAAGCATGTCGCTGTAAGCGCTGGGATAATATTGGACATCGACGCCGCCGGCATAGCCGCGTTTTTCGCGCACATCAAATTCGACCGTTCCGCGCATGTTGCCATCCAGCACCCAGTTGTACTGATTATCCATGAAGGCGCCGAAATTGCCGCTCTGTCCAATGGAGAATTGATAGACGGGACGCGAGTCGGTCAGCGACTGGACGATGATGGGCAAATAGAGAATGGGGACATCCCCGACATAAAACAGAACGTTTTTGAGGACCACTTCATCATTGGGACGATATTCAATGGTGCTGGCGGCGAGATGGAAGGACGGATTTTCCCGGTTGTTCGTCGTGAAGGTCGCATCGGTGAGGCGGTAATGATTGAATTCGGGCGTGGTGACCTGCTTCGCGGTCAGGAATTTCGGGTATTCGCCTCCACGGAAGGCGGCGGAAGTGATCGCCTTGGTGTCGAGATTGTAGGTCATGCTTTCGCCACGATAGACTCGCGTGGCGGTGAAAAGACGAACGTTGCCGTTGGCCATGACGACATGGGTTGAACGATCATAAATCATATGGTCGGCAAAAATAACCGTGTCTTTATAACGGAGAACCACGTTGTCGTCGGCGGTGGCGATGTTTCCAATGTAGGTATTTTGACCATCTGCGGTCACGGTAACCGGCACCTCACCGGTTTTCGATGTCGCCGCCGCCGTCTCATCCACCGCCGGCATTTGCTGGCCCCGTAATGAAAACGCGCCTGCCGCGTAAATTACGTAAAAGGCAGTAAAAAGTTGAAAAAGACGCCATCTCTTCAAGCGACAATGTGGTAGCAGTGCCGTCAAGGCGTGCCAATAAGAAAAATGGAATGAATATACTCTCGTGGAGAGTTATTTCCGCAGGTGACTGAATCCCGAAATAAGCCGGACTTGGAACCAGCCCGGCGAAGTCGGAATTATTTGGCAGGCTTGAGGAGAGCAGCGACCCGTTGCTTGTGCCGGGAAGCGGTGTTTTTGTGAACAACCCCCCTCTTGGCGGCGCGGTCAATCTGCGATTGGAAAGCTGGGAGCAATTTGGCGGCTTCGGCCGTGTTGCCGGCCTTGGCCAAGGCGCGGATTTTCTTTTCGGAGGAGCGGACGGTGCTGAGTTGAACGCGGTTGCGGGCACGGCGGCGCAAGGCGGCGCGCGCCTGCTTGGCAGCCGAAAGAGTATTAGCCATAGCCGACCAAGCTGCCGAAAACTTCTCGCAATGTCAACGGGGTTTAAAAGGTGGCAGTGCTACATACACCACTATCTGGCCGGAGAATCCGT
Source organism: Methylacidiphilales bacterium (assembly GCA_035508775.1). Classification (GTDB taxonomy): domain Bacteria; phylum Verrucomicrobiota; class Verrucomicrobiia; order Methylacidiphilales; family UBA1321; genus JABDGH01. The sequence continues at coordinate 9,592 of DATJMI010000056.1, forward strand.
TGACCAAGCTGCACACGACGCCTAGACTTTCACTGGTAACTTTTGCCCACTTCTTCATCCGATGCCCGAGAACGATTTTCCAGACGGTCTTTGCTACCTCCCCCCCGCCATACCTTCCAACGAAACAGACCGGTTGAACGAAGTGCTTGGGCTTAAGCTGTTGGACACTCCGCCGGAAGAGAGGTTCGACCGCATAGTCCGTCTGGCGCGGACAATTTTCAATGTTCCCATCACCTACGTCTCTCTCATTGCCGAAGACCGGCAATATTTCAAGGCCCGCACCGGCCTTGATATGAAGGGAACCTCTCGCCAGATTTCGATGTGCGGTCATGCTATCCTGCAGGACAAGCCGATGATCGTTCCCGATGTGCGCAAGGATCATCGGTTCGCCAGCAACCCTTTGGTGATTGGAGAACCTTTTGTTCGTTTTTACGCGGGCAATCCATTGCGCGGTCCGAATGGATACAAGGTGGGCACACTTTGCGTCATCGACCGAAGTCCGCGTTCCTTTGAACAGAAAGAGATCGATCTCCTGAGGGAACTGGCTGCCCTCGTGGAACATGAACTTGAAATGACTAGAGTCATCAACGCCCAGGCCGAAGTCATTCAGGTCAAGGAAGCTCTCGAAAAGAGCGAGCTCGAACTGGCCAAAACGGTAGAGCAGCTTCAGATGGCCAAAGACCAAACCGAGAGCCTGCTCTACAGCATTCTGCCTAAGGAATTGGCTGAAGAACTGCAAAACAAAGGGCATGTCACCCCCGTGCGGTACGACGAGGTCGCCATTCTTTTTGCCGATTTTGCCGGTTTTACCAGAGTCTCCTCGGCCATGGAGCCGGAAGTGTTGGTACAGGAATTGAACGATTGTTTCTGCCATTTCGATTGGGTCATGGCCAAGCATGGGGTTGAGAAACTGAAAACCATCGGCGATGGCTATCTGGCCGTGGCCGGTCTTCAGGGACAAAAGGCCGGTAATTCTCTGCAAGTGGTGCGCGCGGCGCTGGAAATCCGTGATTTCATGGCCGAGCGCAAATCGGAGCGCGAACAAAAGGGTTTGCCCGGTTGGGGTGTGCGCATTGGGCTTCATGCCGGTCCGCTGGTAGCGGGAGTGGTGGGTGTGCAAAAGATCGCTTTTGACGTTTGGGGCGATACGGTCAACACCGCCTCCAGGATCGAATCAGCCGGAGAGCCGGGACGCGTCAATGTCTCCAAGGTATTCTACGACCGCGTTTGTGATGACGTGGTCGCGGTTCCGCGCGGCACGATCGATTGCAAGCACAAAGGTCCCATCGAAATGTTTTTTATTGATAAGCTGAAGTGATGGCGGTTCTTGCGCCATGCCCGGAAGCCAGGTGGTTCAGACGGGAACGGCTGGTTTTGGATCTCAGGCGTTGGCACGCAAAATTAGCGCGCGGCAAAACGATAAAGTTTCCGTATTTATCCTGCTTGTGCTTGAATAAACGCCCTTTTTTATGAGCACAGATCCCACCGCTTTTCCCAAGCCACCGAGCGCGAATGAAGGCATCAAGGCGGCTTCGCATCATCTGCGCGGCGCCATTGCGCAAGATATGGCCGACACTTCGACCGGAGCCATCGCCGATGCGAACGCTCAACTGACCAAGTTTCACGGTCTCTACCTGCAGGATGACCGCGATCTGCGCCTCGCCTTGAAAAAAGCGGGCAAGGAAAAGGCTTTTTCTTTCATGTTGCGCGTGCGGTTGCCCGGCGGCCGCGCCACGCCGCGGCAATGGCTGGTGCTCGACAGGCTGGCGGATGAAATGGCCTCGCCGTCCTTGCGGCTGACCACACGGCAGACGTTTCAGTTTCACGGCGTGCTCAAGGGCGACGTCAAAAAACTGATCCAAGGCATGCATCAGGTTTTGCTCGATTCAATCGCGGCCTGCGGCGACGTCAACCGCAATGTCATGGCCCCGCCCAATCCGGAACGGAGCGCGGTGTTGCAGCAGGTTTACGAGGATGCCAAAACGTGGAGTCAATATGCGTTGCCCAGGACCCGCGCTTACCACGAGATCTGGCTCGGCGAGGAACTCGTCGCCGGCGGTGAACCCGAGACCGAACCGATGTATGGCGCGACCTACCTGCCGCGCAAATTCAAAACCGGCTTTGCCGTGCCGCCCTCGAACGACGTCGATATTTTCTCCCAGGACCTCGGCTTCATTGCCATCGTCCGGAAGAACAAACTCGCCGGCTACAACGTCACCGTGGGCGGTGGTCTCGGCATGAGCCATGGCAATGAGGAAACGCATCCGCGCCTTGCCGATGTGCTCGGTTTCATTTCGCCGGACCAGGTCAATGCCGTCGGCGAGGCGGTGCTGACGGCGCAGCGCGATTATGGTGACCGGGCCAATCGCAAGCATGCGCGGCTCAAATACACGATCGAAGAGCGCGGATTGAACTGGTTCAAGGCGGAGGTGGAAAAGCGTTCGGGCGTCAAATTCAAACCGGCGCGCAAGTTCGGGTTTCTTACCATCGAGGACCCGCATGGCTGGCATAAGTGCGCGGACGGAACTTGGTTTTACGGTCTCCATATTCTCAGCGGGCGGATCAAAGACTTGCCGGGATGGCCGATGAAAACCGCGCTGCGGGAGATTGCTTCCCTTCACACCGGCGACTTCCGCCTCACGCCGTCTCAGAACCTCACCATTTCGGGCGTGACGGCGGCGCAAAGGCCCGTCATCGACGGCATTCTCGCCCAACATGGTTTGGCCGGTGAAAACGACCGTTCGCGTCTGCGCCTCAATGCGCTTTCCTGCGTGGCGCTGCCGACCTGCGGCCTCGCCCTGGCCGAAAGCGAGCGCGCCTTGCCCGAAATTCTCGCCAAATTTGAAACGGTATTGGAAGAAGCGGGCTTGAAGGAAGATGCCATCAGCTTGCGCATCACCGGCTGTCCCAACGGCTGCGCGCGGCCTTATCTGGCGGAAATCGGATTGGTGGGGAAGGCCCCCAATAAGTATGCGCTTTATCTCGGCGCAAAATACAACGGTACGCGGCTGAATCGCCTCTTCGCCGCCACGGTCACCATTGACGAAGCCGTCGAGTTGCTCAAACCTGTGATTCAGCGTTACGCGCGGGAACGATTCGATGGCGAAGGATTCGGCGATTTTTGCCACCGTGCCATTCTGCCGAAGGACGCCACTTTCCACAGTGTTGGGACAACGCTGGCGGCGGTGGAATCCTGACCAGCCCGCCGTCGCCGGGAGGGATCGGACGCTTTGAGAATACTTTATATCTATCCCGAAGAATTCCGCGGCTTGGCCGCGCGCGAATACCATATCTACCGCTTGGCCAATGCCCTGGCCGCCGCCGGAAGCGAGGTGACCCTGGCTGCCGGCGTGTCGAAAGATTTCGACGCGGTTGAAAAGTTGGCCGCTATTTTCCGGGAGCCGCCTCACCCGCGCCTGCGCATGGTGTGGTTGCGGCGCAAACTCGGGCCCTTTCGCTGGGGCGGCTGGCTTTACCGGCAGCTTGACCGGTTTTTGAGCGGCGAGGAATTGCCCGATGCCGTCTATACGATGCATCTCAAGGCCGCCGATCACTTCCGGCGCCAAGGGCCGGCGCTTCCGGTGGTTTTTGAAGCCCACGAAATTTTCGCCGATTCCTATGCGCCTGATCATAGCAAGCACCGCGAGCTTACGATGCTCGAACAGCGGCTCTATCCCGGCTTCCGGGGCGTCGTGGCCATTTCACCCTACCTGCTGGAAGGCCTGCGCCGGCGTTATGGCGTTTCCTGCCCGTCCATCGTCCAGCATGACGGCGTCGAAGACGAATTGCTGCGGTTGCCCTTCGAAAACGCCGACCCCGCCCAATTGATCTATGCGGGCAGTTTGCAACCCTGGAAAGGAGTGCCGGTTGCCGTCGCCGCGATGCGCCTGCTGCCGGAATTTCGTCTGACCGTGGCGGGCGGGCACGGAAAAGCGCTCGAAACGCTCAAGCGCGGAGCGCCGGACAACGTCACGTTTACCGGCCACCTGTCGCGTGAGGCGCTCATGCCACATTTGGCCCGCGCTTCCATGGGGTTGATGCCCAATCTCGCCGAACCGGCGAGCGCGCTTTCCACCTTTCCGCTCAAGCTTCTCGAGTATTCGGCGGCGGGGAAAGGGATCGTGGCCAGTCACATTCCCGTTTTCGACGGGCTTCCGGTTGGCGATTGGGTGCGGCTGGCTGAACCGGGCTCGCCGGAAAAACTGGCCGCAGCCGTGCGCGCGCTTGCCGCGGTGGGACCGAAACGCGACTCGGCGCGAGCGTGGGCGAGACAATTTGCCTGGCCGGCGCAAGGGCGGCATCTGCTCGCTTTTTTGGAATCGGTCATCAAAACTAACCCCGCTTCGGCCACTTAGCGCCGAAGATTTCCCTCCCATGCGAAAAAAGCTGCTCGTCTTCTGGAGTTGGAGCGATTTCAAGGACGTTTATCAGACGGCCTTTTTGCATCATCCCGATTACGGGATCGAATTGGTCTCTTCGTCGGGCGAAAAGCGGGAACAGATTTCCTATCCGCGCCTCTTTCAGCTTCGCCGCCGGGTCGCGGCGGGCGAGTTTAATCTAATCATCGCCAACAGCATCATGCGGTCGCCCTATCCGCGCAATAAAGGCTGGGCGACGACGGCCAGCCATATGATTCGGTATTTGACCTATCAGCATCGCAGATTGGACACCTGGTGGGCGCCTTGGGTGGCGGCGGCGGGGGGGAGAAAGACGCCGCTGGCCATTATCGACGCGCGGGACAGTCATTACGTCTATCCGTGGGACTGGCCTCTGCTGAAGGCTTCCCATCTCTATTTCAAACGCGATTTGATGGCGTTGCCGCTGCGGGCGGTGCAGCCCCTGCTCGATTATTTGGGCGAGAAGCGGCTCAAGCCGCACGTGGACAAACTCCGCCCGATGAGCCTTGGCCTTCAGGAAGAGCGCATCGCTTCTTCAGCCCGGCCGGTGCGGGAGCGGGATATCGATATTTTCATGAGCGGCGGGGATAATCTCCTCCGCAAAATGGTCCGGGAAAAATGCCAGGCCCTGACCCAACGCTATAAGATTTTCATCAATACCGGCCTTCTTCCCTTTGCCGAATATCAGGAGATGCTGCAACGTTCCAAGCTGGTGATCTGTGTCGAAAGCTGGGGCGGCGAAACCTGGCGCCAGTACGAAGTGGCGGCGGCGGGCGCCGTGCCGCTGATGAGCTGGCCTTACACCCTGGTGCATGAACCGCTGGAGCCGGACCGGCACGCGATCTATTTTTCCTATATCGGGGATCACTTTGAGCGGCAGGTGGAGCAGGCGCTCAGCGATCCCGAACGGTTGCAAAAGATGTCGGATGAAGCGCGGGCCTTCGTGCTGGCGCGCAAAAATCGCCGGCGGCTGGTCAATCACGTCGTCGAAACGACCTTGGCCGCATTCGGGAACCGGGCTTGAAGTCTCAGTCACGCCTGTCTTTTCTCAATCCAGCGGTAAGTCCGGCTCAAGCCTTCCCTGAGACCGATGCGCGGTTTCCAACCCAGCATGCGCGCGGCAAACGAGTAATCGGCGCGACGGCCCTTGTCGCCTTCGGGCTTCGACGTGTCGTATTGAATCGGGATCTCTTTGCCGGAAATCGCGACAACGGTCTCGGCGATTTCCTTGATCGTGACGCATTCGGACGGGCCAATTTGAATCGGGCCATGGCCCCACCCGCGATCCAGCCCGGACATGAGAGCATCGACGATGTCATCGACGTAAACGAAAGCGCGGCCCTGCCGGCCCGAGCCCCAAACGGTAAACGGCTCCTCCGGGTAACGCAACGCCCGCAAAATAAGGGAAGGAATCACCTGCGAGCGCGGGCCGGTGTCGCAATGCGGTCCGTAAACATTGTGCAGAACCAAAATGGAGACCGGAATGCCGGCTTCTTTTTCCATGAGCCGGGCCTCGTATTCGCCCATGAGCTTGCTCCAACCGTAAGCCGATTCGGGGTCGGCGGGATATTGATCTTCCTCGCGCAAGGGGCGCGCTTCCGGGCCCGTTTGCAATCCCTTGGGAAAGCTGCACGCGGTGCCGACGTAAAGAAAGCCGCGCGGGCGCAGACGGCGCGCGCTATCCACCACGTTGCTGTTGATGAGCAGGTTGTCCCGGAAAAGGGCGCCCTCGTTGGCGAAAACAAAATCGATTCCGGCCACGATGTCGGCGAGATGAACGATGTAATCGTATGGCCCGGGCAGAGTTTCCAGCGCCTTCGCTTCGCGCAGGTCGCGGTTGAAGAAACGGGTGGCAAAGTCGAACTTGGCGTCCGGGAAATCGAGATATTCGAGTTTCCCGCGCCAGAGATTGTCCACGACGGTCACATCCCAGCCTTCTTTCAGCAGGCGATGGACAAGATGGGAGCCGATCATGCCGGCGCCGCCGGTGACGAGAATGGTGCTCGGATTCATGGGACGATTTTCAGGCTAAACTCGACAGGCCATCTCCGGCAAGGCCCCAGCATGCGGGCCAGATCACGGACTCATCTCTCCTCTGCCCGGCAGATACGTCTGTACTTCAAGACGCGCCGATGCTAGCCGAAATCCATGCCGCCAGTCTCCCCGCCGCGCATTCTTTATCTCGGCTACTCCAGGGATCTTGGGGGCGTTATCGCGGAACTGGTCCGGCGATCCGACGCCTATTATTGCCCCGCGTCGCCCAGAAAAAGATTTCCCGTGCCGGAAGGGATGAAGCTTTTTGGCTGGGCCGCCGCCTGGAAATTGCGCCGCGCGCTGAAAAACGGAGAGTATGACCTCGTCATCAGTTGCGCGGCGACCGATCCCCTCTGGCGGCATGACCAGCCGTGGTGGAGAAATATTCCCAAGACGCTCAGGAAATTTCTCCTCCGGCCCTATGCCCTCGGCATGGATCTCGTTCCCTGGATCATGGGATCGTCCAAAACGCCTCTGGCGGTTTTCGATTGGGAAGACAATACCGCGATCGCGCGTAAAAATTGGGGATTGCTGCAACGCGCCACCTGCTACTTCAAAACTCAGACTCCGCGCAATCCCTACAAAGCGTTTCTTTTTCAGGATAAGCGGAACGATTGCCTCTTCAACATCCTGCGCCAGCCTCACAGCCGGGAATGGGTGAAAAAAATGCGTCCGTGCAGCCTGGGCGCCGTGGTGCCTAAAGATTGGAGCAGCCATCTCGACACTCCCAAAACCACGGATGTTTTTTTTGCCGGCACGATGAATTATTCCTGGGTGCGGGAGGAAGGAGTTCCTCTTTTGGAAGCTCTGCGAGCCGAAGGCTACAAAATCGATCTTCATTGCGTCGTCGATGGAGTCCAGCCGCTTCCTCCGGACGAATTTCTCCGGCGTTGCTCGCAGGCTTGGTTGGTGTGGTCACCGGAAGGGGCCGGTTGGGATTGCGTCCGTCATTATTGGGCGCCGCTGATGGGTTCGGTGCCGCTGCTCAATCATCCCGACACGCGGCGTTACCAACCGTTAGTTGAAGGCCGGCACGCTTTTTATTACGCGGTGGAGGGGGACGATATTCAGCGCGTGGTGCGGGAGGCGCTGCGGGATAAGGCACGGCTGCAGCAGATGGCGGCGGAAGGCGAGACGCTGGTGCTCCGTTATCATACCGACGTGGCGTTGGCGGACTATATTATCGAGGAGACTTTGCGCACGGCTCATGGCTACGTGCTGGTTTGAAGGGCCTGAGCCATTTTTTCGAGGACGGTGGCGGGGGAAAGTTCAGCCAGGCAGCGACTGGCATTTTTGAGGCAGGTGTGCTGGGCATGGAGGCATCCGCAAGGAGTGCGCACAACAGTGAGACGCGATTTCCACGGGCCCCAGGTTTTTTCGTCCGTTGGGCCAAAGAGAGCAAGGCCCGGCTTGCCGAGCGCGGCGGCGAGATGCATGGGCATCGAATCGACGCCGAGGAAGCCCGCGGCGTTTTGCAGCAGGGCGCCGAGTTGATTCACGCTCAGGGTGCCGATCTCCGTATGGTCGCCCGCGGCGGTTTGGACGAGGCGCCGCGTGAACTCGGTCTCGCGGGAATCGCGCCCGCAGGTGAGGAGCAGCGGCAGGCTCAATTTTTTCCGGGCATCGCGGATAAATCCGGCCCAGTTTTCCAGAGGCCACGATTTGGAAGGCCAGCGGGAACCGGTATGGAGCAGCAGGTAGCCACCTGTCTTTAAGTCGCGCTGGCGCATCCATTCCGCGGCCCAAGTTTGGTCGGCTTCCGGGGGATGATAGACGAGGCGCGCCTGCATGGCGGCTTCGGGTGGCGCGCCCGCCAGAAAGAGATGCTGGCAAACGGTATGAGTGCCGAGAGCGTGATCCCGGACCCAGTGGTTGATAAAACCGATGCGGCCAACATGTTGATTGCGAGGCGTCCATAGGCCGAGGCGTTCCTTCGCGCCGGACAACGCGGCCCAAAGGGCGGGGCGGTCGGAACATTTCGAGAAAACGATGGCGCGGTCAAACCGGGCGCGCCGGTAGCGGAGGGCGCGGCGAACGTCCCGGCCGATCTGAAATGAATCGCGCGGGAGCGCCTCGGCGGAAGCCAATCCGGGCATGCCTTGGAGCAACTCGGCGCCCAGTGGCTGCAGGAGGGCGTGAACGTCGTGGCCCTGTTCCATGAGCCACTGCAAGGCCGGGGTGGTCAAAACGGCGTCACCGGGCTGGTTCAATTGGATGGCAAGAATGCGCATGAAAACGAAGCGGAGCGCAAAAACGCGCCAAGCTAAGGAATGAAATTAGCAAATCAGCCCCAAATCCAAAGAGAAAGAATATTGGTACTCTTATCAAAAGTAGACATGGGTCGCGTTGCCTTTATTTTTTGGCCTCTGACGAGGCGCGAGGAGGGAGGATGCCCGCAGCGGTCTCTGACCGACGAACAACGAAGTCAGCGGCCAAAAAAGAGGCAATCCGAAGGGCCGGGGTTTTTCGGCCTTCCCACGTCGTCGCTCGCTCCTGCGGACGGCGGAAGAGCTCCGCCTGCAAGAAAAGCTGCCGTGCGTAGCACCTCGTTGCCCGGCTCCGCGTGGGAAGGAAGGCCCAATCCCTCCCGGCGCGACTCGTGTCTACTTTTGATGAGAGTACTAGGCTGGTCGTGCGAAGGGTTGGAAAGAAGCTGGCTCAAGCATAAGACACAAGTCTCTTGCTTATTCAGATAATTAGACGATTATCTAAATACTATGTCCAAGCTTTTTCGCGCTCTGGATGACCCGACGCGGCGGCGCATTTTGGAGGTGCTCCGGGAGAGGGAGCTGAGCGTGGGTGAAATCGGCAGGCATTTCGCCATGAGCCTGCCGAGCGTTTCCTATCATCTCGACCTGCTGCGGCAGGCCGATCTCGTCGTGTCGGAGAAGCGCGGTCAATTCGTATTTTACACGCTGAACACGTCTGTGCTCGATGAAATCCTGGCGTGGTTGACCGGCCTGACGGCGAAGAGGCGCCATAAAAAACATGAAAATCAAAGACTGGTTAAAGGACGAGGCTCCACGGTTGATTCTGCTCGCCGCCCCTTTTCTGGTGCTCATCCCGCTGTGGGATAAGTTTCCCCGGCGGGTGGCGATTCATTGGGGACTGGACGGGCAGCCGAATGGCTGGGCGGACAAGGAATGGGGATTGCTTTTATTGCCCGTGACCAATATAGCCTTGGCTGGTCTCTTCGCCCTCCTGCCGTGGATCGATATTCGAAGAAGGAATTACAGCGCCGAGTCGCAGGCCAGCTTGCGGCGTGTGCTGAAGATTTTTAACCTTTCGGCCGTCGCGTTGATGGCCGGCATGGCCCTCCTGATCGACGCCATCGCTCTGGGATGGAAGGTCGATGTGCTCAAGGTCGTCACGCTAGGCACACTGATCGTTTTTGGCGTCCTGGGAAATTATATGCCGAAGCTGAGACCCAATCGGTACATCGGGATTCGCACTCCCTGGACTTTGAAATCGCCCGAGGTTTGGTATCGCACCCACCGGGTCTTTGGGCCGGTTATGCTCGTGGGATCATTCCTGATGCTTCCTCTCTGCCTGCTGGCGCCCTCGGTCTGGTCGGTCTGGTTAATGCTGGGATTTATCCTGCTGCTTACTTTCGGGGCAACGGCGTTCAGCTATGCCTGCTATAAGTCGCTGCCCTTATCCGGCACGGAAGAAGGTGACGGCAAAGAGGAAAAAAGGGACGGGCAGGATTAGCAATTTGGGAGCAAGGGAAAAACTTTACTTTCGACTTTCGGGAAAATTGTGGCGGGATTCTCTCCGTGAAATCGTGCGCGATTGTGGGTGGCGGGATTGTGGGATTGGCGGTGGCGCATAAGCTGTTGAGCGCCCGGCCCGGTCTGCGCGTTTTGTTGCTGGAAAAAGAGCAGGGAGTGGGGCGGCATCAGTCGACCCATAACAGCGGAGTTCTCCACGCCGGGCTTTACTACAAGCCCGGTTCGGCGAAAGCGCGGCTGGCGGTGTCGGGGATCAAGCAGATGACCGAGTTTTGCCGGGACAACGGAATTGCGCATGAGATTTGCGGAAAGATCGTGGTGGCCGTGGATGAGACGGAGACGCCGCGTCTGCGCGCTTTGTTCGAGCGGGGCACGGCCAACGGGCTGGTGGGGCTGGCCTGGCTCGGGCCGGAGGAGATTCGTGGACGGGAGCCCCACGCGGCGGGCCGCGCGGCCGTGCTGGTGCCGGAGGAGGGAATCGCCGATTACGCGGGGGTGTGCGAGACATTGCACGGCAAAATCGCCGGGGCCGGAGGGGAGATTCGGCTTGGTTACGAGGTCTCCTCCTTGCGGCGCGAGGCGCAGGCGTGGCGGATCGAGTCGTCCGCCGGGGATGCGGTTGAGGCCGGTTTTTTGGTCAATTGCGCGGGCTTGCATTGCGACCGGATTGCCGAACGGGCCGGGGCGCGGCCAACCGACCGGATTATTCCGTTCCGGGGCGAATATTATGATTTGCGCCCCGAGCGCTGCCATCTGGTGCGCCATTTGATTTATCCAACGCCCGACCCGGTGTTTCCTTTCCTGGGGGTCCATTTTACGCGCATGATCCGCGGCGGAATCGAGGCGGGGCCGAACGCGGTTTTGTCTTTAAAGCGGGAGGGCTATTCCCGTTTCGCGTTCGATTTTCGCGACGCCGCCGGCGCGATGATGTATGCCGGTCTCTGGCGGTTTGGCTTTCAGCACGCGCGCATGTGCGCCCACGAGATCGCGCGGTCGTTCAACAAAACGCTTTTTTGCCGGTCGCTGCAGCGCCTAGTGCCGGAGATTCGCGAGGACGATCTTGTGTCCGGCAACCGCGGCGTGCGCGCGCAGGCCATGACGCCGCAGGGCGAGTTGCGGCAGGATTTTGTGATTCACCAGGACCGTTATGCGCTGCATCTGCTCAACGCGCCCAGCCCCGCCGCCACGGCCTCGCTGGCCATCGCGGATGAAATTGTTGGCCGCCTGGAGCAAGAGGGCGCTTTCGCCGCCGGGAAGTGATTGCCATCACGAATGACATGCCGTCAAATGATCCCAATCATGATGCGCCGGATCATCAGTCTCCTGCTCGTTTTCTCTCTTTTCGCCGCGCCGGCGCGGGCTAACCTGGGTGAGACAGTCAAACAATGCATTGCCCGCTACGGACGGCCCAACGGTTATTCGGAAGCGGGGCCAAAATCGCCCTTCGGCACGGTGGTTTTCGTGGCCGGAGGGTTCGTCCTGGTGCTATTCATTTACCAGGAAAAGGAGGTCGGCGCGCGCGTCTCCAAGGCCGATAAGAGCGCCTTTAGCGACGCCGATATGCAGTCGATCATGGACGCCGATACGGCGGGATCGAGCTGGACTTCGATTAAGAGCGACGATCCGACCTGTCTGGCCTGGCAAAGAGGCGACAAGGCGAAGGTTCTCTATGACAAGATTCAGCACATGCTTATTTTCAGCTCCCCGGCCATGATGGATGTCTTGCATGGGGCTTCGGCCGGTCCGGCATCGGCGGGACTCTCTTCATCGAACGCGGCGGCGACCAATAGCGCGCCTGTTCATTGATGCCGGCGGTCAAGGCGCTGGATCGTCCCGCCGGAGAGGCAGGCCGCCATGCAAAGATCTTTTTTCGTAATAGAGAGATTGATAGGCCAGGCCGGGATCTGCGTCTGCAAAGATAAAGTTTTCCGCGTCGAAGAGGATAATAGTATAAGGCCGGGGTTTGGTCTCTCCGGCAGCCGATTCCGTATAGTGATTGCCCCGGATCGACCATGTGCCATGGGTGGCTTCAGGATCATTGGGATCGTCCATGACCCAGGTTCCATTGGCCCGGAAGAGATAGTCATGCCGGGGCGAGTGCCACCATCCGATCCGTTTTTGAGCCAGGGCTTTTTCGTCTAAGTTTGCCGGGGCGGGATAGCGCTCGATTTCGGCGTCCACCGCTTCCCAGCCCGGTTTGTCCTGGCGAGCGAGCCGCCAGCGGAGGATGGCGAGCTCGGTAATATATTTTTGGCGCAGAGATTCGTTTTGAGCGAAGTGAGCCGGACTGTAGCGGGCTTCGATGACCTTCAGCTCAGGCGGCGAGTCATCAGCCCGGCAGAGCGCGGCGGCCAGGGCGAACGTAACGGCCAGGGGGAAGAACCTCATGATAGAAAGCAGCCATTAAATATGCCTCGAATCTGATTCATCCTTCACAGCATAACCCGATTCCTGGCGCTTGAAATTGATTTCGTTTTTTTTCACGTAGGCGTTGAAGACGTCATCGGCCGACATGCCCAATACCTGCGCCATGGAGATGAGGAAATGAAACAGGTCGACCACCTCAACCCGGGCGTTTTGGGCGTCGAATTTTTGATATTTGGCCCACCATTTCCACGGCACGCTGTCGGTCAGCTCCGCGAGTTCCTGGGTCATGGCCCGGGTATAGTTGAGAATCCATTTGGTCTGCTCCTCCTCGCTCATTCCGGCGGTGCGCACCCCGATGCGCTCGTTCAGCGACTGCTGCATGCGGAATAATTCCTCGAATTTGTCTTGGGACGGTTCGCTCATGGGGCGATTATTCCCGGTTGCGGAGGTTCGACAAGCGCCAAACCCGTGGCATGGTAATTTTTCATGGAACAAGTTGTCATCGTTGGAACCGGTTGCGCCGGGTTGACCGCCGCGATCTACACCGCCCGCGCCAATCTCTCCCCGCTGGTGCTCACGGGTACGATGCCGGGCGGCTTGCTTACCACCACCAGTATCGTCGAGAATTTTCCCGGCTTTCCCGAAGGCATCGACGGTTTCCAGTTGATGCAAAATCTGCAAAAGCAGGCGGAGCGCTTCGGGGCGCGAATCAAATTCGGCCATCTCGACCAGGTCGATTTTTCGGGCCAGCCGCTGAAGCTGACCATCGATGGCGAGCCGGTTGAAACGCGCACCGTCATTGTCGCGACCGGATCGAGTCCGCGCAACCTGGGGCTGCCTTCGGAACAGATGCTGGAAAAATTCGGAGTCACCTACTGCGCGACCTGCGACGGCGCCCTGCCGCAATTCCGCAACCAGCCGCTGATCGTCGTTGGCGGAGGCGATTCCGCCGTGGAGGAGGCGACTTACCTGACCCGCTTCGCCTCGAAGGTCTACCTCATCCATCGCCGCGGCTCGCTCCGGGCCAGCGCCATTATGCAGGAACGGGCGCTGAAACATCCGAAGATCGAGATGATCTGGAACAGCGTCGTGACGGAGGTGCTCGATGTCGCGCAAAAGAAAGTCACCGGCGTAAAATTGAAAAACGTCACGAGCGGCGAAACGAGCGAGCTGGCTTGCGCGGGCGTTTTTGTCGCCATCGGCCATGTGCCCAACACGAAAGTGTTCGGCGGCGCGCTCGAAACCGACGGGCAAGGTTACCTGAAGCTTTACGGCGGGACGCGGACGAGCGTGCCCGGCGTGTTTGCGGCGGGCGACGTCGCCGATTCCGTCTATCGCCAGGCGGTCACCGCCGCCGGAACCGGTTGCGCCGCGGCGATTGAGGCCGAGCGTTTTTTGGCGGACTAGTCCCGCGGATGGCAAAAAGTTTCGCCGCAAAGAGAATCTGCCGCGCGCAGCGCCTTACTCGACGTACAATTCCCGGTCCTGTTCAGTGGGAACGCGGCAATGGGTCAATTTGCCAAAGAGCCGCAGGCGCAGCTTGGAAAAAATCCGGTAGCCCACATCGGAAAGCGGCGCGGGAAAAATGGCGAGCATTAGCCGGAAGAACCCGAAGCCGGGCAGACCGGCCAGCAGACGGCGGACCGCGCGGCTGCGCACGAGAATTTCTTCCGTGCCGCCGGGACGCCGCGCCAGAAGCACCACCGATTCGACATAAGCTGTTTCCGGATGCGCCAGACGGACCTGCTGAAAAGTCAGGCCCTGCTTGGTGCCATAACGAATCCGGCGGGCGTGGTCGGCCTCCTTGATCCGGGCGACCCAACGGTCGCAAAAGGCGCATTCGCCGTCGAAAAAAAGGAGCATCGGGAACCGCTCGGAAGTCAGCGGCTCCCGGCTCGAATTGGCTGGCGTTTCCATTGCGGCGCCCATGGTGGATTTATTCTCGCACAATAACCCGGTACTGCCAATGGCGGCCAGAATACCCTCCAGAGGGTGATAATATACTATGCGCCTAGAGGCTTTTTCTCAGTCCTTTGCGCCTTTTCCTCTAATGCCCGGCCGAGAAC
>DATJMI010000057.1:0-7051 GCA_035508775.1 Methylacidiphilales bacterium
TAACTATCAGCCAATGCCACGCGTTCCAAGGCAGCCGATCCAACCGTGCCGGGATGTTTGTCTCAATCCATGCTTTCCCTTCCATAAATTAATCCACCTTACCTGACACCCTAAAGCTTCGCCGATTGCCCTCACCTCGGACGCGCGAACGCCGGCTTACAAACCTCCGTGCCGCCAGACGTGGATGGCCAGGCGCAGCCCCATCGTCGTGCCCCAAGCGAGACCGAGAAAACCGAAGAGAGAGACGCCCCAGACCATCGGCGGCATCGCCGCCAGAACCAGGATGCTCGAGCAGATCAGCACCGAAGCCGTCAACACGGCGGTAGCCAGCAAGTTCGCGATCGAATGCATCGTCTGCCGCATTGGATCGAAGCCGTCAGGATCGATCCTATGCTCGATGGGAATGGTGAGTTTACCGGCCTTGAACCGCTGGTAGAGATTGCGAAAATCGGTGGGAAAGTGCTCGACAAAATCGATTCCGCCCGTCAGCACGCGATTAGCGATTTCGATGAGATGCGGGAATTGGTATTTCCTTTCGATCATTGGGCGTGCATAGGGCTCGCCGCGCTCAACGAAATTAATATCGGGATCTAGAATTCGCCCGATCGCCTCCACCTGGGTTAGGGCTTTGATGCCAAGATAGAACGAGCCGTTCATCCGCAGCCGATTGTTATGCAGAAGGGCCAGCAATTTGTTCAGCACTTCGCCGAGATTGATGTCCTTGAGCGACTGGCTGAGGTGCAGGTCGGCGAATGCCTCCACATCGGCGAGCATCTTGTCGGAATCCTCGGCGTAGCGTTCCTTGCTGATCTCGAGGATCGCGTTCATCACCTGCGGATGGTCCTTCCGGGCCAAGCCCGCGAGCAGGTTGGCGATGCTGGCCCGCAGCGACGGCGCGAAGCGGCCCATCATGCCGAAATCCATCACCCCGACCACACCCTTCGGCAGAACACACAAGTTACCAGGGTGCGGGTCACCGTGAAAAAAGCCGAAGTCGAGCACCTGTTCATAGATGAGATCGGCGAGCCGTT
Organism: Methylacidiphilales bacterium; assembly: GCA_035508775.1. GTDB lineage: Bacteria > Verrucomicrobiota > Verrucomicrobiia > Methylacidiphilales > UBA1321 > JABDGH01. Next base: position 1,032 of record DATJMI010000057.1, read on the forward strand.
CCGCCAAGCCTACAGGATCGATCTTATGTCGCCGTAGCGTGACCGGGTCCGTGATGCTAAGGCCGGAGATGAATTCCAGGGTCAGCACTCGCGAGGTGGAATATTCTTCGTAGACCTTGGGCACCTTGATTGCCCGGTTCCTCCTGAACTGCGTGCGGTACCGGGCGGCATTGTCGGCCTCATGCGTAAAGTCGAGTTCTTTCAGAATCGTATCGGAGAATTCCTCCACCACGCCGACCGGATTCATCCCGGACAAATCCGTGACGTTCTTTTCCGTGAAACGCGCGAGGTCATGGAGAATGGCAAGGTCGAGATCGATCACTTTGCGGATATCGGGCCGCTGCACCTTGACGGCGACTTTTGCGCCGTCTTTCAATTTGGCGATGTGAACCTGCGCGATGGAAGCGCCCGCAGCCGCCTTGGTCGAGAAGCTGGAGAAAAGCTGCTTCACCGGTTTGCCAAGCTCGGTTTCCACGATCTCCTGGGCAAGCTCGCCATCAAAGGGCGGAACGCGGTCATGAAGCTTGCACAGCTCGACATACAGTTCATTGGAAATGAGATCGCGGCGCGAGCTCAGGACCTGGCCGAATTTGATGAAGGTCGGCCCCAGTTCCTCCAGGGCCATGCGCACGCGCACGGGAAGCAGTTCCTCGTGCGCGGTCTTTTCGTTTAGTGCCTTTTCATCCATGCCCACGATTTTCTGGAGCACGACCAGCTTGAGAATTTCGCCGAAGCCGTGTTTCCACAAAATCTGGATGATCTCTCGGTAGCGCGGAAGAAGATGGGCAAAGCCCACGGCGCTTTTAACCTCTGCCAGCATAGTAGATGCTAGCCCGGCTGACGCGCATTCGCAATGGGCAGGAAATAAACTACCGCTTGAAAATGCTCCGGATTGGGGAATTTTGATTTATGATCACCTTGTCCTTGAATTTTGATAAAGGTGCCAAAAATGCGAATCGTGGCACTCATGAACAACAGATTCGCGACATCATTGATACCCATCTGACATTTCCCGGATCGGAAAAATTAAAGATGGGCGTGAATATCAAGAACAACGGTGCCGCCTCAGTGTCCTTCACCGGCCCAAAGGAGGCGATCGCCGAGGCCAGGAGGCTTTGGCGGGAAAATGTCAAGCCCGCGGCGGCGAAAGTGAAGCGCACAGCGGCGAAGCTGAGGCGGGCGGCGACACGCGCGACCAAGCCGGTCAAGCGCAAGTCGGTGAAAAAGGCCACGACGAAGTTAGCGACTGCTAAAAAAACGGCAAAGCATACTGGCGCGAAATCCAAGATGTCTCGGAAGACGCGCAAAAAGCGGAAGTCCTGACGGACGGAGGGGGCGCTAGGTCATGTCGCCCCCTTGCCAACGCCAAAACGATCTCTTTTGAGGAATGCATAACGGGAAGGAAATCGGTTTGAAAGTATAAATTGGATGCTTTTCCCAGCGATCATTCGCGTGAAAACCAGATCGCATTTAACATTCAAGTATGCGCTATCTCGCCCTGGCGACAGACTATGACGGCACACTCGCGCATGATGGATGTGCCGCGCCGGAGACTATCGCTGCAATCCGACGGCTGAAAGAATCCGGACGCAAGGCGATTCTGGTTTCCGGGCGGCAGCTGCCCGACCTACAAGAGGCCTTTCCGGATTTTAACGTTTTCGATCTCATTGTGGCGGAGAATGGCGCTCTTCTTTTTGATCCCATGACAAAGAAAGAGTCGTTAATGGCCGAAGCTCCTCCGCCAAAGCTCGCCGAAGAGTTGCGCCGACGCGGGGCAATCCCTCTGGCCGAGGGACGCGTGATTCTCGCGACTTGGCAACCGCACGAGACGGTAGTTTTCGAGACAATTCGCGACTTGGGCCTGGAGATGCAAGTCATCTTCAATAAAGGCGCGGTAATGATCCTCCCCTCGGGAATCAACAAGGCATCAGGACTTGCCGCTGCCCTGGAAACGCTTGGCCTTTCGCCGCACAACGTGGTCGCCGTGGGTGACGCGGAAAACGATCACGCTCTTCTCCAAATGTCCGAGGCGGGCGTCGCGGTAAGCAATGCCTTGCCCGCGCTTATGGAAAAAGCAGACCTGGTTACCAAGGGCGATCACGGCCGCGGCGTTGTCGAGTTGATCGACGGACTACTCGAAAATGATCTGTACCACTTGGCCGAAAAGCTGAAGCGGCATGATCTCATGATGGGTAAATTGCGGGACGAATCGCCCATGAATGTGCCGGCTTACGGCACGGGCATTCTTATTGCGGGAACGTCAGGGGGTGGCAAATCTACGCTTGCGGCTACGGTGATCGAGCAACTTTTGGCTAAGCGGTATCAATTTTGCATCATCGATCCGGAAGGCGATTTTGCCGAGATGGAGAATGCGGTGATATTAGGCGATGCCAAACGAGCACCAAGCCCTGACGAGGTGATGACCATTTTGGCAAAACCTCTGCAAAACTGCGTCGTGAGCTTGATCGGCTTGAAGTTGGATGATCGCCCCACTTACTTCGAAAAGTTGTTCGCCGAACTGCTGCAACTACGCATCCATACGGGACGTCCCCATTGGGTTATCCTCGACGAGGCGCATCACATTCTGCCGTCTGCGCGTGAGCAGGCGATGGTCGTGCGGCCATCGCAACTCGCCAACATGCTTTTCATCACGCTCGAGCCCGAACATGTAGCGAAATCAATCCTAAAGGGCATCGACCTGATTCTTGCCATCGGCAAGGAACCGGCAAAAACAATTACGACCTTCAGCCACGCAATCGATGAGCGGCCCCCGCCAGTGCCAAGCGCCCCGCTGGAGAAGGGGCTGGCAATGGCTTGGTGGCGCAAGCCACAAAGGGAGCCGTTCGTCTTCGAAAGCACGACACCCACCATTCCGCGCCATCGCCATATTCGAAAATATGCGGAGGGAGACGTGAAGCAGGAGGCGTTTGTCTTCACCGGTCCCGACCATCGGCTGAAATTGCGCGCGCAGAATCTATTTATTTTTCTTCAAATTGGCGAAGGCGTGGATGATCTGACATGGGATTATCATTTGCGCAATGGCGACTACGAAAACTGGTTTCGTTGGACTATCAAGGACAGAGAACTTGCCGAAGCGGCCAGCGACATCGCTGCCAAACATTCACTTTCGCCAGAAGAAACACGACATGCGATTCGCGAGGTCGTGGAAAAGCGGTATACAGTGCCGAAATGACGTCTTTGACCGTTTCTGTGCGCCAAGACACACAGAGAGCATATCCTGCCGTTTTAAAAATCATAGGGTTCGACCCTAGCGATCCCCAGAGGAGAAACGGTATTTTGGCCGTGGCGAGTGCCTTTTAAAGGGCTTGTCTACATGAAGGATAACTTAAAATTATCCGACGTTAAGGCGATTTTTCTACCAAACGTCACCTTTGGGCGATATGTTGCAAATACTTGAAAGCAAGTGGCTGCCGCGCTAGGACTCGAACCTAGGGCGCTTCAGAGGTAAAAGTCATTTTTCAGAAAATAAGGGCCGTTTAAAGGGCAGGTTTTGCTCTTTCTCGATTTTACCTCTGAAATCAGCTGGCTTTATCGTTGGAATCGGTCGAGCCAGATCTACCCCGCTGCCAGTGCTCGTACATGATTTGGGTGGCTTTGCTCAGCCAGGCGGAGTCGCTGGATAACCGCTCGATATCGTGCGCCGCAAAATATCGCGTGGCATTCGCCAGGGGCTTTCCGAGCGGGCGTAGCAGCTTCTTTTTGATCAACACCGCAATGTCGTGGGGCAGGAATCCGAGGAGGGCGGCGGTCTGCGGAACCGTCAAACGGCCCGGCAGTCGGCGGACTTGCAGGAATTTGATAATTTCATCGTTCAGTAAGACGTTCACGCTTTTTTGTTTGAACATTTCGTGACGGCGGCGAAACCTTCACTCAAATGAGGTCGGGATCAAGGAGCAACCCCGAGTTGGTAGGCCTCCAGCCGTTCAGCGACCCAGTCCATCCTTGAAATCAGATGGATCGGACGCCGGGTGCGTACCTTTTTTCTGGCCCGATCAAAGACGGCCAGGCAACGGTACTGCGGGTCGTGTCGGCTGAGATAAATGAAACCATCCGGCTTGTCGGGATGGTCATGGAGGGCGCGACTCCATTTTTGGGTCTGCGTGTAATCGACATCGGTCGCAATCCGGTTGTCGCAGCCAAGGCCCCGTAAGGCTTCCCCGGTGAGGTCGACACACCGCAGGGGACTGAGGTGCAGCTCCGACAGACCGCGCAGGATGACTTCGTCGAGCTCGATGAGCCGGGAGCCCAATTCACGGAGAAAGACTTCGGCGAATGCACCGTCTTCCTCGACCGCCGCGTAAAGCACACCGTATTCCCCCCGGGGATCATCGAAGCGATAGCCGGGATCTTTTGACGAAGGATCGGACTTGCGGAAATAAATCGCTCCATGCTTCAAGTCTGGATCCTGTAGAGCGAACCGCGAACCTCCACCAGTTGGAGATTCCGCTCATTCAGGTCGGCGGGTGGCTGGGGAAACGATCCTTTAGGTGCCATGGGCAGCGACAAACCGGTGGGCCGATCGAATCACCTCGTCGATCCTACCCTTGCGCAAGGCCTCGATGGCGGGTTTGCCCCCCAACTCGGGATGGTCATCCAAGAAGAAGGAGAGAGCCCGGTACGGGGAAATGGGCCCCAGCGCAGCCAGTGCGTCGGAGAATCCGGGCAAGACCTGATGTTCGTGAAACTGAAACCTCGGAAAGACCCGGTCCTGGCTTCCCTTCGATAGGGCCAACAACTGGCGTCGCTTCACTTTCTGGCGGATGGTTTCCGGCGAGACGTTCAGGAGTTTGGCCGCCTCGGACGTGCCCAGGGTCGGCTCGGCCCGCTCACGAAGCCGTTGACTCGTTTCGAGGCCGCGAAGTATGGCGCGGTTGAGCTTCTCGCTCGACTGATCGTTTTCCAAGCCAAAGCCGTGAATGACGGCGAGCCGGGTGGCCTTGAGCAAAAATTCAAAAGGGGAGGCCGCCGACATCAGTTGGCGGCGTTCCGGGGCGGTCAGATTTTTGTCGAGCAGCTGGATGGTTTTTTGCAGCCGCCCCATGACCGCCTGGCCGCCGACCACCTTCCCGCCTTTGGCTTGGTATTGCTTCAGCTCGCCGGCAGCAATGTGAGGCATGGTCATATTGGTATTGTCACGGTAACAATAGAGCGTGACAATGTCAACCCACCCTCGTCATATCCGAGTCCTTGGTCTTGCGCGGCGGGCGGCAGCTCTGACTGAAAAAACCTTCGAAGTCTTAGTTGTCGAAGTGACAAGTTGGGCGTCGTTGGGATTGAAGCAATTGCCTCTGGCAAATTTGTAGGCCAACGTAGAGCCTAGACCGCAGTCTTTAAGCCGGCGGGTTGAGTGGATCCGGGTTGACGTTCAAAAATAACTGAAAATAAATTGAGATATTTCTTGCTCTCGTGCGTCTTATTCTATATTAAAGGAACACATTCAACTTCCATGAACGCCATATCATTAACCACAAAGCATTGCAGGAGCTTTGCAGCCATTTGGTTGCAAGGAGCCAGCGTGCTATCGTCCCGGTTTATGGTCAAATATGGTCCGAATACCGGTATCGAAGATCGTACGCAGGAGGTGTGCGGATAGGTTCTAGCCTGACTCATCAGGACAATTTCCAACCCCGCCACCTCTGAGGTGAGCGGGGTTTTTTATTGGTCATTTTCAGAGGTAAAATAACAAAGGAGCAAACGACAGACTGATACAGACAATTTTCCAGTGACAAGGAAGACCCCGCCGTCGGCGCGAACCGACGGCGGGGCGGATTGGTCACTCACAGAATCGTGGATTGCGGCACTGAAGTAACCGTTAAGGTTATATTTCAATACCGGTGCGGTGTCAACTGACACCGTATAGATAGCAGCGCTTCTGCGACTTACCGGTCCTTCCAAGTCCTTATTTACATTCCAGAAGGCTTAGACCTTTGTTCTATATGAAAATATAGACAAATGGTCGCAGGGGAGGTGTGCCTGAAACACCGAAACATCCGCCGTGA
>DATJMI010000058.1:0-12249 GCA_035508775.1 Methylacidiphilales bacterium
TCGAGGATGCGTTCCCGGTAGCTGGCGAGGACTTCGGCCACAGAGGCAACGGGAAGCTCTTCGAGCGCGAGTTTGCTGTCGGGAGTCTCGATCACGACCTCATGGGCGCCAATGCCGCTGAGGCGGTCGTAGAGTCCTTCCGGATGCGCCTCGAAGGGGCCTTCGATCCTCACGGCCGGGTAGCGGTTGGGGACGATGCGGATACGCCAGCCGGGTTCGTTCGGTTTGGTCTTTTCCTGGCGGAGGGCATAGACTTCGGGTGGCGTCAGGCGCTCATTGCCCTCGGCGAACGGATCAAGCGTGCCGGTTTGAAGAACGGCGGCGGCGAAATCTTGGGGACGTCGCTGGCGCTCTGGCGCGAAAACGACCCAGACATTATGGAGGGGATCGCGGCGAAATTCGGGATAGATCATGAGAGGGCAGTTAATCAGGCTGGCCTTATGAGGCAACTCCAACCGGCTCGCAATTAGAATGCCATCGTGATGAGCAAAATTCTTCGCAATGGGCCCGATGAATTTTCACCTTTCTAACTTTTTGCTGGCTTTTCCGGTAAAGAGGTTTGTCCCTGCGCCGGTTCAGGCGGCGGCCATGGAAGCTTCTCTTTGCCACCCTTGGCGCGGTATTTCAAGTGAAGATGTGTTTCCATCACAATCAGCGGCACGGCGCATTTGGCATCAATGAGATCAATAATACCTTCAATGCACGCTTCTTCCACTTGGCGCGGTTCCCGATTGAGGAGGCCGGCCAGCCGTTTCAATTCGGTTTGGACTTTGGGGCTCAGCCCACTGGAGGTGTCGTCCGAAGTTTGTTTGATCAGGAGCGCAATGGCCTCTCGCACGAGTTCCGACACCGTCTCGCCCTGATTTCGTTCGGCGCGCAATTTTTCCAGCAGATTGTGCTCGGAGGCGGTGATGCGCACGCGAAGCTGGCGACTTTTGCTGTGGGCGGAAGCCATGCAGGTTATGTTATCGCATCGGTGGCGACCCGGAAGGATTAAGATGTATTCTTGGCGGGACGTTGGGGGATTGGTTCTCCCCGTTTGATGTATTCAAGATCTTCTCGGATCGCTTTTCGTTGTTCCGCCGTGATGTGGTCGATAAAAAGCCGCCCATGCAAATGGTCGGTCTCATGCATGACGGCGCGACCCAGAAGTCCCGCCGCGTCGAATTCGAAAGTCCCTCCCTCCAGCGTCCTCGTTTTCACTGCAACCCGCTGCCCGCGTGGAATTTCTAATGACAAACCGGGAAAACTTAGACAACCTTCTGTAGCCGTGACTTTTGTCTTCGTCGATTTAAGGGTTGGATTGATCAAAATCAGGGGCATATAAACTTCCGGATCAACCGGCTTGTCTCCAATCCACATTTTGCTCGGCCGCTCCTTAATGCCTGTTACATCCACAACAGCCACCTGCACCGTTTCGCCAATTTGTTGCGCCGCCAAACCGATGCCGCGCACATGGCGCATGGTGTCGAGAAGATCCTGCACCAGCTTTTTGATTTCCGAAGTGATAACGCCAACTTCGCGGCCCTTGGCGCGAAGCACCGGCACATCGTAATGGATGATTTCACGGATCATGGACCTGGGGGGCTCCCCGTTCCACTCGGAGCTGGTACGGGCGTCGCGAATGTCGGCAGATTGGAAATATTCGCGGCATGGGCCGCATCCAAGACCTGCACAATCGCGCTGAAGGGGGCTTTCCTATCGGCTTTCATTGCCACTTTGAAATTAGGATCGGCGGCCAGCTTGCCCTTGAGCAGGTCGCCCAGTTTATCAGGTTCAACCGGGGTATCGTCCAAAAAGATGTTGCTGTTCTCCTTGACATAAATGATCGACGGAAGCGCATTGCTATTTGCCGTGGTCGCTTGGGTGGACTTCGGCACGACAATGTCAATCTTAGGCTCGTTCTTTTTGAATACCGTCGTGGCGATATAAAAAATCAGGAGCACCACCAGAATATCGATCAACGAAATAATGTTGATCACCGGCTGGCGGCGGGGTTTCCGGACAAATTGCATGACAAATTACGGGGTCGTTTCAGCCTGGGTATAAAGCTTGCCGAGCAATTCCGAGCACAGCGTTTCGAGGTCGATGGTCAGCGCCTCAATGTGCCGGGTGAAGAGGCAGTGCGCAATCAATGCCGGAATGGCCACGATTAGTCCCGCCACGGTGCAATACATCGCTTCCGCAATGCCCGCTGCGATTTGTGTTCCCTGGATGGAAAGATCGGCGGAGCCGGCGGAGCCGAAAATACGGATGAGACCGAGGATTGTGCCCAGCAAACCCAGCAATGGTCCGAGCCCGGTCACTACTTCCAGAAAAACGAGGCCCCGCTCCAGCCGTCCGATTTCGCGGCGCGCGTAAGCCTGTACCGCCTCGGCGTTTTCATTTTTGGGCCAACTGGTGTACATCAGGCATGCCCGCACCAGGCGCGCGAGAGCCGTGTCTTCTGCCAGCGATTCCTGTTCGACCAACGTCGTCTTGCCGCCATAGTGCAGATCATGAATCGCCCGTGCCAGTTCGGGTTTCACCACGGCCGAGAAACGCAGCGAGATAATCCGTTCGAAAATGATCGCCAGTGAAATGACGCTGCAAAGCATCAGGGGGATCATCACATACCACGAGAAGACAAAGGTGTCAGTCCAAGAGCCTAACATAAGGCCCTGAAAATAGCTTGTCGCGGCGGGGACGCCATTCTTTTTCGCATGACCCGATTACAACTTTGCCAGCCTGCGCGGCCGGGAACTTTACTGCTCCGAATAGTTCCAGGTCAGGCCACCGTCGATCACCAGGGTCGTGCCAGTGATGTAGTCGGCGTCGGGCGAGGCGAGGAACACCACCGCCGAGGAGACATCGCCTGGCTGTCCCAGCCGGTTGAGCGGAATATTCTGCAACAGCGCCTTCAGCTTCGCCGGGTCATTCAATAAGGCCCGGTTGATCGGCGTCTCAATGGCGCCCGGGGCAATATTGTTGATGGTAATTCCCAGTGGCGCCAATTCGATGGAAAGATTGCGCATCATCATTTTCATCCCACCCTTGCTCGCGCAGTAAGCCGTAAAATGGGGGAAGGGAAGTTCCTCATGCACGGAACTGATGTTGATAATCTTGCCTGGCGATTGGCGGCTTTGCAGATGCCGGACGAATGCCTGCGTGGCGAAGAAGGGCCCCTTCAGATTGGTGTTTAGCACGAGATCGTAATCTCTTTCCGTTACGTCCCAGAATGAGGCGTTTTTTTCGACGCCGGCGTTATTCACCAAAATGTCGAGCTTGCCCAGGCCGGAGACCGCCTCGGCGATTAATTGGTTGACCGAAACCACGGAACCCAAGTCGGCGCCGATGGAGATGGCGCGCCGGCCCAGTTTTTCAATTTGCGCTTTTACCGCCTCCGCCTCCTCCGGATGGGAATGGTAATTGATCACAACATCGGCGCCTTCCTGGGCCAGCCGGAGGGCGATGGCTTGGCCGATGCCTTGGCTGCTGCCGGTGACGAGCGCGGTTTTGCCGGATAGTTTCATAGGAAATTTTGGATTGGGTGTGCAATCATCCCTTACGCGACGTTTAACGGCGCGCAAGGGAAAGTTTTGACAAGACGGAGAAGTTGGGAACTCAGCGATCAGACAGAAGCCAGAAATCCTTCCAACGCCGCAATCACATTATCGTATTGCACCCGCTTGGTCAGGAATTTAAAAACGCCTAGGCGTTGCGACAGACTCGCGTCCGAAAGCTCATTGGACGAGGTCAGAATAATCACCGGCAGGTCTTTGAAGAGGTCATGGCTACGCAGCCAGGCAAGGACGTCGAGGCCGCTTTTGCCCGGCATTTTAATATCCATAAGGATAATGTCGGGCAGGCGCAGGGCCGGTTGTTCCAATTTTTGAAAATAGGCAATGGCTTCGCCACCATCTTTTAACCGGACAAAAGGCCGGACAAATCCGCCGCGTTGCAATGCCCGCTGGAGAAAAAACAAGTCATCCTCGTCATTTTCCACCACGAGAATACGCAAACTGTCACGGCTCAAACTTCCCGCCATATAAGCCACCTTTCGAAGCAACCGCAGTGTAAAAAACCTAGGGCAAGATTCAGGCAAGGGCAACGGCTTGGGCAGGCTTTGCTTTTGTTCCGTTAGGAATGTCTGCCAACGGCAGCGCTTTACCGCAAATTACAAAATTGCCATCCTATTTTCATGAACGCGGAAACTTTTGGTCCATTGGGTTTCCCGTCCTAGCGCTTTTGCTTTTTGTTTTTATCGTCGACGGGTGGCTTCTTTTGCTTTGCGGTTCGATTGGCGACGGGGGATGGATAGAACGCGACTCGTACCCGAGAACGCCGTCATGGGCAAGGGCGGCTAGGAAGGCATTCATATCATCCGTGTGGATTCTTATATTCGTTATTCATTATTGGCGAAATAAAGCCATGGGCTGGGCTTTTTTGGGAGCAATGATATGTGCGAATTTTTTCTTGTTTATGGTTGACCGGGAACGGACATGGCCGCGCGGGGCTCTGGCGATCTTTTTTGATGGATTTCTCTCTCTGTTTCTTCTGCTTCTACTGATAATGGCCCTGGTATTATTCAGGTGAGGATGTTTCCCTCTCATTTCCTCTGATCTCCGGCCAGCCATGAAGCCGCCACGGGGACAATATTGCGCCCCGCGAGGCAATACCTCACACTCAGCGCCGCATGCTTCAGCCAACTTCCGCTCCGGCGAGCCGCGGTACCGGCTCTGCCACCGCCACCGCTTGGCTAACCCTTGCCATCCTGTCGGGGCTTAACCTGCTCAATTATTTCGACCGCTATGTCATGTCGGCGGTGCTGACGCCCATGCAGAAGGATCTCCGGCTGGACGACGCCGGCGCCGGTTGGGCCGCTTCGGCGTTCATGCTTGGCTATTTTCTCACTGCCCCGGTTTTCGGCTATCTGGGTGACCGTTATCCGAGAAAATTTCTCATGCTGGCCGGAGTCGTGGTCTGGAGCCTGGCTACGGCGGCGAGCGGTTGGGCGCAAAACTTCTCCGTCCTTTTTGCCATTCGGATCGTAGTTGGGGTCGGCGAGGCATGCTTCGTCACCATGGGGCCAAGCTGGATTTCGGACCTATTCGCCTCGACGCGCCGGAACACGGCGCTGACTTTGTTTTATGTCGCCATCCCGGTTGGTTCAGCCATCGGTTTCACCATTGGCGGATGGTTCGCGGACAAGGGCGACTGGCGGCACGCTTTTATCTATGCCGGTTTGCCGGGTGTCCTGCTCGCGCTAAGCTTGCTGCTGCTGCGCGAACCGCCCCGGGGCGAAGCCGACGGCCTGGCTGCCACCGTGAGCAGACACGCCAAGGCGAGGCTTTCCGAAATTCTCGCGCTGTTGTTCGAGCGCCGGTTCGGTTTGCTGGTGCTCGGTTACACGGCCCAGACTTTTGCCATCGGCGCCTTTGGCATTTGGGGGCCTGCTTTTCTCAATCGCGTCCACCACTTGCCCCAGGGCCAGGCCGCGACTCTTTTTGGCGAGATGCTGGCTGGAACCGGGCTTTGCGCCACTCTTTTCGGCGGTTTTGTGGCTACGAGCTTGCGCAAGCGCGTTCCTGCCGGTTATGTCTGGATCATGGCCCTTTCCCTGATCACCGCCACCCCGGTTTGTTTCTTCGCGCTTACAGTGGGCAACGCAACCTGGTCGTTGCTCGGACTTGGCCTTGGCATGTTTCTTCTCTTTCTGCCGACCGGGCCGGTGATGAGCGAGCTGTTCGAGATCGTACCGGTCCACCTCCGCGCCAACGCGGTCGCACTCTGCACGTTTGTGATTCATCTTTTCGGCGACCTCGGTTCCCCCGCCGCGGTGGGCCGGGTTTCCGACCTGACCGGCAGCTTGCAACAAGGCGTGCTCATTCTGCCGGCCGTGCTGCTGGTTGGCGCGGTTCTTTGGAGCATCCTCATCTGTTTCACCCGTCAACCGGTGGAGGTCGCGCCGTGAAAATCACCGCGCGCGCGCTTTCCGGCCAAATTTACGACGTTCAGACCGAAGGGCCGGTTTTCAAGAAGATTACCACCCGCAAGGAGGAGATTCCCGATCTGCCGTGGATCGCGCCGGGCTTGATCGATATTCAGATCAATGGTTTCGCCGGAGTCGACTTTAACCGCCCGCTTCCTTCGGAGGAAGCGTGGCAGCATGTCACGCAGCAACTCTATGCCAGCGGCTGCACCGGCTTTCTCATCGCGCTGATCACCAACCGGGAAGAAGGTTACCGCGAGCTTCTTTCCGGCCTGACGGCAAAAATCAAACGCGCCCCGCGCAATTGCCTCGGTTTTCACATGGAAGGTCCCTGGCTTAACTCGGAAGCGGGTTATCGTGGCGCGCACCGGGCCGAATGGATGAGCAAGCCGGACGTGGCTTTGCTCCGTGGCTGGAGAGAAATCGCCGGAAAGCTTTTGCAGATGATCACCATCGCGCCGGAAGTCAGCCTCCAGGCGGCGTTGCGTGTGATCGGCGAGGGGAGGAAGCACGGCATCCAGTTTTTCCTCGGCCATTCCGCCGCCATGGATGACGTTCTGGCACGGAGCATTGCAGCGGGAGTGAAAGGCTGGACGCATCTCGGCAACGCGGTGCCCGCGACAGTGTCGAAATTCGACAACGTCATTTTTCACACTCTGGCCCGTCCGGAATTGTTTGCGTCGCTGATTCCGGACGGACTCCACTTGCCGCCGCATGTCTTTCGCGTCTTGTCCCGCGCTTTGAATGAAACGGAGCTGCCCCGGCTCCTTCTTACCACCGATGCGATGGCCGGGGCGGCGACCAACCGGCCCGGCACCTACACCTTGGGGGAAACCGAGGTCGATGTCGGCGCCGACGGTTCGGCGCGCCTGTTCGGATCCAAGCGGCTGGCCGGTTCGACGCTGACGCCGTTTGCGGGCGTGTTTTTGGCCGAGCGGATGTCCGGACTTTTCCTGGAAGAGGTGTGGAAGGCGCTTTCCGTGCGGCCCGCATCGCTGCTTGAGTTCAAGCACGGCCTGGCCGAGGGCAACCCCGCCGATTTTTGTCTCATTTCGCCCGAGCAAACGCCCTATCTGCTTGCGACTTACCATCGCGGCAAATGCGTTTACGAGGCGCCTTAATATTGTGGTCTCGTCCTCCAGCCCTGCTCTCCGGGATGAATCTCAATATTGGGGAAGGCAAAATCGAACCACTCGAGGCCGCGAAACCTGGTCAGATAAAATTCATCCATTGCAACTTCGCGCCCGAGGGCGGCATGGCGCTTGCCTCTCGTGTCTTTCACGATTTGATACCGATAGGAACGCTCGCGGAAATAGGCCCGCGTGCCGGCTCGATTGAGAAAAAGCAGTTTGTATTCATCGACGAGCGGGCGCGCATTTTCGAATTGTACGAATTTTTTGCCTGGCATGATCCGGATGCCCTCGGGCGTCTCGATCCCGTCATCACAGTGGAAGCCATGATTGTAGGGCACGATAACGACACCGCCATCCTCGATATAATAGGCTTGGGCAAAATCGTAAGCCTTGAGCTCGGGCGGCAGCGTGGTGGCGTGAGCTTGAATCGTCGCGACAAGCGAGGTGGCGAAGAAAAGAAGAATCGTCCTGGCAGGCATGAAGGTATGCATGGAAAAGTCTGAAATAGCTTCTAGGCCAGTCCGCATTCCGCCAGCAGCGCCTGCGTGGCCGCAACTGGATCGACGGCTTTGGTGATGGGACGTCCAATGACGAGATGATTGGCGCCGCGCTGGAGCGCCTCAACGGCGGAGAGGGTACGTTTCTGATCCTGGGCTTGATCGGTAGCGGAACGGACGCCGGGCGTGACGAGCTTGACCGGCTCCTGGATTTGCTGCCGGATCAATTCGATTTCCTGCGGCGAGCAGACCAGGCCATTGATGCCGGCGAGAACCGCAAGCCGCGCCAGCCGGATGACTTGTTCCGGAGCGGTGCATTCGAAACCGATCTGGTGCAGCGCGCCGTCGTCGAGACTGGTGAGTACCGTGACGGCGAGAATTTCCGTGCGACTGCCCTTCACCGCCGCCTGCGCGGCTTGGAGCATCTCGAGCCCGCCGCTGGCGTGGACGGTGACATAGCGGACGCCGAGCGCCACGGCGGAGGCGACGGCATGCGCGACGGTCTGCGGAATATCGTGCCATTTTTGGTCGAGAAAAACCTCGCCCCCTTCGGCCTGGAGAGCCTTGACGAAAGCGGGGCCTTCGCGGGTGAAGAGCTGGTTGCCCACTTTGAAGAGGCGCAAATGGGATTTGAGACGCCGCACCAGCGCCAGGGCCTCGTCGGCGCGATCGACATCGAGCGCGAGAATCAATTTGTCGGTCATGATGGTTCCGGTTTTACTTGGCAGCAGTGAAACAGTTCGCTCCCGCCAAGATCAATCTCTATCTCCACATTCTCGGACGCCGCCCGGACGGTTTTCACGAGCTTGAAACGCTGATGGCTCCGATTTCTCTTGGCGACACGCTGAATATTGAACTGATTCCGTCGGGCATCGAGTTTACTTGTTCCGATCCGGCCCTCTCTGGAGCGCAGGATAACCTGGCGGCGCGCGCGGCGCGGCTTTTCCTTGACGAGTTCAAACCGGCGACCGGCGCGCGCATCCATCTCGACAAGGCCATTCCGGTGGGCGCGGGACTCGGTGGCGGCAGCAGCGACGCGGCGGCGGTATTGCTGGCCTTGCGCGAGCTGACCGGAATCAAGACCGATGACGCCAAGCTCGCGGAACTGGCCGCGCGGCTCGGAAGCGATGTCCCTTTCTTTATTGATGGCCGCCCCGCTGTATGCCGGGGGCGCGGGGAAATCATCGAACCGGTCACGCTGGCGGAGAGTTTTCGCGGTCTGTTGGTGCATCCCGGCTTCGGGGTACCGACTCCCTGGGCCTACAAAACTTACGCGCAAAATCCGCGGGCAGGCGAACCGGGGCGCGGTTTTGGAGGCATCACCTTCCGCAACGACCTCGAACCTCCCGTTTTTTCCAAATATCCGTGGCTGCCCGTGGCCAAGGCATGGTTCCGCGAGCAGTCCGAAACGCTCGATGCGCTTATGAGCGGCAGCGGCAGTTCCCTCTTCGCGCTGACCCGCACTGAGGGTGATATCGAGCCGCTGCGGGCGCGATTTCTGGCCGAATTCGGCCCGACGCTCTTTGCTGCGCCTTTTTCCGTGGTTAAGGGTTAGCGGCGGGAGGTCCGATGGGGCGGTTTTTTGCAAAAAAGCATTTTCATCCTATGGAGAGTCGCTTAGTCTTTGTAGCTCGCGCTGGCGCGAGCCATCGCGCTATTTTTTGGGCAGATACCCAAGTGGCCAACGGGGGAAGACTGTAAATCTTCTGGCTTTTGCCTTCACAGGTTCGAATCCTGTTCTGCCCATGCTTTTTATTTTCATGACCAGTCTTGTCAGGGCCGGATACAACAAGCGCAAGTTCCTTGTTTCTAGTTGGTTGAATGCGTTCATTGTTCGATGAATCAGCGCCTAGGTGTGACGTGACATGACTAGCCCGGAACAAATTTTGTGTGCCTATTTGTGTGCCTGTAATAGGCTTCACATGAGAGGGAAGATTGAGAACGGCGTCCGCAATCGGAAGGAGTCCTGCGTCTGTGTACGTTTTGGCGGTGAGTCTCATGTCGCTGTGGCGCATGATTTCCATGGCCACGCGTGGTGCGGTGCCTGCCCGAGCGAGATTTGTGGCCAGAGTATGACGAAGCGAGTGGAAGTCGGCCCGAAGCCCTTTAGCATCGATAAACTCAATTCCCGCTGCTTTGAGGTCAGCCCGAAAACGATCCATGCTCGGCATGAGGTGAACAAAGATTTTCTTCTCGCCTGCGGGCAATTGCTGAACAGCACCCCAACCGGAGCCGACTTGCTACAGGTGGGACTCGGGAGCGGCCAGGCTTGGATTCACTTTCGAGTTGGGAGGAAAACACGAGATTTATGCGGTTCATTCCTTCCTGTCCCGTATCGAAATGAAAGGCGAAAACGAAGTGGCTTTTCACTACACCTACGGCGTGGTGCGCGTGATCGGGCGTCATCTCAAAACCATTTATCAACAAGCAAAACAACGTACGATTGGCGTTATCCGGCCCAGCGATCCTGATGATCTTTGCCGCGCGGAAATCGAGGTCACGCTGGTTGTCTTTGAAGATGACAAGGTCGATATTTGAGCGCACGGTTCGCTGCGGGGCGGCATTTGGAGTCTTGTTTGGGATTGCGCTTGGCGTCATTGTCTTGGGACACGTAACCCCATGGCGAAGCGATCCGAGAAAAAGAATGCGCTGGGCGGCGATATTTCCAGGCCTGCACCTAGGAAAGTGGTGTCGGCTGCGCCGTTGTCGTCGTGGCTGAACCGTGATTGGCTTTGGGGGCTGGTTTTGGTTCTGGCGGTGATCCTGATTTATATGCCGGTCTGGTGGGCCGGATTTATTTGGGATGATGATCAATTTATTACCGCCAACCCATGCATTGTGGGGCCGTTGGGACTAAAGGAAATCTGGACGTCGAACGCAGCTGATATTTGTCCGCTGACGTTGACCACGGTTTGGTTCGAACATGCGCTGTGGGGATTGGCTCCGCTGCCCTATCATCTGGTGAATGTACTGCTGCACGCAGCCTGCGCGGTGTTGCTTTGGCGAGTATTGTTGGGCTTGCAAGTGCCGGGCGCGGGGATGGGCGCAGCACTCTGGGCATTGCATCCGGTACAGGTCGAATCGGTGGCGTGGGTTACCGAGATCAAGAATACGCAATCGGGTTTGTTCTTCCTGCTCTCGATTCTTTTTTTGTGAAATATGTAAGAGTAAGGAATTCCAATTCCAAAGGGAAACCCGGCAATGGATGGAAATATGGATTGACTTTGCTCTTTGCCGCACTGGCAATGACGAGCAAATCGTCCACGGTGATTCTGCCGGTGGTTCTTTGCCTGTGCGCATGGTGGGTGGAAGGGCGATGGCAATGGCGCAATCTGGCAAGACTGGGACCGATCGTTTTGATGGTTGTCTTCCCCTCGGCCCTTACTCTATGGACGCAAAAACTCGGAGGAGGCGAAGATCCACAATGGGTGCGGACTTGGCCGGAGCGTCTGGTGACGATGGGCGATGAGGTCTGGTTTTATCTCGGCAAGCTGCTTTGGCCCTATCCGTTGATGGTGAATTATCCGCGCTGGCAGATTGATGCTGATCGGTGGTTCTCCTATCTACCGCTACTGGCGGTGATCGCCGTAATTTTTGTTTTATGGCGCAATCTCAAATCATGGTCCCGGCCCTGGTTTTTCGTCTTCGCCTATTTTCTCGTGGCGCTGTTTCCGGTGCTGGGACTGGTGGATATTTACTTTCAGCGTTATGCTTTTGTTGCGGATCATTTTCAATATCTGGCCGGGATGGGGCCGCTTGCATTGGCAGGAGTGGGCTTGGCTCAGTTCTCGGACTTCGTTGTTCTGGGGAGGCGGTGGCTGCAATCGAGCCTTTATGCCGGAGTGTTGCTTATCCTCGGGATATGGAGTTGGCAACGCGCCTGGGTTTACCAGAGCGAAGAGACGCTCTGGACCGACACTGTGACCAAAAATCCGAACAGCTGGTTGGGCCACTACAGCCTCGGCTTCGCTCTTTTAAAAAAGGGGCAGGTGGACGAGGCAATAGCCCGGTTTCAAAAAGCTCTGGAAATCCAACCTAACTGTATTGAAGCTCATACTGAGATCGCCATTGCCCTATTCCAAAAAGGGCAAGTGGACGAGGCCGTGGCCCAATTTCAAAAAGTCCTGGAAATCAATCCTAACGATGTCGAAACCCACGACAACCTCGGTAAAATTCTCGTACAAAAGGGGCAGGTAGATGAGGCGATAATCCATTTTCAAAAAGCTCTGAAAATTAATCCTAACAACGCCGACGTCCATATTCACCTTGGCGATATCCTTTCTAAAAGGGAACGACTGGATGAAGCGATAGCCCAGTACCAACAAGCCCTGCAAATAAATCCCAACCTCGTTGGAGTTTATGACAGCCTCGGCAATGCTCTCATACAAAGGGGTCAAATTGACGAGGCGATTGTCCAATTCCAAAAGGCCCTGAAAATTGACCCCAAATTTGTCAATGCCCACTTCAGCCTTGGCAATGTTCTTATCCAAAAGAGACAGATTGATGAAGCAATGGTTCAGTACCAAGCGTCCTTGAAAATCAACCCTAACTTTGCCGATGCCCATTTTGGTCTCGGTGTTGCCCTCGTTTACAAAGGACAAATGGACGAAGCGATTGCCCAATTTCAAAAGGCCGTGGAAATCAATCC
>DATJMI010000059.1:0-23264 GCA_035508775.1 Methylacidiphilales bacterium
TGCGCGATTGAAATTCGCCAAGAGAGTATCCCAGCGGGTGGTGGCCATTTTGGTCACAACGACGGTACGGGCCTCTAGGTATTTTTTCCCGACAAAACCGAAAACGAACAGGGTGAGTGCACCAAAAACGAAGGGGCCCCAAAGCTCAAATCCAACTTTTGCTTCATCATTTTGGCGAGCATCAATGTAGGTCTGGAGGGGGCTGGGCTTCCCGTTCATCTCATCGATGGCCCAGCGGTATTTGATCCGGTCGTAAAATCCGCCGTAGTGCAGAGGCATGAGTTCCTGCTCCTGAGCTTCGCGGGCGCGGAGGTAGTCACGAATCTGATAGCAAACACTGCTGTTGTACTCTGAAGCCGAGTACACGTTATTGAGGATCAAGTCGGCGTTTTCCACGCGCAACCACGTTTGGTAGTTCACCTCTTCCTGGGTGATCTGCCCGGGGATGGCCTGCTTCTGAAAATGCACAACATAGCACGTACCCCAACTCGCTGCGCTAAGGCGGCTGGCATCATCTTGCCAAACGTACTTGCCGTCCTGTGAGTAGTCGTTAGGAGCAACTGAATCGGCCTGATTGGGATCAGCCTTATTGACTGGCACCGTGTACGGCAACGGATTGTAGCCGTACTTGCTGGTAACCTGTGTCCAGATGTTCAGTACCACCAGAGGGATGACAATATAAAGAAATAGTCTGAAATTTTTGTACGCCAGCCACAGGCCGCCGAAAATGAATGGCAAAATATATACAATCGGAATCCACCAGAACGGAATCGGCCACAGCACCGCGTCAGCCAAACCGGAACCGTAGTCGCCCGGGATCAGGATTTCGATGATCGACCTGAGGTTACAGAGGGGCATGGTGGTCAGGGCGTGGGGGAAGACGTTGGGGGAAGAACCAGTGGAGAGAGCGAAGGCGAGGCCCCAAAGGTCTGCGTGCACAGAACCGGACCCTTGGCGTCTCCCAGATGATAATCGACCGAAGTTAAGGAAATGATGATGCGATAGTTAGCTCCTCCTCGATAATTTTCGGTATCCGTTATGCCGGGTATTGGAGCCGGAAAAGGTGCCACGTTATGATATGCTTGATCAGCGCCTTTTATTGTCCCGTGCACCACGGCAACCAATCCATGGCGGCGACTTGTAATGAATGTTTGTAACGCGCGTGCTTTATCTTCTTCCGGAACCGGTATACTTGTGGCCAAGGCTTGATCAAACGCCACGCAGGTGGAGATGCCCGTCAGGTTGTTTGTCGTTCGCGCCGCAACGCACGTCCAGACGGGGCCAAAAGGAAATGCCTTTGCCGAAAAATCATAGTCACCAATCCCAACGCCGAATGCGTACGTGACATTTGTTACGGTTTTTGCGCGAGCCGAGGCATCATCAAGCTCTGAGACGTACTTTGCGAGGGCGGCGTGCCGAGCGAAATTATCAGAAATCGAACCCAGTAAATCTCCCCAAATGGTGTTTGCGGCACTTTCGCTGTTATTCAATAGTGGATCAAATTTAGGACAAAGCCCGCGCGCGATAGCCCATGCGTTTGTGGAGTTAATTTCCACGGAGCCGTCGGATTGCTTCTGGAGCAGATCGGTGCCGTCGCCAAAGAGTGGAGTAACGAACAGTAGGAGTAGAAGCACGAGGTATTTCATTCAAAAAACATGGTTATGGTGCGGCACATCGCCGTTGCCGATAGGCAACATCTAGCAAAGTGTTGCCCATTGGCAACACTTTCGCGGGCAGCCTGTCCAGGTGAGACCACCAACGATATTGGACAAGAAATTCGCCAGTTTTTTGAAGAAAAAGCGTGGCGATCTTTCGTTTCGTGACTTCGCCAAACGGATTGGCGTCGATCCCGCAACCCTGCACCGCCTGGAGAACAATCAACGAAGTATCACCTTGACGGCCCTTCACCCGATCATGTCCCGCCTCAAATGCACTTTCAGCGATATTTTCGGTAGCGAGCACGTAGGCGGATAGGGATCGCGTGCAGGCGATGTTTGGGAATTGAAGCGGTTTCATTTTGGGACGGGCAAGGCTTCGACAAGCTCTTGAGTTGAAAACGGCTTGCTCAGAATAATGCGAAGTAAGGGGTGCTCGATGGCACCGTTGATCACGGCGGAACGGCCCGACATGATGAGCAGCGCACCCTTCCATCCACCGGCATAAGCCTGCTGCGCCACCTCAAGCCCGTTCATTTCGGGCATGTCGTAGTCGGTCACAAGGACATCAAAGTCCTGAATCGAAGCGAGTGCTTCGCCGGGAGAGGTGAAACCCTTCGCTGCATGGCCCAGCGTCCGCAGACTTAAAGCGAGCATGTCGGCCAGTCCAGGCTGATCGTCCAAGGTGAGGATTCGCATAAGCTGTAACCTTCCGTGCATTTTCCAAGCACAAGCGATGGCGTCAAGCAAGTACCATCTATTAGATGGTTCTCTCACTGCTGTTTACAATCGACGCTATCCAGGTGGCAACCTACAAGGCCCCCTTCAAAGCTGCGGGGAAAAATCTGTCTGCACTTCGTTCTAAAAAGGGTTTAACCCAAGAGCGAGCTGCCGAGCGGATCGGAATTAGTCTGAAATACTACCAGGCTCTGGAGGGAGGAGTAAAAGCCCCTGCCTTTGTCACGTTGTGTCGGATACGACGGATTTTGGATGCTTCGTGGAATGATCTCCTTCACGGATGCTGAGTCATGAGAACCTTGTTGGAAAATAGCCTAACTGCTGCGAATCCCTGAGCTAAAACCAATTTGAATGACGGGGATATACCCAGCGTGCGTAGCTGACCTCGTAGGTATGTCCGTTTTCACGCTGGGGTGCATTTTCTCAAGCGCTCCAGACCTTGAAACAAAAAAGCATGAAATTTCATGCAACTGTCTTGGAAAATCTCCTGGTCTGGTCGCTTGCCCGCAGCAAAGCACTCGGAGCCTGCCCTCGAAAATACTATTACTCGTACATCGGGTCGTGGGAAGGCTGGAACGAGGAATCACCACCAGAGGTGCAAGCGGCTTATCGGCTGAAGCATCTCACCACGCCAGATCTGGAAATAGGCCAGATCGTCCATCAACAGATTCGATTAATCTTCGAGAAGGCCTGCGCCGGCCTGCCAATTCATCTGGCAACGGAAATCAAAATCGCCCAGGAGAAATTCAAAACCTTCATCGACTACTCGCGAACGCGTCGACTTGAGGACCTCACAGCGAAGTGGCGAAAACTGTTCTGCCACGAATCCGGCAAGGACGTGAGTCAGCTCGAACTGGACACCTACGTGGCCAAGATCGGTCGCCTCTTGGATCGATTCTTCTCGTTCGAGGACGTCAAAATGTTGGTGGCCGAGCCCGCGCGGCTCATTCCCGAGCTGCTGGATCCGCTCGGATTTGAGGTTGGAAACGAACTTCGAGTACCTGCCCGGCCCAAGACTGATGCCGTGTTTCTTCGCGATGACGCGACGGTTGTGGTCTGCGATTGGAAGTGCGGAGCTTCAAGCGAGGAGCATCGCACCCAGGGTCTGATTTATGACCTCTTCGTCAGGGGCCGGCTCGGGCTGCCTCCCGAACATTCCGTGGAGATACGATTCTTTTATCTCGACGATGGAGAGCTCGTTTCTTACAGCTTCGGCGATGAAGAGCGTGCCGAGGCCGACTGGCTGATCGGTGAGCAATTCGCAGAACTTCAAAGTCTCAGCGACGATCCCAGGATCAACACGGGCCCGGAAGAACGCTTTCCCGCCCTCGTCTCGCGGGCCTGCTTTGGCTGCAATCACCGCCTGATGTGTGAGGATTTTCTCCGATCAAAATTCGCGACCTCCAGCCGGGTGGCACCATGAATATTCCCGACCATCGCTGGAAGGCCACCCCGGCCGGTCTGGTGGTTCCTGAATACTTCGACGTGGTTGAAGACCGCTTGGACGAAACGGTTCTTCGACTTCCGTGTTATGAACCGAGCGGGACCTCGCTCGATTTCACCTTTCGGGATCTCCTTCGGCACCTGCTGATCTGCGGCCAGACCGGATCGGGCAAGACCACGGTGCTCAATCGTGTCTGGTCAGATCTGATCTCCTATCGCGGCGCGAAGGGCCAGCGGGTGGGTTTGCTCATTCTCGACTCCCAAGGGGATCACACAGCCACCAATATTCGGCGACTCGCAGCGGAGGCGGGACGAGCAGACGACGTTCGCGTGCTTTCACCGCAGGAGGGGCATTTTAATCCCCTCGGCGAACTCACGTCCTTTCCCAGTATCGACGCGGTGGCCTCGAAAATCGTATCGGCCACGCGATTTGCCGGCCACACCGCATCCGACCGGGACGCGTACTGGACGGAAAACACGAGAGCTTTGATTGAAGCGGCCCTGACTTACCTGCTGATCCAGAAGGAAGGCATCGACATGATCGAGGCTTTCCGGTTCATGGCGGATCTCTTTTTGCAACCCGAGGCGACCTTCGTCGCAAAACAACTTATCGACCGCAGCGACAAAATCGTGACGGCGACCCGGGGACTTTCTCCAGGCATCATGGCCAAAATCGAATTTGCCCAGAGGACGGTTCGCAGTTGGGCCAAACTCGATTCCCGGACGCGCAGTATTATTCAATCGTGTCTGATGATCACCCTGTCGCCATTTCTCGCGACCACGTCGCTTCCCTATTGGGATTCAGCCAAGGGGTCGTTGATTGATCCCACCGAAGCGCTCGACGGGAAAATCGTCGTGATTTGCACCCGGGCGGCCACGGAAGTCGAAACCGCCAGCATGATTTGCCGGTTGGTAAAAATGGATTTTTATGGCAGGGCTCAGGCTAGAAGAACACTCGGTGAGAGCAACGTGACCGGCCTGGTCATGGACGAGTTTCACTATGCGGCGACCAAGGGATCACCGCGCTGGTCGGACATTTCCAATCTGGCCACTCTCCGCAGCAAAGGCGTCTTTGTCATCGCGGCTACCCAGGGGCTAGTCCAGCTGGATCTTCTGCTTGGTCCCGTGGCGACGGAAGCGCTGCTGATCAACTTCAGCAATTTAATCCTAATGCGGTCGGTGGAGATCGGGCATTTGTATGCATTGGCCGAAAGAGTCTTCGGCTATCGCCCCGGGCGCATCGTGCCAGGTCAGCCGGTCGACAGCGGGCAATTGGTGCAGCCTGGGCCGATGACCGTGATCCCGCCTGAACCGATCTGTCCGCCTGGGGCGCTGGCACAGTTGGAAACACACCAGGCCTATGTGTCCCTGGCCAACGGATATAAGAGCCTCGAACCGATCTGGCTTGCGCCTCTTTTTCTGGAGGAACCGACCGCTGACAGCCCCGGTATGGCCGATATGGACATCGCCAGCCTGCGCCGCGCGCAGACCGGCATCACCGCCGGAGCTAAGAGCCCTGTGGCGAAAGCCACATATTACTCGGTAACGCTCTGGGAGTTCTTGCTCAATGCCGTGCCGCGCCAGGTCCAATCCATCGGCAGAATGACCATGGAAGAGTTTCGGCGGAGTCTACAAGGCTTGGGCCGAAACCCAAATGGTCTGGAGACCATTCCTCCGGCGTGGCGGATCGCTTGCTTCAACCTTGCGCGGCGTCTGCCTTCCACGATTCAACTCCGGCAACTCAGCGCCGCCACCAGCGGAACGCTTGAAGTCATACTCCTGAGTGCATCTATGACGGACAACATCTCCACGCTCGTTCAGCTGGAAGATCGTTGGCGGCACTCGGTCTATCCCACACCGCTTCGACCGCTCCATCGCCGGGATCGCCAGTGGATTGAGCAAAACTACCCGCATCTTTGCAACGAGATACATGAAGCAAAAAGACCAAACGAACCATGACATTTTACAGTCCCACCCAGAAACGCGAATGGCTACGCTGTCCCCGGCGTTATTTTTATCGGTACATTTTCCAACCAACCAGCGAAGAGGAATCATCCGCCCATCAGGCACGCCGACAGCTTTACGGCATCCGCGAATTGGGAGGACATCTGATTCATTGCGCTCTCGCCGATATGGTCCGGGATTGGACCTCGAACGGTTGCCAGTGGACCATCGCCAGCGCGACGCAATCATGCCTAGAAACGTTTGAAGAGGCCATAAACGCTTCATTGAAAACCGGGCCTGGCCGCATTCACGAAGGCCTGCAACTGGCAGAGACCTACAACGGTTTGGTGTATGAAAATATCAAAAATGACGTCGCCTTTTGGACGCGAATGATTCCGCGCGCCATCGCCAATGGAGAAACTGCCGCGCGCACCATTGGAATTCCACCAGTAACGGCAATGGTACAAGTCGAGGCCGAAAAAGAGGTCTATTGGCAGTCGGCTTCTCGGCCGAGGCGAATTATTTTTGATGTTCTGATTCGTACGCCCTATCGGATGAGGGTGATCGATTGGAAATGCCACGCCATTGACAATGTAGACCTCGATCAACTCACGCATTACCTACGCTATCTTCACAAGTTCGAAAATCCGGACGAATTGAGCCTGGTCGGCCGCGCAGTCGATTTGTTCAGCGGGGAATATATGGAGGTGACCTATAAGCCTCATTTACCTGTTGTTGATCTTCTTGAGTCTTCCCACGTGCGGCACATTCCCAAAGGAGAGAAGAAACCGCCCTCTTTCGATCCGGCCCCTGATCCCGAGCTCTGTCCTCGCTGTCCCTACTCGGACTTGTGCGAGTCTTCCGTAGCACGTCTTCAGTCGGCAGCATCGTGACGGTGTACGGCTCACTCTGATTTAGCTGTGGGGCATCGAAAACAGAAAAGCATGAAATTAATTGTCATTCATGCCGACCCACCCACACGTCGAAATCTCGTGCAACTGCTGGACGAACTCAACCACGTCGTCGTCGCAGAGCCAAGCCAGCCGGAGGAACTTCTCAATGCTCTTGCCAGGCATCAACCTCACGCTGTAATCGTCGGTCACCTGTCACCGCATTTTTCTAAGGAAACACTCCTTTCCATCGAGGAATGCGTGCCCAGTGCGCCAATCCTTTGGCTGCCCGACGACGACTCAAAGAGTTCGCCCCGGCTCTACCTCGAAGATGCTTTGCAACGGCTCGCTTCTCCGCCTGCTGCCAAAAAAATTCAGCCTTATTGCTCCGAACAGCAGCGACTCATCGTCCATGATGACCGCTACCGGCCTTTTGCCCCGGAAGAGAAATTTAAAACAACCACCACGTCCCAATTCGACCCCGAACGCGAGGAGGACCTATTCCTTCTTCAAGTCTGCTCCGCGAGACAGAATCAAGCTTCAGCCCGTCGGTACCTGGAACAGTTGCTCGCAACCGACCTGGGGCTCCAACCGGAGTGCGCCTACCAAACGGCACATGCCAGCTACAAGGTCTATTGGCTCCGCGAACACGCGATGAGGTTTGCGTCCGTTTTGGCGCACTACATTGACGGGGTGGAAACCGAGTATTTACCTTCACCCGCTACACCGTCGACGACCGTGGACTTTTTGCACTACGAACCGTCCGCTGAGTCTCTTTACGTGGCGTCGGCGCTAACTGAACACGGATTCTGTCCGGCATTCATGCCAAGCTTTCGCTCGATCCTGGGAAGAAAATTTGTGGGACAACCCGACGAGCTATTAATCGCTGACGCCATTTTTCTTTCTGGCTGGTGTGCGTTTCTGCGCGAAGTGGCGGTCGCCCAAGTGCAGTTCATGGCGACTGTTCTGGACGTAAATTCAAAATGGCAAAAAAGCAGAAAGCCCTCTCGATCCCTGCTGCGGGCTGAAGCTATCTTCAGTGACTTCTGGTCGTTGTCCTGCCTGCGGCAGCATCCGGATCGCATGCGCGAACTGGCTCGAGTCGCCCTTACCGAGGAACTAACCCCCGTAGCGCCGTGTATCTACGTCGCGCCATACCGTGATTTTTGGAAAACGTATTTGTCCGGACAGACACAGTCATGAAAAGCCTATGCCGAATGGCAAGGCGAGGCTTACAGTTAGTCTTTATCGAGGTAAGCGAAGCGACCTCGGCCAACTTTCTTGATCGTCTTGATCTTTTTTCCAGTCGTGTAGAGCCACACTCCAACACTCCCTGATTTCGACTTGAGCTGGGTCGCCAATTCTTTGACGGTGAGACCTTTCTTGCCTGCCGCTTGAAGAGCTTTGAGCAGCGGTTCTTTCAGAGCTTTGCGGCGACGGCGCTTGCTCCGCTTTTCGGTTGTTCGTCGAGGTTGCACCTCGACTTCGCCGGACAGCTTTGCAAGCGAGCTATCTATCCGCGCTAAGCGGGACTGAAGTGACTCCCTTTCCTTCACCAGCGTCACAAGTTCGTGTAGTTGACGGGAAGAGAGCGTAGTCAAGGACATGGCTTCATTCTACTGACGAGCGATAGTTCCACAATCTTGAATCACACCTCAGAGGACGCGTTGTCCGTTTTCCACTTGGCGCTCCCGCTACGCGGGATTCTCAATGCCACAGTGATTTTCTGCGGCTAACGCCGCTAACTGCCATTCCACATTGATTTTTTTCCAAAGCCTACTCCGCCCCGGTTGTCTCGTTATCCGGCCCCACTGGGACCGTCTGCTACGCCGACGCCTTTTATCGGTCGCGATTCGAACGTTGCCAACGGGATTACCAGGGTAACCACCTGCAAAGGCAGAATCGAAAACATGAAAAACAATCTTCAACCAAAAGGATTGTTTATATGCACATCACCAGTTCACTCACCTCCAAATCCCACGACATTCGTCTCGAATACGATGCCGAAGCTCAAACCGCGTTTCTCAGAGCTTGGCGCTTGGTGCAAACAACACTGAGGGATCCGGACGTGGACAAGGTATTGAGACAGCATGGGTATGTCCTGCTGCCCCGTATGGAAGCAGGCAGCAAAGTCCTGCAGGAACTTGCGACCGCAAAAGAGCGTCGCCGCGCATCGAATGTCCTCGATCTGAACGCGGCGACGGAATTAGCAATGTTCGTCGCGAATTACCGAGCCGACGTTTGTGAGCCCGTCTCCACACTGCCAGAGGTTGTCCTCCTTTTGTCCGAGGTGACGCCCTATCTGCTTCCGAGTTTCCCTTTACCACCGGCAGCGGAGGTATTCGATCAGTCGCAAGCGGGATCACTGGCCTGGAAAAGTTTTGAGCTTCTTCGGCAAAAAAGGAGGTCCGACCCACCAAGCTTAACGGTAATTGCCATGTACGAGCTCTGGCGTGCTCTACGGCAGGATCACCGAGGCAACCATCAAATAGAGGCACTGGAGCAGTGCCTTGACCTCGCCACCCGCTTGTTCCGGGGGTGTATGCAATCCCTCGCGGCGGCCGACCTTTTAAGCTCCAAGGTGAGTGGAATGCGCAATTGGAGACAGCCATGAAGCGAATCACCGTGTTGCACTACACCGGTGCCAACGGGACCAACCTCAAGGTCGCGCGACGGATTGCCCGAAAAATGCTGGCCGCGCAGAAGCTAGGAATCTGCGTCCTACTCGATTTCGAGGATGTCGATGTCTCGTCGGAGTTCCTGGCCATTCTTGTCTCGGCGGCACGAGCCGAGATGGCCCGCTTCTGCGGCCTTCCAATCTCTCAACAGCACCAGGTTGCCTCATTCCAAAATAAGGGAAGGTCATGACTGGAAGAATCATTCGTCGGAGAGGCGACCATTACACCTCCATCGATTTTGATGAAACGTCAGCTGCCCAGATTCGTGAACTCGGGCGAAAGGCCTACGATTTTTTATCCGTCCAGGA
The DNA here is from genome assembly GCA_035508775.1 of Methylacidiphilales bacterium. Lineage (GTDB taxonomy): Bacteria > Verrucomicrobiota > Verrucomicrobiia > Methylacidiphilales > UBA1321 > JABDGH01. Next base: position 9,657 of record DATJMI010000059.1, read on the forward strand.
CGAGAATCATTGGCAGAAGGCGGGAGCACAAGGGGTACTTTCGCACTTGATCGAGGGGACCGTCGTGCTCCACCGTCTAGGACATCGATCCGGACGTCCGCTGCAACTGGACGATGATGGGGCCCATTTAGCGTTTATGGCGTGCTGCGCCATGGCATTGGTGACGCATAATCTGGATTCCAAGCTCGTATCGGTTCTCGGAGAAGTGGTCGAAGTCCTGGCGATCTGCTGTCCGGTCGAATTAACTCTACGCTCGCTCCCTCCCATTCGCACCCTGCCCAAGGTTATGCGGACGACTCGCGAGGTGCAACGGCAATACCAGTTTTGGCAGAGGGCGAAAAACGTGCCGAAAGATATCCCGCTTTGTGACGCGTTGACCTTGCTTCAAATCTTTCAAGAGTCGCGCAGGCCCGAAGACGTCCAAATGAAGAACAAGTTAATTGAAATCACCGAAGGCTTCCGAACGGCGCGGCGGCGAATACATGAAACTTGCACCTCGTAAATCATTTCCGAACTTCACTCTACCCATGGAATCAGCCACGAATTTCGAGGATTGAATGTCCCTCGCCGAATATTATCATTGCGTCGGGTTCCTCCCCAAGTGATCACTTCAATTGAAGATCCCCAATGAATGCGAAGGCACGGAAACAAATTGGTCGGTTGCGAGAACAGCTTGAGCAAATCAAAGCTCAGTTCGAAGATTTGCAGCAGGTCGAGGAAGAGAAACTTGAGAATGTGCCGGAAGCATTACGGGAAGGAGACGCCGCCCAGGGAATGGAAACAGCAATCTCGGGTCTTAGTGAAACCATCGACCACTTGGATTCTGCTATTTCTTCAGTCGATGAGATCGAATAGGTCTTACACTCCAACGAAACTGACCGCACAATGAGAAAGCTCGAAGATTTGGATCGTCCATGAAACGACGCCGTACCCTGGGATCGCATAAGAAGTCCGGAATTGAATTCCTGGCCATCGACAAAAAGAACGTTTCGATTCACGAGGCCGGGCATGCGGTCGTCGCGCTAAAGGTCGGCTGCCCGTGGGTGAAGCTAACCTTAGAACGCGATTACTCGAGAGATCTGACTTCAGAGGTAGCTTTTCGAGGTCAATGCGGAAGAGGAAAGATAAATGGCAAAGTGAATGAGGCTGCGCAAGCTTACGCAGGCGTGATCGCTGAGATGTTATACGCAGGTTTCGACACCGATCATAATGATGTTTGGGAATATCTTGATCTTGAAATGTGGACGCCCTCCACAACAGACATGGAGTCGATTGAACGTCTTTCTCCAAAATGGCGCATGCGCGCGATCAAGCTTTCTCTCAACATACTTAAGGCCAATTGGACTTCGGTAAGAGCAGTAGCGTTTAAGCTGCACGAAGATCGCGACGATGGCGTTGTCCTGCATTCATTTGTTTTTAGCGATACGAAGTGGCTCAAGCTCTTGTGGCGCGACCTGTTGTGAATCTGTCGGCGGAGTGACGCGTTGCGATGAATGAATCTTAGACGATGAAATTCATGCGTTCGAATAGCCGAAGAGGCACTGGCTATCTGCCCGACTGATACCATTGGAAATGACGGCTAACCCTCAGCCATCGTTTCCACTGCTTCAGCCGTTTGAGATTATCCGCCAAGGTTCAGGTAGCAAACTCAAGATGAGTCCACCACCGAAGAATTGGGAGCTGCGCCTCGGCCGAAGCATGCAATCCCTCACCGACAGGTCCCAACAAAAGTCCCAACAAAATCACCGTGTCTACGGTATTGATAGCGTATGACAGTGTTGGACGGCAACGACATAAGTTACTCTCCCTCTGACGGTTAGAATCGCGAGTTCGAGTCTCGTCACCCGCTCATCTCTTTCTGCCGCAAGGAAATGCGACTTCTGAAGGGCCCGATTTTAGCCCTACTGCCAACAAAAACGCTCATACTGCGACTCATTTTGTCGTTGAGTCTGGCGGCGTCAAATGGTGTTGGATACCGCCACTCGCAACTATACGGTGCGAGAAAAAGTATCCAAAAAGCTTAGCCAAAAAATCTTTTAGAATAGAGGGGCTATGAAACGCCCCCCGGTAACCAAGGCTTCTGCTACTCCTGCGGAGACAGGCAGCGCTGCACAGTCAAACGCAGAGACGATCGCAAAGTTGACCGAGGTACTTTATACCCTGTGCGGCTCACCAGCTCCGTCGGGTCTGACTGTAACAGCTCCCGGTAACGCTGGGCCAGTTGAGACTGTATCTGCTGCGGAATTCGTCGACGCATTGCTCAACCGAATTTACCGACGAATGCCCAAATCCGGAACTAAGGATACGCGGCCGAGATGGAGGAATTCCTGGCATTCCTTGGCTCTCGGGCAAACTGCGATATTTCTCGGCTCAGCAAGGTCGACGTACAGAATTACCGAGACAGCAAGCTCAAGGCAGGCATGTCGACCTCTTCGGCCAACCTCTCCCTCAAAATGCTCCGAACCTCTCTCGGTCTATTGCGGCCGTTTTCCTGCCACTGACGAAGAGAAGTTCGTGGGCCTTCGGCGTTACCCGCAGCGGTCTGTCAGGAGCGAGCAACGCAGAGCTCGGCCCAAATTCGCCGTCACCCTTTGGGCCGAAGCCTTTTTGCCTTGGAGCTTTGTCGCTCGCTCCTCACGTAGCACTTCAGCTATGATCCTTGCTCGGCTCCTCGCCCCAAGGCAAAAATCATTTCGGTGTGACCTGCGCCTATTTTTCGGATAGCCTCAAAACAACGATGAAACCTGTCGCTTTGATTATCCGCGATGGCTGGGGGATTAGTCCCCAGGGCCTCGCCGCCGCCCAAGCCGAGGGTAACGCCCCGCTTTTGGCCAAGCTCCCCTTCCACGATTACCTCTACAAGACTTATCCCCAAAGCCGCCTTAGCGCCTCGGGCGAGGATGTCGGATTGCCCGCCGGCCAGATGGGCAACAGCGAGGTCGGCCATCTCAATCTCGGCGCGGGCCGCATTGTTTACCAGGAGTTGACCCGCATCAATAAGGCGATCTCCGACGGCAGCTTGGCCAAGAATCCGGTCCTGATGCCGTTTCTCGCCGGGCTCAAAGCTCGCAACGGCGCGCTTCATTTCTGGGGTCTTCTTTCCGACGGCGGCGTCCATTCCCATGAAGAGCACCTTTATGCGCTGGTCAAAATCGCCAAGGATGCCGGCCTTTCGCGCATCTACATTCACGCTTTTCTCGACGGGCGCGACACCTCTCCCACCGGCGGCGAGCAATACCTCGCCAAACTCCAGGCCAAGCTCAAGGAAATCGGCGTCGGGCAGATCGCCACGGTCATTGGCCGCTACTACGCCATGGATCGCGATAACCGTTGGGAGCGTGTCGAGCAAGCCTACAAGCTCATCTTCCTCGGCGAGGGGACCTATGCCGATGATCCGGTGGCCGCGGTGAAAAAGGAATACGCCGCGCAAAAAACCGATGAGTTCATGTCCCCCATCGTCTGCCTGAAGGAGCCGCGCCCCCTCATCGCCGAAGGCGACGGCATTCTTTTCTTCAACTTCCGCGGCGACCGCGCGCGGCAGCTCAGCCAGGTTGTGCTCCGCGACGATTTCAAGGGCTTCAACCGCGCCTATCATCCCAAAGTCAGCTATCTCATCATGACCCAGTACGACGCCACGTTTGATGTGCCGGTGATGTTTCCGCCCTTGTCGATGGATCGTCTCCTCGGGCAAGTCGTGGCGGCGGCGGGGCTGCATCAGCTTCGCATGGCCGAGACGGAGAAGTATCCGCACGTCACCTATTTCTTCAATGGCGGCGTCGAGACGCCAAATCCGAACGAGGACCGCGCCATGATTCCTTCGCCCAAGGTCGCCACTTATGATCTCCAGCCCGAGATGAGCGCCATTCCTCTCACGGACGAGGTGATCCGGCGTCTCGATACCGGCAAGTATGATTTGCTGATCCTCAACTACGCCAATCCCGACATGGTTGGCCATACCGGCGTGCTGGCCGCGGCGATCAAGGCGGTCGAGACAATCGATGCCTGCCTCAAGCGGGTGGTGGAAAAAATCCTCGCGCTGGGCGGCGGCTGTCTCATTACCGCCGACCACGGAAACTGCGAGCGTGAGATCAACGATGACGGCTCGCCCAACACCGCCCACACGACTAATCTCGTCCATTTCATCTACGCGGGCCCCCATCATGAAAAGGCCGAACTGCAGGACGGCATTCTCGCCGATGTCGCGCCGACGCTGCTCTATCTTCTCGGCCTTCCCAAGCCTGCCGAGATGACCGGGCATAGTCTGGTGAAGTTTAAGGAGTAAATTCCGAATAAGGCGCTTCTTGCAAAAGTTATTATCTTTTCGTATAAAAAGGTATGACTTCTTTCGAATTCGATGAAATAGGTTATTGGTCGGAGATAAAATTCGACATCATCAGAGACTACGCCAAAGCCTACTCCACCATTTTGGCTAAACAGAAATGGTGCAAAAAATGGAGTGAAATGCCTTCAAAGCTTGGCGAACATTCATTCACAACGCTCTCTTTCGCTTCAGCGGCTTGAATTGATTTTTTACTTAGTTCGCAGCTTGCGTTCATCATCCGGCATGCTCATTGACACCCACGCCCATCTCGATTATCCCGATTACGACGCCGACCGCGCGGAAGTCATCGCGCGCGCGACCGGCGCGGGAGTGACGGAGATCATTTCCATCGGCACGCGGATCGACTCGAGCACGCGCGCCGTCGAACTCGCCGAAAATTTCCCCCATATCTGGGCCACCGTAGGCATTCATCCCAGCGAAGCCGATACCGCTCCCGACGACGTGGTGGAACGCCTCCGTTTTCTCGCGCAAAGCCCGCGCGTTGCCGCCATCGGCGAGATCGGGCTCGATTACCATCACCTTCCCGAAAATCGGGCTGAAATTGCCGCGTACAAGGAGCGCCAGACGCAGCTCTTTCGCGAGCAACTCGATCTCACCGCTGAACTCGGCCTCAACGCCGTCATCCACCAGCGCGACGCCTGGGACGATACCCTCGCCATTCTGCATGGCTACACCGGGCGCGTCCGCGGGGTTTTTCATTGCTTCGGCGGGACGCTTGAACAGGCTCGGGAAGTTCTCACCCTTGGCCATCTCGTCTCTTTCACCGGGATCGTCACCTTCAAAAACGCTAAACAGGTGCAGGCGACCGCGCGGGATGTCGATGCCTCCGGTTTTATGGTCGAAACCGACTGCCCCTACCTTGCGCCAACGCCCGGCCGGGGCAAGCGCTGCGAGCCAGCCCATACCCGCCGCGTCGCGGAGCAGATTGCGCAATTGCGGGGCGTTTCTGTGGATGAGATCAGCGCCCGCACCACTCAGACCGCCCGGGAATTCTTTAAGTTCCACCGCTCTGCCTAAGTGCTCGCCTGCAAATTAAACGGTTCAAACTTCGGCGCGAGCAGATGTTGCAAACCGAAAGCGACGAGATAGGCGAAGGCGGAATAGCCGAAAAGCAGGGCGTAACCGGCCTGGGCTTGGCTGGCGCCATAGTTATCGAGAACGTGCCCGCAAAAATGCTGGAAAAGCATGGCGCCCAAACCGCCCGACATGGTGCCCATGCCCACGACCGAAGCCACGGTGTTGCGCGGAAACATGTCGGAAACCGTGGTGAAAAGATTGGCCGACCAGGATTGGTGCGCCGCGCCCACCACGCCGATAAGAACCACCGCCGTCCAGTCTCCGGCCATGCTGACGAGGAGAATCGGAAGCACCAGCGCCGCGTAGCAGAAGAGCGCCGTTTTGCGGGCGAGCGTGACGCTCCATCCGCGCCGGCTCAAATAGCCCGGGAGATAACCGCCGGCGATGCTGAGCACATTCACGATCAGATAAATGGTCATGAGGTGGGGGTAACTCGCCTTGATGTCGAGGTGGCGCGTCTTTTTGAAAAAGTCGGGCAACCAAAAAAGGAGAAAATACCAAACCGGATCGGTCAGAAATTTGGCCACAACGAAGGACCACGTCTGAGGATAGCGGAAGAGGCTAAGCCAGGGAACCGCCGGAGCGGTTTCCTCCGGCGACGCGGGGTCGCTCCGAATCCAAGCCAGCTCGGACGGTGAAACAAGGCTATGTTTTTCCGGCTGGCTGTAGCAAAACAGCCACAACACCACCCAAAGGGCGCCCAAGCCACCCGAAATGAAGAAGGGCGCGCGCCAGCCGAAACCGTGCGCGAGCAGCCACGCGACGAGAAATGGCGCCACGATCGAGCCGACGGTGGCGCCTGAATTGAAGAGCGCGGTGGCAAAAGCCCGCTCGGTGCGCGGAAACCACTGGGCAATCGTTTTGATCGCGGCGGGAAAGGTTCCCGCCTCGCTCAGGCCAAGAAAAATGCGGGCGGCCGTGAAACCCGCGACGGAGGCGACTAACGTGTGGGAAAGCGCGGCCAAACTCCAAAAGAAGACCGTCGTGACGAAGCCGATTTTGACGCCCACCTTGTCGATATAGCGGCCAAAAAAAAGCTGGCCGAAAGCATAGGCGCCCAGAAACCAGGAATTGACGTCGGCAAACTGGGTGTCGCTCCAGTGAATTTCATTCGCCAGGGTCGATTTGAGCAAGGAGAGAAACGAACGGTCGGAGTAAATAATCGTCACGGCAAAAAAGACGATCAGGCAAATCCACCATCTCTGGTGGGAACGGTGAAGGGAAGGGGTCTCGGTCATGAAGAGGTTTTCCGGGAGGTTGGGACGCGCGATGACGTGAAGGCGCGAGTCTAACGAGCCATCCAGCCGCCATCAACAACAAGAATGTGGCCGCTGACGTAATTGGAAGCCGCGCTGGCCAAAAAGACCACCGCCCCTTTGAAATCGGGCGGCTCGCCCCAACGGCCCGCCGGAATCCGGTCGAGAATGGCCCGGCTGCGCACGGGATCGCGCCGCAACGCCTCGGTGTTGTCGGTGGAAATATAACCCGGAGCAATGGCGTTGACGCACACTCCCTTGCCGGCCCACTCGTTGGAAAGGGCCATGGTGAGCTGGCCGATGCCGCCCTTGCTGGCCGCATATCCCGGCACGGTAATCCCGCCCTGGAAGGTGAGGAGCGATGCGGTAAAAATAATTTTGCCCGCGCCCCGGGCCACCATCTCTTTTCCGATCTCGCGGCTCAAAATAAACTGCGCATTGAGATTAACTTCGATCACCTTGTCCCAGTACTCATCGGCATGTTCCGCCGCGGGCTGGCGGAGAATCGTTCCGGCGTTGTTGACCAAAATATCGATCCGGGGATGATCGGCTTTTACTTGCTGAATGAACGTTTTGAGCGATGGCCTGCTGGCAAAGTCGCACTGGTAGGGCCAGAATTTTCGCCCCGCCGCGACCACCGTCTTTTCCGTCTCGCTGCCGGACGATTCCAGGGAAGCGCTTACGCCGATGATGTCGGCGCCGGCTTCCGCCAGCGCCTGTGCCATCGCCAGGCCGATCCCGCGTTTGCATCCGGTGACCAGGGCGATTTTTCCATCCAGCTTAAATTGATCAAGAATTGTCATAGTCGCTTTTGCTAAGGCTTTTAAAGCAGGTCGCAGATGGCGATGCCATCCATGTCGGCGAACCGTTGGTTTTCGCCGCCCATCGCCCAAATGAACGTGTAAGAGCGCGTGCCGCAGCCGGAATGAATCGACCAGATGGGTGAAAGCACAGCCTGGCCCGAATGGAGACAAAGATGGCGGGTCTCGTTGCCCGGTCCCATGAAATGGAAGATTGCGGCGTCATCGGGGATGTCGAAGTAGAGATAGACTTCCGAGCGGCGCATGTGGGTGTGCGGCGGCATGGTATTCCACACGCTTCCCGCTTCGAGCTTCGTGTAACCCATGACCAACTGGCAGCTCTTGATTCCGTCTTCGTGAATATATTGATAAATCGTGCGCTGATTGGCGGTTTCCTGGCTTCCCAGCTTGATCTGTTTGGCATCGGCCGGTTTGGCTAGAACGGTGGGATGTGCCGTATGAGCCGGGTAGCTCATCAGATAGAATTTGGCTGGGGATTTCGGATCCTGGCTGGCGAAGGTAACGTCGCGCTTGCCGCGGCCCACATAGAGGCAATCGAGATGACCCAGATGGTAATCGGCGCCATCCACCGTAATCTTCCCGGTATGGCCGATATTGATGATTCCCAGCTCGCGGCGTTCGCAAAAATAGTCCGCGGCCAGTTCTTTCTCCGTCTCCAGTTTGAGCGACGATGTCACCGGGACGGCCGAGCCGAGCACGGTGCGATCCGTTTCCCAATAGGTCAACCGGATCGAGCCTTCCGCGAACAGTGCATCGACCAAAAAATTCTCGCGTAATTCGCGGGTGGTCATTTTTTGGTATTCATTCTTACCGGTGGCGAGGCGGGTTTGCATAGATTTTGGGTTTAGTAAACCGGCAGCATATGGTCTTGGAGTCATACCGCAAGCCTTTGGAATGGCGTTAGTGGCAGGCACCGGATCGGGAGTCCTGAGCGGGCTTGGCGGAAACCATACGGGACTTGTCAATGGAAAAAACCGGCAGATGAAGACAAAATAGGCTTCTACGGTCGAAAAAAAGGGTCCACTCTCCCGGCGGGACCTATGGAAGAACAAGGTTCGGGCAAGAAGCCGGCAGACAGAGAAGCTTTCACGCCGGCTCTGGAAGTGGACACGGCTGCCAGAGAATCCTGGTTGCGGCGCATCCGGTATTTAGGGACGCGATTGGCTGGAGATCGATCTTTACAAATACGCTGGGCCGTTTTGAGCGCGATCTGCGTGTTGGTCATCGGAATTTATGCCTGGAGCGCGAGATCGGGAATCATCGAATTGCAGAGTTCCGGCGCCCGGGAGAGCTATTACAATCTTCTGGTTCAAAGTTTTCGCGCCGGCCAGCTTAACCTGAAGCGGGAAGTCCCGCCCGAGCTGGCGCGGATCACCGATCCTCATGATCCCGTACTCGGAAGTTCTTATTTATGGACGGAACGCTATCCCTCCGTGTGGGATTTGAGCTATTACAAGGGGAAGTTCTATCTCTATTTTGGCCCTGCGCCGGCTCTGCTCCTCTTCTGGCCTTATCTGGCCCTGACCGGCCATTGTCTGCTGCACAGGGATGCCGTGGTCATTTTTCTCTCGGCCGGTTTTTTGGCCAGCGCCGGATTGCTTGGCGCGATGTGGCGGTGTTACTTTAAAGAAACTAGTCTTTTTGCCGTGGCGGCCGGTACGTTCGCGCTGGGCTTGGCTAATTTCGCCCCGGCCCTTTTAGCGGATTGTGACGTTTATGAAGTGGCCATCAGCTGTGGCTACGCTTTAACCATGCTGGCCCTGGCTGGAGTTTGGGGCGCGTTGCATAGTGAGCGGCATCCGGGACGATGGCTGATGGCGGCTAGCTTGGCGTATGGACTGGCCCTGGGAGCGCGGCCATCGCTTTTGGGCGGCGCCGTGTTTCTACTGGTGCCGGTGGTTCAGGCTTGGCGTGAAAAGCGGGCGGTCTGGCCACTACTGCCGGCGGCGATTGGCCCGGTGGGGCTTTCGGGTTTGGGTTGGCTGCTTTATAACGTCCTGCGTTTCGGCCATCCGCTGGAATTCGGACAGCGCTTTCAGTTACCGGTGACGGTGCATCATCAATTCGATCTCCGTTATTTTCGGTTTAATTTTCAGATGGGTTTTCTGGAACCGGGACACTGGAGCAGCCGGTTTCCCTTTGTGAACGATGTCCCTCCCACACTGGCGCCGCCGGGCTATTACATGGTGAATCATCCGTTTGGCGTTTTAACCAATATTCCGCTGGTCTGGCTGGCGTTGACTGTGCCGCTGGCTTGGCTCAACCGGCCGGAAAAAGCCTCTTCGGCATTGGGCTGGTTCTTGACCGCCGTGGTTTTACTTTTCGGAACCACCGCCCTGGTGCTCTGTTTCCACGATTCGATGTGCCTGCGCTACGAATTTGAATATGTATCCCCGCTGCTCTTGCTCGCGGTCGCGGGCATTTTGGCTCTGGAACGTGACTTGGCCGGGCAACCGAGGCAACGCTGGATTGCGCGCTGCGTTTGGGGTTTGTTGTTGGTGTTTTCTGTGGGGTTCAACTTTTTTTCGCGCGTCGACGTGCAAACCATCGTTTGTACCGACCTTGGTAACACTTACTTACATAATGAGCGGTTCGATAAAGCGATCTCTCAATATCAAGAGGCTCTGGATATCAACCCCAACTGTGCCGTCGCCTGGTACGATCTTGGTTTTATCTCTCTTAACAGAGGGCAGGTGGATGAAGCGATAGTCCAATTCCAAAAGGCCTTGGAAATCGATCCTGAATATGCCGATGCCCACGACAATCTAGGGACGGCGCTTCTACAAAAAAACAAAGTGGACGAGGCGATGGCGCAATTTCAAGATGTATTGGAAATTAACCCGGACGATGCCGGAGCCCATAGCAACCTTGGGGTTGCCTTTTTCCAGAAAGGATCGCTAAATGAAGCGATAGCCCAGTTTCAGGAAGCGCTGCGGCTGGATCCCGACGATAGCGGAGCGCAAAGCAATCTCACCAAGCTGCAGACGATGGCACGGCAAAGGCATTAGCCTGGCCTTTACGGAGAAGTTTGAGCCGTGGACCCCGCGGCTGCGGCCGGCCGGCCTTCTTTTTTGTAAAAGTGGATGTTCTTGTAAAAGATGCCGGAACGGGCGGACATGTCTTTCTGGTGGTAAACACCGAATTTAAAGTAATGGGTGTGCGTGTGCGGTCCGCCGCCTTGGAAGGTGGCGCAATGTTTGCCGTTAAGGTAGACATCGATCTCCCCGGCGTCGGCGTCGTGAACGACATTGAGATGCTGCCATTTATTGTAGATGTTGCCCTGGGCAATAACCTCATCGCCATAGTGAGAAAGGGAGCCGTTACGAGTAACCCAAAGCATAAACGTGGTGGCACGGCCGGTATTGCCGAAGATTTGAAAGATGGAGACGTTATTGGTGCCGGGTTCGACGAGAAAGTCCGCGGAGAATTGATGCTGGCCGGTGGTATAGTCGTTATAAATGCGGGCTTCGGCCCGGCAGCCGCTATCGTGTCCGGGAAACGTGGAAGGGTCCGTATTGAGGATATAAAAGTGATTGACGCCATCTTGGATGGTATGGCGATCGGTTGTTTTGGGAGGCAGGTCGTATTTGAGTTTGGGGAATTCTTCCGTCCAGCCGGCGCCGATGGGAACGTCGGTTGGCGGAGTGTCGGCATGCGCGGAGGTGGACAGGAGAAAGGCGAGGAAAACAAATTTCGGGGCGAGTTTCATGACGGGACGAACGGTGATCATAGGGCATCCAGCCATCCTGGCCTGTAGCGTATGAGGGAAGAGACGAAAGCGATTTTGACTCAATTCGGTAACATCGTCTACCCTGATTGAAGATAGCTATCATTAATCTTTAGCAAGCCGGTGGATCCAAGGCAAAAAATCCTTTCGGCGTGACCCCCGCCTCTTTTTCGGACAGCCTCTGGGGAAACTATGCGCAGCATGACAGGCTATGGCCGCGGAACAGCTTCGTTTGAAGGGCGGCAGATCGCGGTGGAATTAAGTTCGGTCAACCGGAAGCAGGCCGAGATCGCGCTCTCGCTGCCGCGCGCGCTGTTGGAACTGGAACCCCGGCTGCGGGACGAAATTAACGCCCAACTCTCGCGCGGACGGTTGACGGTTGTCGTGGGCTTGCATGCGAAAGCCGGAACGAGGGGGGGCATCAATCTGGCGGCGGCGCGCGCTTACCGGGACCAACTTGAAGTGGTGCGCAAGACGCTCAAGCTCGGAGGTGAAGTGACTCTGGAGCAGGTTTTGCGGGGGCCGGGGGTGATGGCGACGGATGAGGCGGAAGCGCCGGCAGCCAAAGCTTGGCCAGTCCTCTTGCAGGCTTTGCGCAAGGCGCTGGGCCAATTCGTCCAGATGCGCAGGCGGGAGGGGCGGGCGCTCGCCGCCGATTTACGGATGCGCCTCGCTTCGCTGCAAAGGAAGGTGAAGGAAATCTCAACGCTGGCGCCCAAGGTGATGGAGCATCAACGGAACGCGCTGCTGGACCGGGCCGCCAAAGCGGGGCTGGAAATGGAGGCCTCGGACGAAAGGCTGCTCAAGGAGATCGTTTTTTTCTCCGACCGAAGCGACATCTCGGAGGAACTGACCCGATTGCGCAGCCATCTCGACCAATTTTTGGAGCATCTGACCAGAGACGAACCGGTGGGGCGGACGCTCGATTTCCTGCTCCAGGAGATGTTCCGGGAAACCAACACCGTGGGCAACAAGGCAAATTTCCTCGCCATCGGCCAAATCGTGGTGGGCATGAAAACAGAGTTGGAAAAATTGCGGGAACAAGTTCAGAATATCGAATGAACCACCCCGTTTTTCGCCGCCAAGGAATTCTCTTCGTCATTTCGGCCCCTTCCGGCACCGGCAAAAGCACGCTTTGCGAAAATTTGCGCTCGACGCCCGATTTCATTTACTCGATTTCGTGCACGACACGGCCCCCGCGTCCAGGCGAAGAAGACGGGATCGATTATCACTTTCTCTCCAAAGAAGCTTTTTTGACCAAGGCGCGCAACGGCGAGATGCTCGAATACGCGGAGGTGTACGGGAACTATTACGGAACGTTGAAGGCGACGGTCAAGGAGGCGCTGGTCCAGGGAACCGATGTGCTGCTCGATATCGATGTGCAAGGGGCGGCGACGATTCGCAAAACGGACGATCCGATGCTGAAGGAATCGCTGGTGGATGTGTTCATTATGCCGCCGACACTGGAGGAACTGGAACAGCGGCTGCGCAAACGGGGCACGGAAACCGAGCAACAGATGCAGCAGCGGTTGGAGATGGGGCGGGAGGAATCGAAGATGTGGCCGCTCTACAAGTATACGATTTTGAGCGGCTCGATGGAAGAAGATTTGATCAAGTTCCGCGCCATCATGAGGGCCGAACGCTACCTGAGCCGGCGGCTGGAATTGGACGATGTTCCGCACGGCTGAACGCCCAGGCGAAGGTTCCTCCGAAAGCTGGAATTGAAGTCAGATCAATCAGTTTGACAATCGAATACTTGCGTCAGGCCGAAAATTTGGCTTTCCTCGCGCTGGAAGGTTGATAGCTCTATCTGGATGCAAATCAGCGAACGAACCGAGGATGCCGTGCCCGTCGTCTCGATTACCGGGGACATTGACTTGGAGACCTCACCGCAATTGCGGACGTTCCTGCGCGCCAAGGCATCGCAGAAGACGCCGAAGCTGCTGCTCGATTTTGGGGGTGTGAATTATATCGATTCCTCCGGACTGGCCACATTGATCGAGTACTTCCAGAGTGTGCAAAGCTCGGGTGGAAAGCTGGTGCTGGCTGCCTTGAGTCCGCGCGTCAAGAACGTCTTCGAGATCGTGCGGCTGGAACAAGTATTTTCCCTGCATCCTGATATCGCCGCGGGTCTGGCCGCTTTGAAGGCCTGAGGGCGGCGCGGGAAGGGGGCATCAGCCATGCTCGAATACGCGCACCTTTCTCTGCGGGCTTTTATCGGCGTTTTCGCCCCGCTCTTGGGCCAGCGAGGCTGGAAACTTTCGGCGCTGTGCGCGCAAATAGTCAATATCGGCGTGGCCTCGCTGCCGACCGTGGCGCTGGCCAATTTCCTGCTGGGGGTGGTGCTGGCGATCCAGGGCGCCGGACAATTCGATAAACTCGGCG
>DATJMI010000060.1:0-42920 GCA_035508775.1 Methylacidiphilales bacterium
AACAACGGGGGCTGGGGGAAATGTCGCCACGCTCAGCGCGACGGGCCGAAAATAACAAGGACAAGGCCGCGCCGGGCAAGAAAATCAAAAAGTGCCGGGCAGACCCCTGCCCAGCAAAACGGGTGAAATATCCGGGCTAACGCGACATAGGTCTTGATTTGAGGGAAATGAAGGAACCCCACCCCAGTTATAATCGTAGCTTTCGCCATCTGGTCGAAGGCAATACTTGTCATCAATTGTCCGCAGCAACTCTCTCGAGTTACCCCAGACGCAGGAATCGATAAATGGCTCTAACCCTAAAACGCTCTTCAGCATTCCAGCAAGTTTGATCGCCTCTTCCTCATCTTTGTGGAAATGCGATATAAAGACGTCGGCTGTGATCTGCGGAAACCAATGATCTTTTAATTTTTGTCCGCTGACAACCTTATCGTTTAATAACGAGTGGAGATATTCGTTTGCATTCTCGCTGTGACTCTTCTGTGTCTCTGTTCCGCTCTTAATGAAAAACTCTGCAGCAGCGCTTTCAAAAGCACGCGCCCAGCTGCCGCTGGTTAAGTTAAAAGCGCGGTACATATGACCAGGGACTATCGTATAAGCATAATCAAAGTATTGCGAGTAATTCCCCAATGCAATGGTTGTACTTGGCGAGCGTGCCATCTAGCAGAAAGAATTGCCCTATCAATCTCCTCCTGCTTGAACGACAAATACCGTAGGGTAGTGAGCGGCGAGGAATGCCGCATCGCCTTGCTGGTGCGGAAGAGGTCACCGCCGAGGGCCTTGTGAACATTGTTGGCAAACGTCTTCCTCATGCAGTGCGTGCCCGCCATGCCGGTGACACCCGCCTGCTGAAAGGCATCATGGAGGATCTGCCAGGCCGATTTCCGCCCCAGCCGTCGTCCGCCGTGCTTCTGGCTGGGGAACAAGTACCCGTGCGGGCAGGCCGCCAACCCTCCCGTCTTAATCCATCGCGCCACTGCCTTCGCCGCGTCATGGTGGAGCACGATGGAAGCTCCCGCATGTTTCCCCTTAGTGTTCTGGCGCGCGACGTAAAACCGCCCCACGGTCCTTTTCCCATCCCATACCTGACCCACTTTCAAGGCGAGCAGTTCACTGATCCGAAGACCAGTGCGGACGCCCAGGGTAACGAGGGCTCGATCACGGAGAGCATAGCGCCCCTTCAAGTTGGCCAGCGCGAGTTTGAGTTCCTTCGGGGTTAAAGCAGGACAGCCAATCATGCTTTTCTTGTTCCAGCCAAGAAATCGGACCTTTGCGGCAAAAGGTCGGATTTCTGAGCTACTGGCTTTAAGAAAAATGACATCTCCTCAATTTGAGGAACCGGTAGGGTAGAGATCGGGGAAAAGATAGGGGCAAATGAATCCAGGGAAACCGATGGTGAGTTGGCCCTTGGGGCTGGGTGATTTCAGAAGGCTCTTGGAGAGCAAGTCTCCGATGACTGCTTGAGCGGTTCTGGCGGAAACATTCAAAATCCGGGCGACTTCGCCGCGCGGGATGGCGCCGCGGAGCATGACGTCGCGCAGCAAGGTTCCGCTTCGTTTGGGCAATTCCTTGGCTTGTTCTGCGACCGCGCAATAGCCGAGGAGCCGCTTCTCCAGTTGGTGGAGATTGAGCAGGCCGTGCATGAAGTGAGTCTGGTCCAAGGCGCGGTCGATCATGTAGGAGCAAAACTCGGTCAGCCGGCGTTCGGAAAGATATCCGCGTCCATCGTAATCGTTGAGTCGCTTGTTATCGGCGGCAGCGAGAACCTCTTTGTACTGATCGAGGCTTCGCGCCAAGCCGCGGGATAGAGTCCAAAGGCCATTGGCTCCCAGTCCAATCCGCGTCAGCCATCCGTGGGTCAGGAGACGGGTGACTCGTCCGTTGCCGTCGCCAAAGGGATGAATCCATGCCAGCCGATGATGCGCTGCCATCGCGGCGATAACGGCTTGGGGCGAGGTCTCCTTCCGGTAGGTGCTGTAGAAGTCTCGGAATCGCGTCAGGAATTTTTCCAGAGAGCCCGGAGTTGGTGCCAAATGAATACCCACATGGACATCGTAGTTCCGAATCTGGCCCGGGTTCACGGGGTAGGTCTTGCCGTCCTTGTCGGTAATGTGGCGGAGTGATTCCGGCAGGAGGGAGTAAAATTTTTCATGAATCCAGCAGATGAATTCGGTCGAGAGAAAATCAGTGTCCGGCTCATCCCGCAAGCGTCGCTCCAAATCGAGCTGGGTTTCCAGATGGGCGTAATGAAGCAGTTGCAGTTCGCGGCGCTTGGGTTGGGAGGAAAACTCGTGGGCCAAGGCCGCCTCGATATCGACAGGCCGGGTCCGATGGCCTTCGATCAGGTTCGAATAATAGCCGTTCATTGACCGGACCAGATCGGCCACAGCTTGGCGGGTCTCCGGGGCAAAATAGCCTCCCAGCTCTGCCGCCGATTTGATCAGAAGGGTTGCTTGCGAGACCAACTCTCTGGACATTTCACCGCTCGGGAGGAGCGGTTCCATATCGGATGGAGCATCAAAACGGGGTAAAACCATATTGCCGATCTTATTTCTGATGTCCATTGTAGAGTATATTCATCTATTTTACAATGACTTAAGCTCTAGCCAACTGACACCAAAAGTGACACCAAGTTACTTACTTTTGCCGATCTTTTTGCCGAAGAGGTAGAAACCCTACCTCCGGACAAGTGACACCAAAACTGACACCACTGCGACCGAAAATGACACCAAAAATGCAGTTTTAGGTAGTGGCGGTGTTTAGCCATTTAAAGCTTGATAATGAGGGTGTTAGATATAGAATTCAGACAGCTCTAAAGTGAGGAGGTACGGCGAGCCCTACCTCCCGAGCCAGCTCGCAACCAACTTAGTCTGAGTGAATTGCGAATGGTAAAAATGAATTTTCTGGCAATTGCCAGAGGATTTGCCAGAGGACTCGGACGATGCGGCGTAGGATAAAATAATCCTCGCCGATTTCGGGTTACTCGATGTCCGCTCACTCACGGGTGGAGGCGAGAACCGGATAGCATGTTTGCCCGAAAGGACAAGCATGCAGGATCGTTACTCGCTCTATCAACGGGAAAACGGCATTTTTTATCTTCAGGATAAAATCACGGGCAAGCAATCGAGCACCCGCACCAAGGATGAAGCGGCGGCCAAGCGGCTGCTGGCCGGAAAAAATCAATCGGTGGAGCAGCCGATGCTCAATCGTTCGATGGCGAAGACCTACCTTTCCGCCAAGTCCCCCGAACTGATGGAGCGTACCTGGGAAAATGTGATGGATCACTACGCCCATTCCGGGGTTGAAGCGACCCGCGAGCGCAAAGAGCGGGCCTTCCGCAGCCAGCCTTTCGCGCGCCTGCGCAAAGTGAAGCTCCTCGACACGGAAGCTGATCATCTCTTTGCCGTGCTCGAACATAAGAAGGCCGGAAATGCCGCACACCATTACATGCGCCGCATCCATAATTATGCGCTCCATCTCGGCTGGCTGCTTGCTCCCGTCATGGCCGAAGCGGCGTGGCCTCCGGTGCGCAAAAAGCATTTCGAGGCGATCACGGAATGGGAGCACGGTCAGATTGTGGCCAAAGAGGGAAATCTCGAACGGAAGCTCTATTACGAGATGCTGTGGGAGACGGGCGGTAGTCAGTCGGACATCGCCGCTCTCCATTGGGACCGGGTGGACAAGGAAACCAGGACGATTGAGTTCCTTCGGCAAAAGCTCGAAGGCCGGCAAGATTCAGGTTTGAGTTGCCTTTGTGTCGGGCCTCGTCTCCAAACCATCTTGGATCAACTGCCGCAGGAGGGATTTTTCTTTCCCAAAATCCGGCTCGAATTGCCGAAACATCGCTCGGCGGAATTTCGCCGCCGTTGCCGCACCCTGAAAATCAAAGGTCGGGTGCTTCACTCCTACCGTTATGCCTGGGCGCAGCGGGCGCGGTCGGCGGGGATGCCGGAACGGGAGGCCATGAACCACCTGGGTCATAAATCGAAAGCGATTCATGCGGCCTACGGCCAGCGGGCTTCCATCACCACCCTCCCGCTTGAGTACTACGAGGCGCAAAAGGCCAAGAAGATCATCGAGTTAGCCGAAGCGAGAAAAGATGCCCAGGCAATCGCACTCTCGTAAACTGGACTTTCTTAAGGCCGTTTGGTTGATCGAGAAAAAACGGAAGAGATGTAACTCAAACGCGACCTTTTGCGGGAAAGGTCATTCTTTCGCGCTTTAACAAAAAAACATGATTGGGTGTCCTGCACTTTCCCCCAAACAATTGAAACTGGCCCTGAAACATTTGACCGGGCGTCACGCGCTGCAAACCGCACCATCGTCATCCTGGGTGTTCGCTCAGGCTTGAGTATCAGCGAGCTCCTTGCCCTCCGCGTAGGCCAAGTGTGGGATGGTACCAAGGTTGTGAATCGCTTTTATGTGGGTCGAAAAGCGACGAAAGGCAAGAGGCTGGCGCTTCCATCGTCATGCACCCGGAGGCCGCGAAGTCTCGGTCGCGCTGGATCAAGGCTGGCAAGCATTCTGCAGATACCGAGAGGTATTTGTTTCCGAGCCAGAGCAAGGGACGTTCGAATCGCAGGTGGATGTGGAAGGTTCTCAATCGTGCGTTCAAGACGGCGGGCGTGACCGGGATGGCGGGAACCCACTGTATGCGGAAGACTTTTGCCAACAATGTCCACAGAGCCCTTGGTGGTGATTTACGCATGCTTTTATAACTACAACAACGGTCAAGGCATTCGGGGAACTCGCGCTTTACGAGCACCCTTAAGGTCTGGATTATACGAATACGAGGAGTTCAGGTGCGTCGATACCTATGGAGCGGGAAGCTCACTTAAGGCGCACGCCATATTGCGATAGAATCTCTGGGAGGGGATTGGCATATGCGTAGCCACCTGAGACGGCCAACAAAACGCCTACTGCGTTATTGGTTATTGTCTCCAAAACTAAGGCTCCCGAGTCACCCTCGTCCCCAAATGGGCAAGCACCGATCGGCTGAACCATGATCTGATCCTGAAAATTGTAGACGTTGTCGCCGTACGTGATCGTAAAATTTGCCGTGGTGCTCACTAAAAGGCCGGTGGTGTAGCCTGTCGTGCGCCCGAACTTTTGGACGGTCTTGTGAGTCTTCGGTTCGGCCGCACCGGTGATAGCGCCGATTTGGATGATCGAATTCAAAACCGAGATACCATCGGAGACTTTCGCCAACGGGCTATTTTGCGTGTGGGTCCCCACTTGGGACGAGGTTGCTGAATCGATGGTTCCAGGCTGCACTATGGTGGTGGGAAGCGATGGATTGGCTAAATCCATAAAGACGTGCGCGCTGCTAAGCAGGTATTCTACTCCACCAGCGTCTACGACGATAGCACCCAAGGTCCCAGCATTCGTTGGCGAGGCTCCAGTGGGCGCATAACCAATCGAACAACCAGGCTGAAGCGGACTATATGCTTTTCGGCCCGTCGTATCCTCGCAGCTAAGCGGGCGGATGAGTCCAACTTCTTCGACATCCGTGACAACGTCACCGCTAGTCGCAGGGATGCGTTCCTTTGAGTCGATTCGAGACTTCGGGTATTTCTTTTGAACCAAAAACTTGACCGTTACAACGGGAACAGGCCTGCCGCCCACATGCTTTTGGGCGACGCAAATCCCCACGACGTTGTTGGCGCGAAGAAGCTTCGATTTGCTCTTCGCCCTTTTTCTAGAGCGAAGGATACGCTCCCACCACTCGTTTTTCAGGCGGTAGTGGACACTTTCCTTCGTCAACGCATGGCTTTCGAGAATCTTCACTGCAGGGTTGTGGGCAACGGGCCAGACTGATTTTGCAGCTCCTGTAATTGACGCTGGTACTGTAACGATTCGAATTTCGCCTTATCTTCTGCCGCCTTTCGCGACAGCGCGGTGGCGGGATTCGTAGCGTCGATCAGACCAGAAGCCGCCGTACCAATGCCTGCGATCTGACTCGGATCATAGGCGGTCGAATTGACGACGACCTTGGTGAGTGCCCCTGAGACTCCATCCAAGGTGACTTCGACGTGTGCCTTCCGACTGCCGACGGAAGCTGGCAAGAATGCAACGGTCCCGTCCTGGCCGAATTGCGTATCGGTAGGCAAGAGAATTTTATTCCCATCTTGAAGGGTAACGTGACCATCAGCTGGTACATTGTAATAGTACCCATGTTCGCCCTGACCGCCGAGCTTTGCGGCTAATCCCTTGTCCACGCGCGGCGTCAGTGAAATCACTAAGTGAATCAATTTCCCTTTTCCTGCGGGCGCGGCCTTTAACGGAAACGGGCATGTCGTCTGTGGATTTACAGCGAAATTGTCGATGCCGGTGTCTTCGCTGTACGTGAAAATCGGTACGTCCTTAACCCCCGCCCCAGGGATAACTCGAAATACCGCTGTCCACGTCTCAGTTTGCGTCGTGCCAACGAAGTCACTGAGCAAAGGCTTGAGTTCAGCGTCGATTTCCTTGAGTCGGCTGTCAAAGGCGGGATCCGGCGAACTGACGTTTTCGACGACCTGTTTACGCGTCGTCAACAAGTTCGAGATTTGGTCCGCCTCTGCTTTTTCAACCTTATCCGGGGTGGCGGGAGCGGTTACCGTTAGAGATGCAAACGAGATGGCCGAACCAGCAACCTTCGCTCCCAATTCGAGGGTGCCTACTACGAAATCGGATGCCTTATTCTCCTGCTCTGAGAGACTTGTCGAGAGGGTCCCGTTGTTATTGAAAGTCAAAGTCATGCTGTTATCCGCGAAAGGGCCTCCAGCGATTGCGGCGAAGTAAGCCTTACTCGGATCACCCACACCAACCGGCGTCATGGTCACATCACCAGTCTGCGAGCCTCCGCACTTAAATGTGACCGACTCGGTCTTGATAATTTTCGTTCCGGCTAGAAGCCCAATCGTATCGGCGTCGTTAACATATTTGCCGGGCTTCTGCGTCGCCTTTGTAACCGTGATCTTTACGTCTATCGCCGTCTGCGGCAGGGTATAGACTACACCACCTCGTCCGGTATCTGTAACTGAAGCCAATGGGGTAACGACCGTGGTTGAAGCACAACCCGACAATAATAGAACGGCAACCACACTTGATAAACCAATAGAAGGTCGTACGCCCATGAGCGTGACTTAGCACGGTGCATTCCAGCGGCAAGACAATCTCGGCGACATCTAAAATTCACAGTTGAGGAATTTCGCGCCCTAAACCTTTAACTATATGAGTGGATTTTCGTGGGAGTTTATGCCGAAACTACCAGTCAGTCAGGCTGATATGGGCGCGGGTACCGACGCGACCGTGGTCGTGGCCGCAGCGGGTTGGGCTAAACGAGGGTTGAAATCGGCGAGGCCGGTTTGGGTTGAAGGGTGGGGAGCAATTCGCCGAGGGCGAGACAGGCCCTCGTACCAAGCGGGCGTTTCGGGTGGGAGATTACCTGCCTCGAGGTGGCCTTGCGGCTCTCCGGGGGCCGGTCTGTTCGTTTTTTTGGAGAATGTAAATTTGCATAAGAGTTGGGTTAAGCAATGAGGGCGTCGAGTTCGCGGGCGATTGCGTCGCCGGGCTCGTCCCAATAGCGGGTATGCGCTAAGGGGCCGATACAGAACTCTCGGGTCGCCCCATCGGGTTTAGTGGAGGCGTTGACGGGTGCAGTGACATCCCAAGACGGGCTGGGCGATGGAAGGACGGCGAAGTCGGGATCTTCCACCCCGCGCCAGAGCGCACGCCCGATATAGTCGCCGGAACCGTAGGCGTTGGACCAGTGGGAGAGACCCAGAAGCTCCTGGATTGGGGCGATATTTGCGGCCAGCGCTGGCGACGCGGGCGGGACGGGACGAGTAACGACGTTAGCGCTTCGGGCCCAGTCGTACCATGCGGGGAACCTCTCACTGTAGAGTTGGCGCAAAGGGCAGCCCATCGTGAAGAGCGAAATCGGCTTGAGGAACTCGCGTTTACCGTCGTGCTGGCGTAGCAGCACGGGATCAAGCTCAATTTTTGAATCCATGAGATATTTCAACAGATCCGCGGTAATGATCGTTCCTTGGCTGTGCGCAAGAATCACCACCTTCTTGTAGTTGGCAGGGTGTGAGAAGATGTAGCGCAGCAGCGAGGTGTATCGGCAGAAGATTCGCGCCTTGGGAGTACGCTCTTTGGGGTTCTGGCGTAGATACCCGTCGACGTCGAGGGCCTTATTGAGAATGGGGCCGAAGGCCGACGTCCACGGCCCCGCCTGATCCTTTAGAACTAGAACAATAACACCGAGTCCGGCCAAGATGCCCATCAAAACCGAAGCCGAAAACGAGAAGCTAGTGCTGCCCGTCGCAAACCAGATGCTGAAAAACACCACCGGAATCGTAGCCCCTACGAAAAGCATCAAGACCATAATTGGTACCGAGACCGCGCCGCTCGTCACCCATGTGGCCAAACGGTTCGAAGAGCGCTGCTCGGATTTGAAGAAAAGCCCTTCCGCCAAGATCGACGGAAACAGCAGTACCACGGCCAAAACGAACGCCATACACGCGATAAGAGCCGTCCAACCGAATCCGATGCTGGCGATATCCAGGAGGAGCTTCGCGGCACCGTCGAGGTAGAGGCCCTTAAACGCCGTGGCTAGGATACCTCTCGTGAACATCGTCCAGATCGGGATGGTCGCTACGGAAAAGAGAACAGTGGGTAAACCGAGCCCAAGCACGGAGGTAAAGAAGACGCGACCGGCCTCGTCGGTTTGCGGGGTACCTCGAACCTGAAGCCAAGCCGCTATGCCGAGAACAATAGCCAGAAGTTCGAGACCGAGCAGGATCGCGTAATTCACGTCACCGAGGACGGTGAGAAAAAGGAGCGTATGCAATGACGACTCTTTTACGTTCATCGCGTCAACAAGGGGATACAGCCACGCCACCCATGTCACGACTCCGACTATAAGAGCAGGCCACGCGGCATTAGGGTTTCCCAAGTTGAACTTCCGAATAAATGAAAAGATCAACGCGGAGATTGCCGCGAGCACCAACGTCGAGGCGACAGCTGCGGAAACCCAATGCAGGGTGCCAAGCGTTGCGGCCGACATGCCCAAGACCGACTTTTCAAAATATCGGAGTTGGCCTTCCAAGCCGAGGACGCCGACAGCAGCACCGAGCAGCACGGTCAGGGCAACCTGCGTCTTCCATTTGGCAGTTGTCGCCGACCCCCAAGAACTAAGCGCCCATGCTGCCATCACAGCCACGAGCGCGATGAACGCCAGCGCCGCTCCGTTAAGCTTTGCCGCGAAGAGGAGCGTTGTCACCAGCACGATGGGCAGCAGCCACACATTATAGAAGAAGACCATTACCGCCAGATACCGCGACGCGACCGTCGCGATGAACTCGTACGACCACCATGTCTTCGTGTACCCCTGCGGGATGTTCTTTCGTGTCGCAGCCACAGACTTCGACGCCAAGTGTGTCACGTGAAAGATCAGTTGGTAGAGGTCGGTAAAGAATCCCAGAACGCCGCTGGAAATGCGGATCAAGTCGGCCCAATACAACTCATACACATCAACTTTAAGGGCTTCCTGTCCCGTCGTGGGATTCCGCCGGTAACCCTCGTGTTTGAAGGTGGTGTAGGTGCGGTCTCCGTCCTCCATGTGGTAATCGCTCAGCTGCGAACCGATGAAACGGATGGGATCATTGTCTACCTCATAGAAGTCCTTCGCGCCAAGTCGTTCGGCACCGGGTGCAAACGTTCGCAGCTTTGCGCGGTGGCCTGCCTTGGGTATAGGCGCAGGACGGTTTGAGATGGTCAATCCAGATGAGGTGAACGGCGTGTAGACTGTTTTTATGCCAGCTGGGGTCGTTCGAAACAAACGAGACAGGAGCGTCACAATGCTCTGGACTGTTGAGCCTGCGCCGGGATCACCGACCCCGTGCACAGCGATCACCGCGATGTGCTCACTGGTCCAGTCATGGCGACCGTCCGGTGTCGCTTTCATGGTTCCCGTTCTAAAGTTTAATCGAATCTCCAAAAGCGAGGCTATACTCTAGAGCTATCTATACAAGTCGATTACGGATAAATTCGACTCACAGAGGCCGATCATTAAGCGTCTAAAGATTCGCCGCCGGATTGTTACTCCGAGAGCGAATCGGCGATGGCCTCATAAGGGAGACGCCGCCCATCGCGGTCAAAGACGGGGACCTGCCAAGTTTCAGGAATGGCCGAGTTTCTTCTCGCCCACGGACAGTGGCAAGCGAAACTGTTTTGTCATGTGCCAGCTTACAAATCCTGCTTCCACCGGCAATGCGGGTCCCGCGTTTGAAACGGTGGTGGGCGCAGCGTTCCTTGCAACACTCTTGGTGCGTGGCGCTCCCCTGGCCCTAGGGGCAGGAACCTTGGATGCAGTTCACTTTCAAGCAGGGCATCTTGGACAGGCGACGGAGGATTTCCTTTTAGAGGCAACAACTCCATCCGGCCAAAGAGATAAGGCGCTGGTTCAGGTCAAACGATCATTCGTATTGAGCGAGACTAATGACGAGTGTGTACAAACAGTTAAACGAGCCTTTTCTGACTTCCAAAATCAAGCGCTTTTCAATCAGGATCGGGATGTTGTTGCCTTGGTTACGAGTTCACTTTCCGCTCGGCTTGTTCGAGGCCTGCGGACGCTGCTGGACTGTGCCCGTGCTGCAACCTCGTCCGAGGACATGATTCGGCGCTTGGAGCTATTCGCCCACGCCACGAGGATCAACACCTCTTGCTGTGCACGCACAAAGTACCTGTAGCCTGATTTAAAGCCTGCCTATCATTACCTACATTCGCCTTTCTTCCGACATCGTTGATGGGACCTCACAACACAAGTCAACCGACCGCCCCATCCGATGACTCATCACGGCTTCGATGGTTGCGTTCAAGCCGGGCAGGTTGGTTAATAATTCCTGGAAAGCACGGCGTCGGACCACGACGGCGTCAAGTGCGGTAGCCGCACGCACGGTGGCATTTCGGTTTTGGTTGCAAACCAGGGCTTTTTCACCGAACAGCTCACCGGGGCCCAAGGTTGCAATCACATCATCTCCCTCAAAAACGTGGGCTTGACCGTGCACAATGAAGTATACCTTGTCGCCCACTTCGCCCTCATGGAAGACCTCTTCCCCTGCCTCAAAATGCTCCCGATGGACGTCATTCTCCTCGTAGAGGCGCAGTTGGGTAATGTCTCTCGGAAGAAAGGCGTCCAAAAACCAGTCGATGAGCAATCTGATTTGGCCATCCAGTCCGGGAAATTTGGTGGCGTAGACTCCTCGCCACAACATCCATGCCATGACGCCCTTCAACCGAAATCCGAAGACCTGAGCCACGGCAGACCGGCGACCCAAAGAACCCATTTTGCCGAGTCCGGTGAAAGTGAATGCCTGCTTCCTGGTCCCGCGTAACGACGCCATTATATTGTGCGCGCATGTCCGTGCCTGACGCAGGGCGTGCTGGGCCGTTGGCGGCGAGACCATTCCATCCACCTGTTTTACCCAGGCGCAGTCACCCAACGCCCAAACGCCGGGCATTCCACGAACTTCCATGCCTTCGTCGACGACAATCCGTCCTTTCTCTTTAGTTAGCGGCAGACTTGAAACCAACGGATGCGGGCCAGCCGGGACGGTCGCGACGACCGTTCGCGTCATAATGACGGATACTTGTCCGCTAAGTGAATTTTCCACTGTCGCCGAGTCGGCGCTAAGCGATTTCAGAGCCGATCCAAACTGAATTTCGACCCCACGCTTCATGAGGAGATCTCTGGCGAAGACACTCAAGTCCTCGGTCAGTTCGGGAAGTATCCGGTCGCCACGCTGGAGCAGAACCAGCCGCAGGTTTTCTTCGCTGATGTGATGATAAGATCGGATCGCGTCCCGCAGAAAGTCATTCATTTCGGCAATGCACTCGACCCCCGAGAAACCGCCCCCGGCGACGACAAATGTCAAAAGCGAGCGCCGAAGCTCAGGATCGGATTCGGCCTCCGCCTCTTCGAGAGCTCGCACAAGCTGGTTTCTCAAATACAACGCATCAGCAAGATACTTGAAAGGTGTGGCATGCTCACGCATTCCAGGAATTTTGCTGTGATCGAGCCGCGTGCCGAGCGCGATAACCAGATGATCGTAGGTAATCATCGAATGAGCCCGTTTTGCTCCTGGGCTCAATTTGATTGTGCGTGTCGCGATGTCGATGGCCTCAACCTCCCGCGTGTAAAGCCGTGCGCTTTTTGCCAGACGCCGAATCGGACTGATGACGTGATTCAGTTCCACTGAGCCGGAAATCACTTCCGGCAGCAAGGGCTGAAAAACCATGTAATTATCATGACTGACGACGGCAATTTCAATGGCCTTCCGTTCCTCGAAAGTCATCAGTTTTTCGAGGTGAACAGCGGTATAAACGCCGCCGAAACCGCCGCCCAGAATCACGATTTTCTTCTTCATCGCTCTGTTAGGTCGTTATCGATTTTGTTTCTAATAATGCCCTTCCTGAAAGGCATTAACCGAGGGGAATGCTTCCGAAGCCGATCCCTCAGTTAGGAGCAAAGAAACGACAACTTATTCCCATGAGACTTCCACGTGTTCCGTACATAGGGCAGATAAGCCTTAAAACTGCCGTAGACGAACAAGGACGTAAGTGGGTCATTCGGTAGATTTCAATCCCTCATGTCGAACGATCTTCAATCATCGAAATGCCGATGGTTTGCTTCCCCATTTGCCTGCTGAAAAAGGTATTTTGCAGTTTTTGCTTTCCCCTGGATAAACGCGACATCACCGTTCCCACGGGGATGGCGAGAATATCGGCAATCTCCTCATAGGAATGCTCCTTTAAGTAAAAGAGAACGAGTGGCGCACGGAATGTCTCGTTCATCGATTGTAAGCATTCCATCACCTTTTGGGGTTCAAGGCGCTCAACGGTTTCCGGCAAGGCACATGGCAACTCGTCTCCCACGCCCGAAATATCCTCTTTCTGCCATCGCATTTCGCGCCGGCGATCAGAAATGAATTCATGGTAAAGCGTGGTAAACAGCCAGGACTTTACCTTGGTCTTATCGCGCAAAAGATGACCTTTGGCGGCCCAGAGTGAAAAGGTCTGTTGGGTTAGATCGCAGGCATCCGCTACGTTGCGCACCAAGCAAAGGGCAAATCGGTAAAGCATCGAGTAATAGCGGTCGACAATGACTTCAAAATCAAGCGCCTCCGTAGGTTCGGCCCTCTCTCTCTTAGTCTTGAGATCAGTACGACACATCGATTAATCCGTATTCACTCTTCAAGCCGACTTCGCTGGAACCGCCATTGAAAGAAAAATGAGCCCTTCGGGCATGGTGGGATGTGCGATGATCACGTTGCGCAGCTCCGTGTAGGGCAGACCTGCAAGCATGAGCATCTGCACGGTGGCCATGACTTCTCCGGCGCTGGCACCAAACATGGTGAAGCCGAGGATGCTGTCGCTCTCCGTGTCGATCAGAATTTTGATGAAACCGCGCGTCTCGGAAATTGTCATCGCGCGAAAGACGGCGGCCATGGGCAGCTTGGCGAGGCGATACGGAATGCCTCGTGCCTTGGCCTCGGTTTCACTTAAGCCGATGCGGGCGAACTCCGGATCGGTGAACATGCAGAACGGCACTTGGCGTCCCGTCGTTACGCGGTTGCCGCCAGCGAGGTTGTCGCTCAAGACCGCGAAATCGTTTTCTGAGATATGCGTGAAGTGAGGACTGCCGGCACAATCCCCGGCGGCCCAGACCCCCTCGGCGGTTGTCTGCAAATGTTCGTTCACCTTGATGTATCCCCGCTCGGTCGTTTCCACCCCTGCCACGTCAAGGCCGATGCCGCTGGTATTCGGCGTGCGCCCTCCGGCAACCAGCAGGTGCGTCCCTTCCACGTTGAGTTCGGCTTCACCGCGCGTGCCGATGAGGCGCACCCATTCGCCCGACTTGCCTTCGACCTGGGTGACTTTGGCATTTGTCACGACTTGGATGCCTTCGTCCCGGCACATCTCTTCCAAGCCCTGCGAAATGTCTTCGTCCTCGTGGTGAGCGAGGCGGTTGTTGCGGTCGATCAGAGTCACCTCGGCACCGAAACGGCGGAAAGCCTGTGCGAGTTCGAGACCCACGTAACCCGCACCGAGGACCAGGAGATGCTTCGGGATGTGATCGAGTTCCAGCGCCTCAATGTGCGTGAGCGGCGTCGCCTCGGCGAGGCCAGGGATCGGCTCGAGTGTGGCTCGCGTGCCGGTATTAATGACGACATTCTTGCCAAGAAAGGTGCGCGTTCCTCCGTCGTTCAGCTCGGCTTCGATGGTCTTGGGGCCAACGAAACGTCCCGTCCCCATGACCAGTTCCGCGCCGCTCTTCTTGTAACGGTCGAGATGAATATCGACGAGGTGTTGAACCATTTTGCGCTTGCGTTCGCGCACCGTCGCCATGTTGATGCGGACATTCTCCTTGCTGATCCCGAACTCCTCGCTGCGAAAAAATAAGGAAGCGACCTTGGCGCTGTGGATGATGTTCTTGCTCGGCAGGCACGCGATGTTCGGACATGCGCCGCCCACATATTTGCGTTCAATCACAACCACACGTTGTCCCTTTAGCGCAGAGGTCCAGGCAATCAATTTTCCGCCGGCACCGCTGCCGAGGACGACGAGATCATATTCTTCAGGATTGGAGGTGTTCATAATCTGGGGGTTGAGGTCGATTTTTCCTTTGGGCTTAGACGCCTTTGATCTCACCGCCGTCCATGCGCACCGCGCTTCCCGTCATCCATTTCGCTTGGTGTGACACGAGGAATGCCATGAGGTCTGCGATCTCGTCCGGTTGCCCGTACCGGCTTATTCCTGCTTGGGCGGGAAACTTTTCCATCGCCTCCTCGAAAGTCATGTCGTGGGCTGGTGCGTATTTTTCCATGTAAGTCTTGCGGCGGTTCGTCAGGACAGGCCCCGGGAGCACGCTGTTGACCTGCACGCCATCCTTGATTCCGCGCTCGGCGAAGGCACGCGCCATGGCCACGATGGCGGCGTTGATGGTGGCCACGGCTCCATAAGCCGATTTGGGAGACTGCGCCGAGTTTCCAGAGGTAAAAACAACCGAGCCCTTGGATTCCCTCAGTGCATTCCAAGCGTGGACGGTGATGCGGCGCGCGCCGTGAAGTTTCATGGCCAGTCCGTCGTCCCATTGTGCATCGGTCATTTCCAGAAGATCGATCTGGGGCACGGCTCCGGCGATGTTGATCAGCGCGTCGATTCGACCGAACTGCTTTAGCGCAGCATCGACTAAAGCCTTCGCCGCCGCAGGCTCCCGCAAATCGAGCGACAAGGGCAATGCCTCCGCTCCTCCTTTTTTAATCGAGGCGGCAACCTCATTGAGGGCCTCCTTATTTCGTGCGCTAATGACGAGGTTCGAAAAGTCCCTGGATAATCTCAGTGCCGTAGCGCGTCCGATGCCTTGGCTGGCTCCCGTGATGATGGCAACGCTATTTTTCATGGCACTTTTTCGAGGTTATGGGTCAGTTTTCTTTGAAAGTTGCCTGGACCGCTTCGAGAATCATCTCAATAACCGACTGGGGCGACGTGAGCATGGGCGAATGATCAACGGTCTGTGTCCGAACGGTAGCACGCATACGGTCCGCCTCAAAATTTTGGGTCTTGGCCGCGATCATGCGGTCGTTCTCGGCGACAAGGAGCCAAGAGGGCCGGTCCTTCCACAAAGGGCGAGGAGCTTTTTCCTGAATGCACTTAATGTTGATCGGGCGCTGCGTGGCGGCCAAAACCGCTTTCAGATCGGCGCTCGCATTCTGGGCGAACGCACGGTCGAATCCGTCCGTGGACATCCAGATGTAGCCATCCGCGTCGGGCGACAATTGGGGCGCTTCCGCTTGTGGGGGCTCACGGAAGAACACGTCGGCGACGGTTTCCCCTTCGTCCGGGGCCAGTGCCGCCACGTAAATGAGCAGCTTCACGCGGTTATTCTTTGTCGCTCCAATAACAGCGCCGGCGTAGGCGTGACCAACGAGGACGATATCGCCTTCGATCCGACCAAGGGCTCGGTCTAGCGCGTCCACATCATCCCTCAAACTGGTCAGCGGGATGGGAGCGCAAACGACACCGAGTCCCTCTTTTTGCAGCGGTAGAATGATTTCGTTCCAACTGGAACACTCCGCCCAGGCTCCATGAACGAGAACGACAGTGACTTTGGGCTTCGGCATGGTTTTGCAATGTGAAAGGTGCGATGTGAATGTCCGAGGTCTTTCCCCAGCGCTAAACTATTTCAGGAACGACAGGATGGCATCGGCTATGTCGCGACAATGCGTTTCTAGGGCGAAATGCCCCGTGTCGAAGAATTGCACCTGGGTTTTCGGCATATCGCGCTTGAACGCTTCCGCGCCTGGCGGGAGGAAGAACGGATCGTTTTTGCCCCAGACCGCCAGGAATGGCGGCTGATACTTTCTGAAGTATTCGTGAAACTGAGGGTAAAGCGCGACGTTGCTGGCGTAATCTTTGAAAAGATCCAGCTGAATTTCATCCACGCCGGGCCGTGCGAGATAAAAGTCATCAAGGGAGCGACCGTCTGGGGAAACCAGGTCGGTGTTTGCAACGCCATGTGTGTACTGCCAGGTAGTCGTTTCAGGCTTGAGAAGCGCCTTCAAAGCCTCCCGGTTGGCTGGCGTCGGATCCTTCCAGTAGGCTCGAATCGGATCCCATCCATTGCTCAAGCCCTCCTCGTAGGCATTCCCATTCTGCGAAATGATGGCGGAGATCTTATCCGGATTTTTGAGCGCTAGGCGAAGACCGACTGGAGAACCGTAGTCGAAGATGTAAATCGCAAACTTCTTGAGGCCGATTACCTCGGTAAATCGCGCGATGGTGTCCGCGATATTTGCAAACGTGTACTGGTACTTACTGCGATCCGGCAGATCGGACTGCCCAAAACCGGGGAGATCGGGCGCGATAAGATGAAAGCGCTCCGCCAAAAGTGGAATGAGGTCCCGAAACATGTGGCTGGAGCTTGGAAATCCGTGGAGCAGCAGCAAGGTGGGGGCGCTTGGATTGCCGGCCTCCCGGTAGAAGATGTTGATGCCACTGACATTAACGGTGCGGTAGGTGGTTGGATGAATTTTGGTGCTCATAGTTTAATTTCAATCCGGTGGTTACTGTATCTGCCAAGGCCTCGGGCCTGCCAGCGATGCGCAAGGCAAACTGACATCAAGTACAAGTCGCCGCTATTGGTCAAACGGTCCGATTTTTGTGAGCCGAAAGGATCGGGTTGAAACAGTACTTTTGAAGGGTATGACGAAAGTGGTGTCAGGCCTAAATCGCGGGTATAATTGGTGGACGCCAATCTGCATGGAAACCCCGCCAGACATCACCAAAATGAGGATCCCAGCGCCGAACTGGAAAGGGCGTTAAAGGAAATCAAGAGGTCTGAAATCTGGCTTCGGGCGATTGTCGATGCTCTCCCCGGGCATGCCTGGGCCTCTCGTTCGGACGGTTATTTCATCTACTGCAACCAGCAATGGCTGGATTATTCCGGATTGACCCAGGATACGGCTCGCGGTTGGACGTTTCGCGAAACGATTCACCCGGACGACCTGGCCCACTTCGTGAGGCAGTGGAACGAGCTGTCCGCTAGCGGAGCCACCGTTAGGGCGGAGGCACGCTTTCGCCGAAGTGACGGCGAATATCTCTGGTTTCTCGTCCACGCTATTCCTGTTCGGGATGAAAACGGCGAGATCATCAATTGGTTTGGAACGAATACGGACATTGATGATCGGAAAAGAGCGGAGGCGTTGCTCGCGGGCGAAAATAAAATCCTCGAGATGATTGCCACGGGCAAGCCACTGGCTTTCATCCTCGAAGAATTATGCCGCCTCTTTGACAGCGGTTCCTCCTGCTCACTCGCCTCCATCTTACTGGTCGATGCGGAAGACCGACTGAGAATAGGAGCCGGGCCTAACGTGCCCAATGAACTCATTTGCCAGTTTGACGGAGTCAAAATTGGACCGTCCATCGCATCCTGTGGCACGGCCGCCTACCGAAAGGAACAAGTCATCGTCACGAACATCGAAACCGATCCTGTTTGGGCAGATTTCCGGGAACTGGCCAGGAAGTTTGGCCTGCGCTCCGGGTGGTCGACTCCCATTTTTTCTTCTGAGCATCGCCTTTTGGGAGTCTTCGGCATCCATTGGTACAAACCTCAAAGCCCTGCCTCGATTCATTTCCGCATCATCAACTCAATTACGCACCTCGCGTCTGTAGCTATCGAGCGTCAGCATTCGCAGGAGGCGATACGTGCCTCGGAGAGATTTGCCCGGGGGCAAGCCGATACCCTCACCCGGACACTCGACGAGATCGCGCGCGAATCATCGTTTGATCGTATCGCGGAGCATGTTTTGCGGGCACTGACGAGTCAATTCAGCGCCGCCGGCAGCAGCGTTTTTCTTTGGAACGCTACAACCGGCCTCATGGACCTCGGATTTGTTCTGGAAGGTGGGCAGATCAGATCGACCTCTGATCCAAAGCTGGCGGCGGTTTATCCATCGGTATCGTGGAACGAAATCCCCCAATGGCGAGAATCGTTCGAAACTGGAAAGCCCGTTGTCCTGAGCGATATTCGTGAAGGAACGGGCGCTCCGTGGCGTAATCACGTCCTCAGCCAAGGCATCATCACCGTATTGATCATTCCCTCGTTTGTCGCAGGAAAGCCCGCAGCCGCATTTGGGATTCGTTTTGAGCAGCAGCGCCAGTTTCGCTCTGAAGAGCTGGAGTTGGCCCAAGCACTTGCGAACCAGGCGATGCTTGCCATGCAGTTGACGCGGCTGTCCGAAGACAACCGCCGCTCGGCGGTAGTCGGAGAGCGCAATCGATTGGCACGCGAAGTCCACGACACCCTCGCACAGGGTTTTACCGGTGTCATTGTCCAGCTGGAGGCGGCGGGAGAAGCGATGGCTCAGAGCTTGCCGGCCAAAGTGTCGGGCCATCTCGAGCGAGCCGGCGCACTGGCCCGTGAAAGCTTACAGGAGGCACGGCGATCCGTAAGAGCACTTCGCCCGCAGGCCCTTGAGGACAATAGCCTCAATATGGCCCTTCAAGTCTTATTCATCAAAATGACTTCGGACACTCCCGTGAAAGCAAAATTGATCGTGGATGGCGAACCTCGCGGCCTGCCAGAGGAGTGGGAAAACAACCTGCTTCGCATCGGCCAGGAGGTTTTGACCAACGCCGTGCGGCATTCCCAGGCGACGGAATTTCACGGTTGGCTTACGTTTGACGTTCACGAAGTCCGCTTGCGTCTGCGCGACAACGGAATTGGCTTCGATACGGAGAAAGCGCACGAGGGATTCGGCTTGCAGGGGATTCGGGAGAGAGTGGAAACCATGTGCGCCAAGCTCATCATTTCGAGTGAAATAGGCAAGGGCACCTCGATTTCGATCATTTTGCCAATGGAATCAGGAGAAAAGAGCAATGAAGAAATCCGTTGAACGACAAAACGGTTCTTCTTCGACCGAGGGCCAGATTCACGCTGAGGGCAAGATACGAGTTCTTATTGCCGACGATCACACGACGGTTCTCGCGGGACTGTCTTCCATCATCGGCATGCAACCCGACATGATCGTGGTGGCGGAAGCGGGAAATGGTCGGCAAGCCGTCGACTTATGGCATAAGCATAAACCCGATATCACGCTGCTTGACCTGCGCATGCCAGTTCTTGATGGTGTCGGCGTCATCAGCGAAATCTGTCACGGGGAAGCCTCCGCCAAATTCATTGTTCTGACGACTTACGACACAGACAATGAGATTTGCGGTGCGATCAAGGCGGGGGCCAAAGCTTATCTGCTCAAGGACGAACCCCGTGAAGTCTTGCTCGACTGCATCCGCAAGGTGAATCGCGGGGAAACCTGCATCCCGCCTGCACTTGTCGAAAAATTGGCGGCGGGAATGAGGGGCGACACCCTGACCAGCCGTGAACTGGAGGTGCTGTCACTCTTGGCTCAGGGACGCAGTAACAAGGAAATTGCGGGCAAGCTTTTCATCAGCGAAACGACGGTGAAGGGACATCTGCGAAACGTGTTCACGAAGCTCAACGTATTAAGTCGCACTGAAGCAACCTCAATAGCGTTACGCCGGGGGTTAATTCACATTTGACGCGACGTGACCGCTATGGAGATCGATTTTTCCAACGTGAGCGCGTGCCGAAGCTACTACCATACTCACCATGAATGAACACCCCAGCAGCGACGTTGCCTTTACGCCTGTCGTCAAAGAGATCCAGCGGCAGCGGGGCTCACGCCCGACGTACGAGCGCATGGAAGCCCAAGGCGGCTTCTATACTGAGATCGACGAGCGCTTGGCCACATTTATTGCCAATTTGAACAGCTTTTATTTGGGTACCGCCAACACGTCGGGACAGCCTTACATCCAACACCGGGGCGGCCCTCCGGGATTTCTGCGCATCCTCGACAAAAAGACGCTCGGCTTCGCCGACTTCTCGGGCAATCGCCAGCACATCTCGATGGGAAACCTGGCTGAGAACGACAAAGTCTGTCTGTTTCTCATGGATTACGTGAACCGGGAGCGGATCAAGATCTGGGGCCGGGCGCGCGTGGAGACTGATCCGACCGTTATCGAAAAGCTGATGCCCGTGAATTATCGGGCCAAACCGGAGCAAGCCATCGTCATTACCATCGAGGCTTGGGACGGCAACTGCCCGCAGCACATTCCTCATTTGGTACCTTATTCCGAATTGGAGCAAACCCGCGCCGTGCTGGAAAAGCGGATCGCCGAACTCGAAGCCGAATTGAAAAAGGCGCGAAGCGGCAAAGGTGTTTTCGGAGAAAATCCATGAGCACAGCGCTCCGTCCACCACTGCCACCCTTCACTCTGGAGACGGCCAAACAGAAGGTTCGGCTGGCGGAGGACGCCTGGAACACGCGCGACCCACAATAGGTCGCACTGGCCTATACGGTGAACAGCGTCTGGCGCAATCGCGCGGAGTTTTTCGCTGGCCGCGAAGCCATCGTCCAGTTTTTGACCCGGAAATGGGCCAGGGAGCTTGACTACCGGCTCATCAAAGAAATCTGGGCCTTTCATGAACACCGCATTGCCGTCCGCTTCGCATATGAATGGCATGACGACAGCCGCAACTGGTTCCGATCTTACGGCAACGAAAACTGGGAATTCGATGCCGACGGTTACATGGCCCGGCGCATTGCCAGTATCAACGACCTGCCGATCGCCGAACAGGAACGAAAATACACATGGCCGCTTGGCCGCAGATCCGACGATCACCCGAGCCTCTCCGAAATTGGGCTTTAGCGAGATATCCCGGAGCCGCCAAGCTGATCGACGACCCGGAGCGCGGGCGGCGATACATTCTAGATTCGTTGGTTGAAACCACGATCTCGCGTGACATCCTGCTTTTGATGCGCGTAGACAAGCTGGCCTTGTTGCGTCGCTGTTTCAGCTTGGCTGCACCTACTTCGGGCAAATCCTGTCCTATAAGAAAATGATCGGCCAGCTTTCGTGCAATCCGTGTGCTCGATATTGCCGAAAATAATCAGTAATACCTTTCCACTGAACATTTCCTTTCCCAGCAAGAG
Organism: Methylacidiphilales bacterium; assembly: GCA_035508775.1. Lineage (GTDB taxonomy): Bacteria > Verrucomicrobiota > Verrucomicrobiia > Methylacidiphilales > UBA1321 > JABDGH01. The sequence goes on from DATJMI010000060.1 coordinate 21,561, forward strand.
TGAGCTTTGAAACTTCACTCTTCCAAATTTGGAAAAGATATTACCGAAAATGCCCCCTAGTTAGTTGATAGGCCTCAACTATAATTCTTCGCAACAATGCAAGAGAGAACAATACGACACCCACTATGGCTTAGTCGGGCTACGAGAATGGCTGCTTTAACAATGAGCTCCGTCACTCCTCTTTAACGGGCTTTCGCGTCGTCCAGTTAGGCTAATAACTGGAGATCGACCCGATGAAAGATCGTTACCGTTTAGTACGCCGTGGAGGCGTGTTTTACGCCCATGACCGCCAAACGCAGCTCCGCACCAGTCTAAAAACCAAAGATCGAGCCCGCGCAAAGCGTTTGCACAATCACTCGGCGCGTCATCTGCCGAACAGTTCTACGTATCGGTTAGCTGCGCTCGAGAAGGGCCCGGCGTTACAATTTGCCTCATTCGCGACATGCAGGGACGACGAATTTTGAAATTGTACAACGATCTGTGATCGGGCTAGACAAGCAAAGGTGAGTTTTAGCCAAGCCAAGTGGGGGCATGAGGACTTGGCGACCTTAGATTGGAAACAAAAGGAGAGGGTCTGCCGAAACGGTGGATCAGGCATTCATGAAACCAATTCGGCAGACCCATCTTAAGACGGCGGAATTCGGAGGCGAGCAATGAAAGCCGTCAAATCCACCCTGCCTTCGCAGGATAAACGATGGAAGATCATCGACGCGAAAATGCGCAAGCTGGGTTACCAGCCGCATGCCCTGATCGAAACCCTCCACGCGCTACAGGAATCGTGGGGCTATCTCGATGAGCCAGCCTTGAAGTGGGTGGCCAAATCGCTGCGCGTGCCGGAGAGTAAAGTCTACGGCGTTTCCACCTTTTATAATTTCTTTACGCTGAAACCCCAGGGGGCGCATACCTGCATGGTTTGCCTGGGGACGGCATGTTACGTGAAGCGCGCGGCCAAAATCCTCGAGGCCATCGAGGCGCTGGCCAAGATCAAGCCCGGCGAAACAACATCGGACCGGCAATTGTCTTTGCTCACGGTGCGCTGCATCGGCGCCTGTGGCATCGCCCCGGCTGTGGTCTACGACGGCAACGTTTCCGGGCGCCTGACTCCCGAAGAGGCGACCGACAAATTGAAAGGATACCTTGCCCATGCAGCTTGAGGAACTCAAGGCGATGGCGGAAAAGGAAAAAGCCACGCGCAAGCCCATCTGCGTCAGATGTTGCATGTCGGCTGGGTGCATGTCGTCGCAATCGGCGGAGATCAAGCAGGCGATGGAAAAAGCCGTGGCTGATCGTAACCTCGGCGACAGGGTTGAGGTGCGCCGGGTCGGCTGCATGGGATTGTGCGGACAGGGGCCGCTGGTCAGCGTCGAACCGGAAGGCGTGCTCTACGAGAGAGTAATGCCGGAAAATGCGGCGACCATTGTCGAGGCGCTGGCCGGAGGAACCGCGCAAACGCAGTGGGGCGGTTTCACGCGGCCGTTCTTTGCCCGGCAAGTTGCGGTTGTTGGCCGTAATGGCGGAAGAATCGATCCGGAACGGATTGAGGATTACATTGAGGGGGGCGGTTATGAGGCACTGCATCATGTCTTGCACGACATGCAACCGGCTGATGTGGCTGCGGCTGTTACCAAGAGTGGCTTGCGCGGACGCGGTGGCGGAGGCTATCCGACGGGATTGAAATGGGCCACGGTGGCGAAGTCGAAAGGCGAGCACAAATATGTCATCTGCAACGGCGACGAAGGCGATCCGGGCGCGTTCATGGACCGCAGCGTGCTGGAAAGCGACCCCCACTCCGTCATCGAAGGCATGGCCATTGCCGGCTATGCCGTCGGGGCCAATCAAGGCTATCTTTATGTCCGGGCCGAATATCCATTGGCCATCAGCCGGCTACAAATCGCCATTCGCCAGGCCCGCCAACACGGCCTGCTGGGAGAAGGACTCTTTGAATCGACCTTCAATTTCAACGTGGAGGTGAGAATCGGGGCGGGCGCCTTCGTTTGCGGTGAGGAAACCGCGCTCATGGCCTCTATCGAGGGGCGGCGCGGCCAGCCACGGCCCAGGCCCCCGTTCCCAGCGGAAAGCGGCCTGTGGGGCTTCCCTACCCTGATCAACAATGTTGAAACATTTGCCAACATCGTCCCGATTATTACCCGTGGTGCCGACTGGTACGCGAGCCTTGGCACCGAAAAGAGCAAGGGAACGAAAGTCTTCGCCCTGACAGGAAAAATCAAAAATAACGGATTGATCGAAGTTCCGATGGGCATCACCATACGCGAAATTGTCGAAGAACTGGGCGGCGGTGCGTCTGATGGCGCCAAAATCAAGGCGGTGCAAACCGGTGGGCCATCGGGCGGTTGCATCCCCGCGCACCTGTTCGACACACCGGTCGATTATGACTCACTCGTCAAAGTTGGTTCAATCATGGGTTCGGGTGGCATGGTGGTGATGGACGATACCACCAATATGGTCGACGTCGCTCGGTTCTACATGCAGTTCTGCATGGAAGAATCGTGCGGCAAGTGCATACCGTGCCGCGCCGGCACCGTCCAGATGTATCAGTTGCTTAACAAGATTCTTGAGCGCAAGGGAACCATGAAGGATCTGGAGCAACTGGAGGAGTTATGTGATTTGGTCCGGAACACCAGCCTCTGCGGGCTGGGCCAGACAGCCCCCAACCCGGTGACCAGCACCTTGCGTTATTTCCGGGAAGAATATCTTGCTCTTCTCCAACCGGAATCCTGTGAAAATGGAGCCAACCATGCCCCGCCAACCAACGCGGAGGCGGTCCACTAACGGAGTCATTTTATGGCGGTGAAAACCCTCACCATCGACGGCAAACCGGTCAGTGCGGATGAAAACGAAACCATTTTGCAGGCGGCGACTGACGCTGGTATCAGGATTCCGACGCTTTGCCATCTGGACGGTCTCAGCGATGTCGGCGCATGCCGCCTTTGCATCACCGAAGTGACCGGCAGCAACAAACTCCTGCCCGCCTGCGTCACCAAAGTGGCCGAAGGCATGGAAGTCAAAACCAGCTCTGAGCGGCTGCAGAAATACCGGCTAATGATTCTGGAGCTGCTCTTTGCCGAACGTAATCACATTTGCGCTGTTTGTGTGGCCAACGGCCATTGCGATCTACAGAACCTCGCGGGGGAACTGGGCATGACCCATGTGCGCTTCGTCTATCAATACCCGAACACCACCGTTGATGCTTCGCACGATTTGTTTGTCATGGATCATAACCGCTGCATTCTCTGCACGCGATGCGTGCGGGTTTGTGACGAGATCGAGGGTGCCCATACCTGGGACGTGATGGGACGCGGCAGCAATTCACGCGTCATCACGGATCTTAACCAGCCGTGGGGCGAATCGGAAACCTGCACGAGCTGTGGCAAATGCGTGCAGGTATGCCCCACCGGTGCGCTTTCCGGTAAGGGCAAATCGGTGGCCGAGATGGAAAAGCGGCGCGACTTTCTGCCCTACTTGGTGGAACGAAGGGAGCAACGGTCATGAGCAAGGTACGCTTGGCAACGGTCTGGCTCGATGGTTGCTCCGGTTGCCACATGTCGCTGCTCGACATGGACGAGCGGCTGATCGAGATCGTGAAGCATGCCGATTTGGTTTATAGCCCGCTGGTCGATGCCAAGGTTTATCCGAACAATGTCGACGTGGCCCTTATCGAAGGCGCAGTGAGCAGTGAAGAGGATCTGGAAAAAATCCTCAAGATTCGCCAACGGACCAGGATAATTGTTGCCCTTGGTGACTGTGCCGTGACCTCCAACGTTCCCAGTATGCGCAACCGGTTCAAAGTGCAGGACGTCGAGCATCGCGCTTATATCGAAAATGCCGAACTGAACCGGCAAATTCCCCACCGGGTCATCCCGCCCCTTTTGGAACATGCCCGCCCTGTCCACGAATGCGTGAAGGTCGACGTCTTCGTGCCGGGTTGCCCACCCTCGGCCGATACCATCTATTTTGTTCTGACTGAATTGGTGGCCGGACGCCTGCCCGATCTGACCGGCAAAACTCATTTTGGAGCCTGATGGTTATGCCCAGAGAAATTCTTATCGATCCGGTGACCCGCATTGAAGGGCATTCGAAAATTACCATTCAGCTTAATGACGACGGAGAGGTGCAGGATGCCCAATTTCACGTGACGCAATTTCGCGGCTTCGAAAAATTCTGCGAAGGCCGCCCCTTTAGTGAAATGCCGTCCCTGACCGGGCGCATCTGCGGCATCTGTCCGGTCAGTCATCTTATCGCTTCGTCGAAGGCCTGCGACGCCCTGCTAGCGGTGACGATCCCTCCTAGTGCTGCGAAATTGCGCCGGATCATGAATCTGGCTCAACTTATCCAATCGCATGCCCTGAGCTTTTTTCACCTCTCCTCTCCCGACCTGCTCTTCGGCATGGATGCGCTGCCGGAAAAAAGAAACATCCTCGGCGTAATCGAACTAAGGCCGTCGCTGGCTAAAGATGGCATCGCCTTGCGCAAGTTTGGCCAGGAAATCATCGCCAGGCTTGGAGGCAGGCGCATTCATCCGGCGTGGGTCGTGCCGGGCGGAGTAAGTGATCCGCTTGAAGCTAAGAGGCAGGACGAAATGTTGGCGGCGATTCCGGACGCCCGGGCCATCGCTCTGCGCACACTCGAATGGTTCAAAAGTATTCTGGAACAGTTTCGCGACGAGATTCGCACCTTTGGTAATTTCCCCAGCATGTTTATGGCCTTGGTGACCGAACAGGCGCCGGGCGAAAAGAATGCCTGGCTCGAACATTACGACGGCAAGTTGCGGTTTCTGGATGCGTCGGGAAACATCGTGGCGGACCAAATCCAGCCCGAAAAATATGCCGATTACATCGCCGAATCGGTCGAGCCATTTACCTATCTCAAGTCGCCTTACTATAAATCGCTCGGCTATCCGAACGGTATATACCGGGTTGGCCCTCTCGCCCGGCTCAACGCCATCGATCGTTGTGGCACCCCGCTGGCTGACAGGGAATGGACCGAGTTTCGCGCCTTGCGCCGGGGGGTGATTCTCAGTTCCTTCCATCAACACTATGCGCGGTTGATCGAAATTCTTTACGGCATTGAACGGATCGAACAGCTCCTGAACGAACCTGATATCCTCGACAAAAACGTCCGCGCTATCGCCAAGCCGAGCCGCTTTGAAGGCATTGGCGTCGCCGAGGCCCCACGCGGAACCTTGATGCACCATTACAAGATCGACGAAAACGGTTTGATCACCTGGGTCAATATGATCATCGCCACCGGCCACAATAATCTGGCCATGAACCAAAGCGTCAAACAGGTCGCGCAATATTACGTCAAAGGCGACCGGCTTCAGGAGGGCATGCTCAACCGGGTCGAGGCGGTAATTCGCAGCTACGATCCGTGCTTGAGCTGTTCAACTCACGCTCTGGGTAAAATGCCGCTTCACATTCAATTGTTGGGAACCGGGGGAGCCGTTTTGGATGAGGTAAAACGCTGATGCATAAGCGTATTTTAGTCATTGGCTACGGCAATCCACTCCGCGGCGACGACGGGATTGGCAGGGAAGTAGTCGCCGATCTGGCCGAGCGTTTTACCGACCCGGAAGTATCAATCTTGACCGTGCATCAATTGACGCCGGAACTCTCCGAGCCGATTCACCGTTCGGACCTGGTGATTTTCGTGGACGCCTCAAGCCAGGGAGAACCCGGCGCCTGGACGTGCAAACCGGTGACGCCCGCCATGGCGCATACCCCCGCGCTCGGACATCATTTCGATATTGCCAATTTGCTGGCCTACACCCAGGCCGTCTTTCAGATGTGTCCCGGCGCTCTGGTGGTCTCGGTGGCGGCAGAATCTTTCACTTACCGCGAAGAACTCTCGCCCAAGGTGCGGGCCGCCCTGCCCGCCGTGGTCCGGCACATTTACAACCAAATCGCGGAGTTCGGCCTTAAACAGGAACCGGCCCATGCATGAATATTCCATCGTCGAATCGATCGTAAACTCGATGCTGGAAGGCATCAAAAAACAAAAAGCAACCAAGGTAACGTCCGTTCGCTTCAAGCGGGGCAGTGCCTTTTCCGAAGAGGCCTTTCGCCAAGCCTATCAGTCGCTGACCATTGGCACAGTTCTTGAGGGCGCGCCGCTCCAGATTGAAACCGTCAACCTCGATTTCAACTGCAATTGCGGCCACCATCAGGTCATCACCAGCGATGATCTGGTTGGGCATATGTTTATCTGTCCCGGATGTGGGGCGACGAAGGAGATCGACGAAGCCCACGATCTTGAATTGGTCGAATTACTCGCCCAAACCAACGACTAACAATAATTTTCGAGACAATTCGTTTTTATCACCCCTGTCGTCTCAAACCATCAGACATAGTTTTCGTATCGTGGCTCGTACATCAGCGATTCGATATAGGTGTGGAGATGGGCCGGCTTGGGCAGATGGGATGCCAAGCCCTGCCGGTAAGCCACTTCCGCTGTAGCCATGGCGATGGCTGTGGATACCTGGCGAATCTTGGCCAGTGGCGGGTAGATTCTTCCCATTTCGAGATCTTTTTCACTAACTTCACGGGCCAGAGCGCGGGCCGCGGCCAGAAACATCCCGTCTGTCACCCGCCGGCTCTGACTGGCTACCACGCCCAATCCCACACCAGGGAAAATATAGGCATTATTGCCCTGTCCCGGGACGAAAATCCTGCCGTTTGAGGTGACGGGAGCAAAAGGGCTTCCGCTGGCAAAGATTGCCCGGCCTTCAGTATAGCGATAGGCGTCCTCGGCGGTGCACTCCGCCATGGAGGTCGGATTAGAAAGGGCAAAAATAATCGGACGTTCGTTGATCTTTGCCATGCGCTGCAAAATCGTTTCGGTAAATATTCCCGGCTGTCCCGAGGCGCCGATCAGGGCGGTGGGAGCAAAGGAATCGATAACGGCCAAATGATCATTTATTAACGGCCGGTCGACGGCATAAGGGACCTTATGTTCGGCAAGATCCATCCGGGATTTGACCACCAGACCACTGGAGTCGATAAACCAGCAACGCCTGCGCGCCTCGGCTTCGGTCAGCCCTTCTTCAACCATCCCGGCCACAACCAGATCGGCAATGCCCGTACCGGCTTCGCCTGCGCCGAAAAAGAGAAGCTTTTGTTCTTTCAATGGCTTGCGGGTGATGCGCAGGGCCGAGTAGATCCCGGCAAAGGCCACCGCCGCGGTTCCCTGGATATCGTCATTGAACGTGCAGACCTGATTCCGGTATTTTTTCAAAAAGCGAAAGGCATTGTGATTGGCAAAGTCTTCGAATTGAATCAACGCATTGGGAAATTCCTGCTGCACGGCGCTGATAAATTCGTCGATTAAGTCGTCGTAAACAGCGCCGTGGAGCCGGCGCTGGCGAAGTCCGAGATAGAGCGGATCGGTAAGAAGTTTTTCATTTTCCGTACCCACATCGAGAGTCACCGGAAGACACTGGGCCGGATGGATGCCGGCGCAGGCTGTGTAGAGCGCCAGTTTGCCAACGGGAATGCCCATTCCGTTGGCCGCAAGATCGCCAAGACCGAGGATGCGTTCGCCGTCGGTAACGACGATGACGCGTGCTTGGCGATTCGGCCAGTTCTTTAAAATGGACGCGATTTTCCCGGTATCCCGGGACGAGATGAAAAGACCACGCGGACGGCGGAAGATATGACCATATTCCTGACAGGCCCACCCAACCGTCGGCGTATAGATGAGAGGCATAATCTCGTCGAGATTTTCCAGAACGACGCGATAAAAAAGCGTCTCGTTCCGGTCTTGCAATGACACAAGATAGATATACTTCTCCAAGGTGGAGCTCTTCTTGCGCAGGTTGTCCAGGACGCGCTCCATTTGAAGTTCCTGCGTGGTGACTCTTGGAGGAAGAAGGCCGCGCAAACCCAGAGCGTCCCGTTCCTTTTCGGTAAAAGCGGTGCCCTTGTTTGCGGATGGATCGTGCAGAAGCTCGGGGCCGGTGATTTTTTTCAGAGTAAGTGGGGCCATGGTTGATCCTTTTTTTGAAGAGTTCTTGTGCTTCCAAGCTATTTCGGATCACCTGCGGTTTCTCATCCTCTTTTGGTCGAAACGCATCTCTTCTTGGTGGGGGAGCCACTTTTCAGAGCAATTTGATTACCTGCCGGACTATGACCGCAGCGCGTGATAGCAAGAAACAACCGGTTTTGGACAATGGAGGGGAAGCCTGAACCGGGCTTGCCTTTTATGTTGGCTTAGAAATTTCAATCCGAGTCACCCCATGAGCACCCTCCCTTCTTCCGGCAAAACCGAAACCACCTATGACATCGTCTGGCCCCGGCGGCCCGTTCTCGACGTGATGCTGGCACCCAAAACTGTGGCGCTTATCGGGGCCACCGAAACGCCTAGGAGCGTTGGACGCGCCCTCATGGAAAACCTGAAGAATGAATCGTTTCAGGGCGATGTTTATCCCGTCAATCCCAAACGGGCCTGCGTTCTGGATGTTCCGTCCTACCCTAGTATCGGCAAGGTTCCGAGACCGGTTGATCTGGCGATTATTTGCACGCCCGCCGTTACGGTGCCCGGAGTGGTCACCGAATGCATTGAAGCAGGAGTTAAGGGGGCGATTATCGTTTCTGCCGGATTCAAGGAAATTGGCGGGCAGGGTGCGGAACTGGAACAGAAAATTTTGAAATACTCGCGTGAAGCGGGAATGAGAATCATCGGCCCGAATTGCCTGGGCGCCATGATACCACGCATCGGGCTCAACGCGACGTTCGCCCAGCCGCTGGCCCGGCCCGGCAGCGTGGGGTTCATCAGCCAAAGCGGAGCATTGTGCGCTGCGGTGCTCGACTGGAGCCTGAATCACGACGTCGGTTTCAGCGCTTTCATTTCCATCGGCTCGATGCTCGATGTCGGTTGGGGCGATCTTATCTATCACCTGGGAGACGATTCCAACACGCGGAGCATCGTCATCTACATGGAAACCATCGGCGATGCGCGGTCATTTCTTTCCGCGGCACGGGAAGTTTCTCTGACCAAGCCGATCATCGTGCTCAAGGTAGGACGGACGGCGGCCGCCTCCAAGGCAGCGGCTTCGCACACCGGGTCGCTTACGGGCAGCGATGAAGTGCTGGAAGCGGCCTTTCGCCGAGCCGGCGTGCTCCGGGTCAACGCTATCGCCGATCTCTTTAATATGGCGCAGGTGTTGGGCAAGCAACCCCGGCCACGTGGGCCACGCCTCTCCATCGTGACGAATGCCGGCGGCCCGGCGGCGCTTTCTACCGATGCCTTGATCATCGAAGGCGGGCAAATCGCTCAGCTTTCCAAGGATACTCTCGATGCCTTCGACCAACTACTGCCTCCCTTTTGGAGTCACAATAACCCCATCGACATTCTTGGCGATGCTGACGCAAAACGCTATGCCAAGGCAGTCGAAATCGCGGCCCGTGCCCCGGAAAACGACGGCGTTTTGGTCATTCTCACGCCACAGTCGATGACTCAGTCGATTGAAACGGCGGAGATGCTGGTGAAATTACCCCCAGTGCCAGACAAGCCCATTCTGGCCAGTTGGATGGGAGGAAATCAGGTAAGCGCCGGTGCGGAGATTCTGAGCCGAGGGAAAATTCCGGCTTATCCCTACCCCGACACGGCGGCGCGGGCCTTCGCGGCCATGTGGCGCTACAACTCCAACCTGAAATTGCTCTACGAAACACCCTGGCCCACCATGGAATCTGTCGGGTACAAGGCCAACAAGCCCTACGTTCGGGAGATCATCGAGAAAGCTCGCCAGGCCAAACGCACCATTCTTACCGAATTCGAATCGAAACAGATACTGGCCGCTTATGGCATTCCCACCACTGTCACCGGTGTGGCGCAAAGCGAAGATGAGGCGGTCGAACTGGCCGGCAGATTGGATGTGTCCGTCGTGTTAAAACTTTATTCAGAGACCATCACCCATAAGACCGATGTGGGCGGCGTGAAACTGAACCTGCGAGGCGAAGAAGCGGTACGGAAGGCCTGGAGGGAGATTGAAGATGCGGTCGCGAAAAAATGTAGTCGGACCGATTTTCTCGGTGTCACCGTGCAACCCATGATCAAACTAGACGGTTACGAACTCATTTTAGGCAGCAGCATCGACCCGCAGTTTGGGCCGGTGCTGCTGTTCGGTACGGGCGGCCAACTCGTCGAAGTCTTCAAAGACCGTGCCCTTGGCCTGCCGCCGCTCAATGTGACGCTCGCGCGCCGGATGATGGAACAGACGCGAATTTATTCTGCGCTTAAAGGCGTCCGGGGCCGTAAGCCTGTCGACTTGGCGGAATTGGAAGAATTGCTCGTGCGGTTCAGTTATCTGGTTGCCGAACAAAAGTGGATCAAGGAAATCGACATCAATCCACTGCTGGCCGGACCTGACCACATCATCGCGCTCGATGCCCGAATCGTTCTGCACGATGCCGCCACGCAAGAAAAGGATTTACCCAAACTCGCCATCCGCCCCTACCCAGAGCAATACGTAAGCGACTGGAAAGCTGCTGACGGCACGGCGGTAACCATCCGTCCCATCCGTCCCGAGGATGAGCCGCTGATGGTTGAGTTTCACCACACGCTTTCAGAATCGACGGTCAACCAAAGGTACATGGGCATGCTGCAACTGAAGCGCCGGATTGCCCATGAGAGATTGATCCGCGTCTGCTTCACCGATTACGCCTGCGAAATTCCACTGGTGGCCGATCTTAAGAATCCGGACGGTCGCCATGAGATTCTCGGTGTGGGACGCTTGAACAGGGCCCACGGGCTCGCTGAGGCACAGTTCGCCCTGGTGATCAGCGACGCTTGGCAAGGCAAAGGATTGGGTACGGAACTGTTGACGCGGCTCATCGAAGTCGGACGCCAGGAGCAACTGGCCCGCATTACGGGATCGATGCTGCCGGATAACGACCGAATGCGCCGAATGTGCCTGGACGCCGGTTTCACCATCGTTTTTGATGAACTGAAAAACGAATGGACAGCGGAAATGACACTATGAACACCCTTGAATCCGGCACCCCGGCTTTAGAAAAAGGGCCCGCCGCTGTCTCAGCCTCGGCACCGGCTAATCCCGGCAAGGCAAAAAATGATGTCGCCTGCGATTTCAAGACGCTTGACGCCAACGAGGCTGTCGGGCGCATCGCCTATGCGCTAAACGAGGTTATCGCTATCTATCCAATCACACCGGCCTCTCCCATGGGCGAATGGGCCGACGCATGGGCTGCCGCCGGCAAGAAAAATCTCTGGGGCACTGTGCCTTCCGTCATCGAAATGCAAAGCGAGGGTGGGGCGGCGGGTGCAATCCACGGCGCTCTGCAAACCGGTTCTCTCAGCACAACGTTTACGGCTTCGCAAGGTCTACTCCTGATGATCCCGAATATGTATAAAATCGCGGGTGAGCTGACGTCCGCCGTCTTTCACGTTGCGGCACGGTCGCTAGCTGCCCAGGGACTTTCCATTTTCGGCGATCACAGCGATGTCATGGCCGCTCGGGCGACGGGCTGGGCGTTGCTTAGTTCCGCCTCGGTACAGGAAGCGCACGATTTCGCTCTCATCGCACAGGCGGCATCTTTGGAAGCCCGGATTCCTTTCCTCCATTTCTTCGATGGTTTCCGCACCTCTCATGAGGTTTCCAAAATCAATATCTTGTCCGAAGATGTGCTCCACCGGATGATTGACGAAAGTCATGTTCTGGAGCATCGGGCCCGGGCTCTTTCTCCCGACCATCCCGTGCTGCGTGGGACCGCCCAAAATCCCGACGTCTATTTTCAGGCGCGGGAAACGGTCAATCCGTTCTACGCCAACTGTCCCGGCCTAGTGCAAAAGATCATGGACCACTTCGCCTCCCTGACCGGCCGCAATTATAGCCTATTCGAATATCACGGAGATCCGGAAGCAGAACGGGTCATTGTCCTAATGGGCTCGGGCTGTGAGACGGTCCATGAAACCGTCGATTACCTCGTTTCCCAGGGAGAGAATGTGGGCGTACTCAAGGTGCGGCTCTATCGGCCCTTCGACGGGCGCCGTTTCATCGGAACCCTTCCCATCGGAGTGAAGTCGCTTGCGGTGCTTGACCGCACCAAGGAGCCGGGAGCGGGAGGCGAGCCCTTACTGCTCGACTGCATTCAAGCCCTCTATGAACAGGGCCGGAGCGACATTCGTGTCGTGGGCGGACGCTATGGCCTTTCCTCAAAGGAATTCACTCCCGCCATGGTCAAGGCGGTTTTCGACAATCTCACCCTGCCCGAACCGAAAAACCATTTTACTGTCGGTATCGACGATGATGTCACCCATACCAGCCTGATCTTCGACCCCGCATTTTCCATCGAACCGGACGACGTCGTCCGCGCGGTATTCTATGGGCTCGGTTCGGATGGAACTGTGGGCGCAAACAAGGAGTCCATCAAGATCATCGGGGAAAACACCGAAAACTACGCCCAGGGTTACTTCGTCTATGATTCAAAAAAGTCGGGCTCAATGACGATTTCCCACCTGCGGTTTGGACCACGGCCCATCCGGTCGACCTACCTAGTCTCGAAAGCCAATTTCGTCGGCTGTCATCAGCCCGGATTCCTAGACCGCTACGATGTCCTCAAGGAGCTCGTCGCCGGTGGCACTTTTCTCCTCAACACGCCATGCGGTCCGGACGCGGTCTGGAGCAGTCTCCCTGAATGCGCCCAGCGCCGATTAATCAGCAAACGGGCCAAGTTCTTTGTTATCGACGCGGCGAAAGTGGCGCGGGAATGCGGCATGGGGGGTCGCATCAATACGATCATGCAAACCTGCTTCTTCGCCATCTCAGCCGTTTTGCCCGGCGAGGAAGCCCTCGCCTTGATCGAAAATTCGATCCGAAAAGCTTACGGGAAAAAGGGTGATGAGCTAGTGCAAATGAACCTGAACGCGGTCCATAAGACGTTGACACGGCTCTATGAAGTCGAGCTTCCGGGCGAAATCGGCAGCGCGCGCGCCCTGATTTCGCCCGTATCCCCCGAGGCACCCCCTTTTGTTTGCCATGTGCTAGGCAAAATGATCGCGGCGCGCGGCGATGAACTGCCAGTCAGCGCCCTGCCGGTTGATGGTACCTATCCCACCGCAACGGCCCGATGGGAAAAACGTAATCTGGCCCAGGAGGTGCCGGTTTGGGATCCCAATGTCTGCATCCAATGCGGCAAATGTGTCATGGTCTGCCCGCATGCGGTCATCCGGAGCAAAGTTTACGAGGAACCGGTGCTGGCGAATGCGCCGGCCACGTTCAAATTACATCCAGCCCGCTTGCCCGGCTGGAAAGGGTTGCAATACACTCTGCAAATCGCGGTTGAGGACTGCACCGGCTGCGCGCTTTGCGTCGATGTCTGTCCGGCCCGCAATAAATCGGAAGCGCGCTTGAAGGCGATCACGATGCGTCCCCAGGCGTCGCTGCGCGAGGCCGAGCGGGAAAATTGGAATTTCTTCAGCGCCATTCCTGATTTCGATCGGCGCAAAATATCCCACGCCACCGTGCGCGAAATGCAGATCGAACGTCCGCTTTTCGAATTTTCCGGCGCTTGCGGTGGTTGCGGAGAAACTCCCTATCTCAAGCTGCTGACCCAGTTGTTCGGCGACCGGCTTATCGTCGCCAATGCCACGGGTTGTTCTTCCATTTATGGTGGCAATCTTCCCACCACGCCTTATGCCGTGAATGCGGAGGGGCGCGGGCCAGCCTGGTCCAATTCTCTTTTCGAGGACAACGCCGAATTTGGATTGGGTTTCCGTGTCTCGATCGACAAACAAAGGGAATTCGCGATTGAATTACTGCAACTCCTTTCCGCTCAAATCGGCGAAGGCCTGGCCATCCAAATCATTCGTGCCTCCCAGCGGGACGAAGCCGATATCCACGAACAACGCGCCCGGATCGCGGAATTGAAGGAACGGCTTACCGCCATCGACACTCCCGATGCGCGACGGTTGCTGGCTCTGGCCGATACCCTAGTGCGGAGAAGTATCTGGATCGTGGGTGGCGACGGCTGGGGCTATGACATCGGCTTCGGTGGACTCGACCATGTGCTGGCCAGCGGACGCAACGTGAAAGTGCTGCTTCTCGATACCGAGGTTTATTCCAACACGGGCGGCCAATGCTCAAAATCGACACCGCGCGGGGCTGTAGCCAAATTTGCTTCCGGTGGCAAACGCGCGCCGAAGAAAGATCTAGGATTGATCGCCATGAATTACGGCACCGTCTATGTCGCCTCGGTCGCGATGGGTGCCAAGGACGAACATACCCTGAAGGCATTTCTGGAAGCCGAGGCTTACGACGGTCCCGCTCTCATCATCGCCTACAGCCACTGCATTGCCCATGGCATCAACATGACCACCGGAATGCAGAACCAGAAAGCCGCCGTGCAATCGGGGCAGTGGCTCCTCTATCGGTACAGTCCCGATCTAGCCGCTGCGGGAGAAAACCCGCTGCATCTCGATTCAGCGCCGCCCACGATGCGCATCGCCGATTATTTCAAAATGGAGAATCGGTTCAAGATACTGGCTAAGACCGATCCCGATGAAGCGGCCCGCCTCGTTCAACAAGCTCAAAAAGATGCCGAAGCGCGCCGGCAGAAATATGATTACCTTGTTTCACTTTACGCAAAACCCATCAACGAAAACAACCCATGAATCTCTCCACCACCTATCTCGGAATGCCTCTGCGCACTCCCCTTGTTGTTTCCTCTTCACCGTTGACCCAAAATCCGGACAATATCAAACGCCTCGAAGACGCCGGAGCCTCCGCGATTGTATTCCATTCGCTTTTCGAGGAACAGATCCGCGAGGAACGCTTTGAGTTTCTCCGGCACTTCACCGAAGGGACCGAAAGTTATCCCGAGGCGTTGAACTATTTTACCGAGCTGCCCGATTTCAAAGTCGGCCCCGATCTTTACCTCGAGCATATCGCCCGCGCCAAGACGGGGATTCGGGTGCCGGTCATCGCCAGCTTGAATGGATCGACCTTAGGCGGATGGGTCGAGTATGCGCGGCAGATCGAACAGGCCGGAGCCGATGCGCTGGAGTTGAACATCTACTGGATTCCCACCGACTTCGAGATCTCCAGCATCGAAATCGAGCAAACCTACATGCAGATTGTCAGAAAGGTCAAATCGGTCGTCTCCATCCCGGTGGCGGTCAAGCTTGCGCCCTTCTTCACTAATTTCGGACGAATGGCCAAATGCCTGGAGGGAGCCGGCGCCGATGGGCTTGTTCTCTTCAACCGCTTTTATCAGCCCGATATCGATGCCGAGACGCTTGAAGTCGCGCCCCGCCTTCTGCTGAGCACGCCGATGGCGATGCGATTACCCCTGACCTGGATTGCGTTGCTGACCGGGCGCGTCCGGGTCAGTCTGGCCTCCACCAGCGGCATTCACCGTGGCACCGATGCCGCCAAGATGCTTTTGGCCGGCGCGGACGTAACGATGCTCTGCTCGGTGCTGCTACGCCGGGGCATCGAACATCTTTCCGTCATCGAAGAGGAACTCCGCGAATGGATGGAACATCACGAATACGAATCGGTGGAACAATTCAAGGGGAGCCTGAGTCAAGAGAAATGTCCCGATCCATCCGCATTTGAACGCGCGCTTTATCTTTATACGCTCTCCTCCGCTTCTGAAAATTTCATTCAGCATGCCTGAACAAAATGGAGGATCAACGTTTCAGCTCCCGCCGATAAGCCGTCGGCGAAGCGCCGGCAATGCGCTTGAACGTGCGGTTGAAGTGAGTGAGCGAAGCGAAACCACATTCGTAAGCAGCCTCGCTAATACGGACGTTGGGATTCAGCAGCAAGTTCTTGGCCTTTTCGATGCGGGTACGCGAAAGGTAATCGGTAAAGGTTAGTCCGGTTGACTTTTTGAAAATTTTGCAGAAGTAGAAAGTACTCACGTTAAGAGCGTGGGCGACTTCTGCCAACGACACGGACTCGGTCTGGTGGGTGTTGATGTAAGTTTTGGCCCGTGAAATCAACGGAGGCTCGGCATTGCGCTGATACACCATGATCTGGTTGGCAAAGACTGAGAGATGTTGCGCGAAGATTTCGAGCAGACGCACCATCGCCTCGTACTGTTCGCGGGTCAGTACGATGCTGTGAAAATAGGCATCTTCCAGACGGTTCAAGTCGACGGTGGCCCCCCACTCGATGAGTTGACGGGTGATCTTGTTAAACTGGGCGCGAGTGGGGGGACGGAGAGCAACCTGCCCGGTTTGGAGAAACCCGATCACTTCCAATCCAACGTGGATCGGCACGGCCGTGTCATTGAGCCCGGCGAAGCACATGACTGTGTTGGCCTGGTCCATCCCCCCTTCGGCGATTTTTTGCTGCACCTGCAAGCAGGCCGCACAGCTTTTGCTCGATTTGGCCAGCAAGGCGCAAAAGGGATTTTCATTCTTTTTGCCCCCAAGGGCATGCCGCCAGATTTCGTGTGGGCGAATGGAAAGTGGCAGATGAGTCGCCTTGCTGAAGGCCTGCTCATAATCGCGGTAGATGGACGATTGGGAGAGCTGTCGAATGATCTCATGCGACTTCAGCATAAAGTAATTTTGACAGGTTATACCCTTTTGCCCACTCAAATAACATTTTGAATTATCACCTGGGGAGCAATTTCCGGCCAGTCTTGACCAATTGCCGCATAGCTGATTACGCGGCAAACATTCATATTATGGCGGAATCTTCCACCATGAACACCTTGGCTCCATCTTCAAAATCTCGGCTTCCGATTTCCGGCAAAACCCTTAAGAAAACAGCTTCGGCAGTCGGTCTTTCCAGCAGCGCACAATGGATACGGCTCAGGGCACTCTTGCGGGTGCGTGATTTTGGAAAGCTGTTGTTGCGACCGATTAAACCGGAGGATGAACCGCTTATGGTGGAGTTTCACCGCGCGCTTTCGGAAGAAAGCGTCTACTCCCGCTATTTCGAGCACATGACGCTTGAAGCCCGGGTCAAACACCACCGCCTGGTACGTATCTGCACCAATAGCCATGACTCGTTCGCGCTGGTGGCGGAATGTTCGGGTTTGGCGCCATCGTCCCGCGCCATTTTGGGCGTCGGACGCCTAAGCCGGACGGAAGATCCACCAATGGCCGATTTCGCCATCTTGGTCCACGATCAGGCCCAAGGTCGCGGTATCGGTTCGGCCCTGATTAAGCATCTGATGACTTTGGCGCGGGCGAACGGTTTCAAACAGCTAACGGGCGAGGTACTGGTGGCCAACCACGAGATGCTATATGTCTGCCGTCAATTCGGATTCAAGGTACAACAGCGGCAGGATGGCTTGGTTCAGGTCATCCGGGATTTATGAAAACTTCAGCACCAGACATTTCCACGAATTATCTCGGATTGCGGTTCCGTTCGCCTCTAGTTCCGTCGGCTTCACCCCTTTCAGAGCATCTCGACGGACTGCTGGAAATGGAAAACTGCGGGGCCGGGGCGGTGGTGCTCCACTCCCTTTTTGAAGACCCCTATGAAAGGCGTCAAAGACATCCCGACTGTTATCTCGATGAGATCCATGCCGCGCGCGAGGCGCTGACCATTCCGGTAATCGCCAGCCTGAATGCCACAACGCTGGAAGGCTGGATCAACTATGCTTGCAAGATTGAACAGGCCGGAGCCGATGCTCTCGAACTCAATATCTACAACTTGAGCCTCGATCCCGCCGTTTCCTCGGCTCAGGTCGAGGCGAGCTACCTAGAGGTGGTCAAGGCCGTGCGGCAGGCAACCGTCCTGCCATTGGCTGTGAAGTTGCCGCCATTTTTCACCAATCTGGCACGGATCATCGCCAAAATTGATGAGGCAGGCGCCGATGGCGTTGTCCTATTCAACCGCATCTACCAGCCCGATATCGATCTCGACACCATGAGCCCCCGCTTTTCTTTGCGTCTGAGCATGGCGGCGGAAAACCGATTGCCACTGCGGTGGCTCTCGCTGCTTTATTCGCAGGTGCACATCGATCTAGCCGCCAGCACGGGCATCCGGTCGGGCGCTGATGTGTTGAAGATGATTCTCTGCGGCGCCAGCATCACGCAAGTCTGCTCGGTGTTGTTGCAACGCGGCATCTCTTGGCTCTTGGAGATCAAAGAGGAACTCGAACGGCGAATGGAGAACAGCCACATCACCTCCCTGCAGGAAGTACGCGGGAATTTAAGCCGGCGCGATACCGGGACGCCGGAATCTTTCGAGCGGGAAGAATACCGTAAGGCTTTGCAGGGCTATTCCCTCATCGACACTTCCTCCTGGCGCGACGAAGTGCCGATGCACATCGACCCCCGAGCACCCGCCTCCACCGAGGCAACGGGAACGGCCCAAACCGGTCGGCGTATCCAATAATCATCCCGCTCAATTACTTCCTTCCACGAATCACTTCTATGCACCGCCGCCTCATCCCCACTATCACTTTCCGTCCCGCAAAAGAAGAAAACCTCTCCGTCACGGACATCGACTTCATTGTGCGCCTTGCGCGCAAGCTGGCGGATGGCTCACGACCCGGCGTATTGACCACAGTCGACGTTTCCGGCCGGCCTCAAGCCCGTTGGATGCCAACGGTCGGTTTTAACCCCTTTCCACTTCTTTATGCCTGGTCCTCCTCAGAGAGCCGGGAAGCCGAAGCATTGAAGCGAAAACCATTCGTCAATTGGATGTTCGGAAACGATTTACGCGGCCCGGTGGTCAATTTCACCGGCCCTGCACGGGTCGTTACCGAAGCGGTGATCATCAATCAGCTCTGGAAATTGCGGGCACAGCAGGCCTGCCTGCCCAGCGCATCGAGGCGAGATACCGGATTCCGCTTGATCCTGATCGAGACTCGGGTGGACAACATCGAATGCAATATCTCTCGCGAACAATTCGAGGCTTGGGCTCGCTTTACCGTTCAGCCTTCCTTCTGGTCCTCCTGTGGGATAACAGAGTCAGAGACTCGTTGACGCACCGGATAAAGGCAGTGCATCGTTCTTCTATGGAAATCATTCGCCCATGATTTCTCCCATCGAACGCGTTAGGATAACCGTCTGTGGCGCCGTCCAAGGTGTCGGTTTCCGGCCCTTTGTTTACCGGGTGGCGCTGGAACTTGGGCTGAAAGGTTGGGTGCAAAATTCATCGCGGGGTGTGTTCATTGAAATCGAGGGCGACGGTGTTGCGCTGCGCCGATTCCTCATTCGAATCGAGAAGGAAAAACCGCCGCAGGCCATCATCCAAAGCCTTGAGTTTTTCTTTCTGGACGCGGCCGGTTTCAAGAACTTTGAAATCCGTCCGTCTGACGAAAGCGGCGTAAAGACCGCGTTCATTCTTCCCGATATCGCGCCGTGCGCCGATTGTCTGAGAGAAATCTTCGATCCGGACAACCGGCGTTACCGTTATCCCTTCACCAATTGCACCCATTGCGGTCCGCGCTTCACCATCATCGAGGAGGTGCCCTACGACCGAAGCAATACCTCGATGAAGAAATTCGCCATGTGTCCGCAGTGCAATTATGAATATCAGGACCCCGCAGACCGCCGGTTTCATGCCCAGCCGAACGCGTGCCCCGCCTGCGGGCCGCATCTCGAATGGTGGGATGCGCGTGGAAAAGTTCTGGCTTGGCGCGACGACGCCCTGCGCCAGGCAGTGGAAAAAATCCTGGGCGGTGGGATCGTGGCGTTGAAGGGCGTTGGGGGATTCCAGTTGATAACCGATGCGCGTAACGAAACGGCGGTTAATAGTCTCCGTGAGCGCAAACGGCGGGAAGAAAAACCGCTGGCCGTGATGTATCCCTCGCTTGAATCAGTCCGCCAGGATTGCCTGATTTCCGATCTCGAGGAGAGGCTGCTGTCTTCGCCGGAAGCGCCCATTGTCTTGCTCCAGCGGCGGACGTCCCGGCTGGCGGCGTCCCTGACGCCGGGCAATCCCAACCTCGGAGTCATGCTGCCTTACTCACCACTGCATCATCTCCTGTTGCGCGATCTAGGTTTCCCGGTTGTCGCCACCAGTGGGAACCTAAGCGATGAACCGATTTGCATCGAAGAGGGGGAAGCCTTGCGGCGCCTTGCCGGCATCGCCGATTTTTTCCTGACCCACAACCGCCCCATTGTGCGGCATGCCGACGATTCGGTTGTGCGTGTGGTCTGCGACCGGGAAATGATGCTGCGCCGGGCCCGAGGCTACGCGCCGTTGCCCATTCACCGGAAAGCATCGCTGCCGTGCATATTGGCGGTGGGCGCCCATTTGAAAAACACCGTTGCTTTGAATATTGGGACCGAGATATTCATCAGCCAGCACATCGGAGACCTCGAAACAAGCGAGGCTCACGCCGCTTTCCGGGCCGTCGCGGCCGACCTGCCGCGACTTTATGCCACGACGCCCGGCTTGGTCGCCTGCGATCTGCACCCCGATTATCTCTCGACCAAGCACGCATCACAATGGGGCGTGCCTATCTGCCTGATCCAACATCACTGGGCTCACGTCGTTTCGTGCATGGCGGAAAATGAAATCGAAGGCCCGGCTCTGGGTGTCGCGTGGGATGGCGCCGGTTATGGGCCCGATGGCACCATTTGGGGAGGAGAATTCCTGCTTGCGGAACGGGAATCGTTCCGGCGAATCGCGCACTTACGCCCGTTTCGATTGCCGGGGGGCGAGGCCGCCATCCGGGAACCGCGTCGCGCCGCGCTCGGTCTCTTGTTCGTCATGGGCGGGAACGGCATGCTCGAACAGCGTGATCTCGCGCCATTTCGCGATTTTTCGCCGATAGATCTTGCTCTCGTTCGGCGGATGCTCGAAAAGGGATTTCAGTCGCCGGTCACATCGAGTGCAGGCCGGCTTTTCGATGCGGTCGCGGCGCTGACCGGCTTACGCCAGATCGCCCATTTCGAGGGGCAGGCAGCGATGGCTCTCGAATTTGCGGTCACACCCGGCATCGAAGCTTCATACGGCTTCCACTTGAAAAAAGACGAATTGGCCGTGATCGACTGGGAGCCGATGGTCGAGGAAATAGTGGCTGATGTCCGCCGGCAAGAGAGCATGGGAATGATCGCCGCGAAATTTCACAACGCCCTGGCTGAGATGATCGTTGCCGTGGCCCGGCGGGCCGGGGAAGAAAAAGTCGTCCTGACCGGCGGTTGTTTCCAAAACCGGTATCTAATTGAGCGAAGCGTCCGGTGCCTGATCGAATCGGGATTCAAGCCTTACTGGCACCAGCGGGTGCCAGCCAACGACGGCGGTCTTTCGTTGGGGCAGGCTGTGGCCGCTGGTTGGTCCCTTACACAAAGAAGTGGTTCTGAGAAAGTGGCGGTGGCATAATCGAATCGATGATTTTTAGGAAGACAATTTATGTGTCTGGCCATACCCGGTAAGCTCGTTGAGATCAGTCCAAACGCCGATGGCAT